>NZ_JAIZ01000561.1:0-1315 GCF_000710465.2 Kitasatospora sp. MBT63 | reverse complement strand
CCGCCCCCGAGCCCCCCGAGGCCGGGGGCGGTCGCCGTCCGGCGCGGGCCGGGCCGTGTCCGACAGGTCCCGTCGGATCGGCGCGCGGCGTCGGGCGCCCGGCGGGGCGTGCCGGCGAAACCCCCTCGTACCGGGCCGTGCAGGGGCGAGTCGCCGGTGCGTCCGGCCGGGGGCGCCTCCCGGTCGGGGCCCGAAAGAGCACCGGGCGCCCGGCGGGGACTGCCGGACACGGCCCGGGGCGCGTCTGCAAAGCCCCGCCGGGTCCGCGACGCTCCCCAGCCTTCGGCCGGGAGGTACCCCCGGCTGGACGCACGCCCGGATCACCCGCGTACGGCCGGCCCGGTACGAGGGCGATTCCGGGCGCCCGACGCCGCGGCCTTGTCCGACGCGACTTCGCAAGCCGCCCTAGCCGCCGCCCCGGCCGTCGATCAGCTCGCCGTAGGCCTGGAGCAGGTCGGGCAGCCGCAGGGCCGCCAGGTCCTCCCGGCTGGGCAGTCCGCCCTGCGCGGACAGCCGCAGGTCCCGGTAGGCGCAGGACTTCTCGTACAGGGTCCGCACGAAGCGGCCGTTGCCGAGGTCGTCGATCCAGCCCTCGCCGACCACGTGGGCGCAGATCGAGGCCAGCTCCTCGCCGGCGTCCTGGTCCCAGCCGTCGCCGTCGGCGGCGGCCAGCGTGCGGCCGATCTCGGCCAGCTCGGCGGGCCGGTAGCTGGGGAAGTCGACCCGGGTGGTGAACCGGGAGTTGAGGCCGGGGTTGGCGGCCAGCAGCCGGTTCATCCCGGCCGGGTAGCCGGCCAGGATCACCACCAGCCGGTCGCGGTTGTCCTCGGCGCGCTTGAGCAGCACCTGCAGCGCCTCGTCGCCGTACGCGTCGCCCTTGGTGTAGCCCGAGTTGGACAGGCTGTAGGCCTCGTCGATGAACAGCACGCCGTCCAGCGCCGAGTCGATCAGCTCGTTGGCCTTGACGGCGGTCTGGCCGAGGAACTCGCCCACCAGGTCCGCCCGCTGCGCCTCGACCAGGTGGTCGCCGGAGAGCAGGCCGAGCGCGTGGAAGACCCGGCCGAGGATCCGGGCGACCGTGGTCTTGCCGGTGCCGGAGGGCCCGGAGAAGACGAAGTGACGTTTCGGCGGCTGTACCGGCAGCCCCTGGTCGGCCCGTAGCCGGGCCATCCGCAGCTGCGCCGACAACGCCCTGACCTGCCGCTTCACCGGATCCAGGCCCACCATCCGCTCCAGCGCGGCGAGCGCCTCGGCCAACTGGCCGTCGTCGCCCGCCGCCCCGCCCGCGCCGCGCGGGTACACCGCGCCGGCCGCC
>NZ_JAIZ01000560.1 GCF_000710465.2 Kitasatospora sp. MBT63 | reverse complement strand
GAAACACGCCCGTCGCTATCGGTACGACAACGGCTTCTGAATAACGTGATCGCTGACCTGGGGAATTGCGGGCTCTGGCGAACATCTTGTGATCAGGCCCTTGGCGCATGGGTGGACTGACATGACGTCAGGCGTGCAGTTCGCGGAATCTTGAGGTGTTCCTTCCCCATTTGGCTGGTGTCGTAGTCGAGTTCGTGCAGCAGTCGACGGCCCAGATCGTCCTGCATGCCCACGCGCAGGAGGCCGGGGCGATATGTCCGGACTGCTCCAGGCCGTCGGGGCGGGTGCCTGGGCGGTACGTCCGGCGGCTGGCGGATGCGGCGATCGGTGGCAGGACCGTGGTTGTCGAGCTGCTCGTGCGCCGCTTCCGCTGCCTGAACGGCTCCTGCCCAGCGGTGACGTTCGCCGAGCAGGTCGAGGGACTCACCAAGCCGCACACCCGCAAGACCCCGCTGTTGCGATCGGTCCTGCCGTCCATCGCGTGCACGCTCGCCGGTCGGCCCGGCGCCCGCCTGGCCGCGATGCTGGGCATGCGCGCCGCGAAGGACACCCTGCTGCGGCTGCTTCGCGCCGTGCCCGAGCCTCCCCAGGCCCACGTTCGGGTGCTGGGCGTCGACGACTTCGCGCTGCGCAAGGGCGACACGTACGCCACCGTTCTGGTGGACCTGGAGGCCCGCCGGCCGGTCGACGTGCTGCCGGGGAGGGAGGCCGAACCGCTGGCCGCGTGGCTGGCCGGGCATCCGGAGGTGGAGGTCATCTGCCGGGACCGGGCCGGGGCCTACGCCGAAGGCGCCAGGAACGGCGCCCCGCAAGCCGTCCAGGTCGCTGACGGGTGGCACCTGTGGCGGAACGTCGCCGAGGCCGTGGAGAAGACCGTCGGCTCGCACCACGGCTGCATCCGGTCCGCGTTCGCGGCAGGTCCAGCCGCCGAGCTAGGCGCGGCGCGCGCCGCGACGCAGCCGTTCGACCCTCCCGACGGGATGCGCGACTGCCTCGGCCTCCCGCGGCGCGTGGTCGCCCGCACCAAGGAACGCTACGCGGCGGTGCAGGAACGCCTGGCCGAGGGCAAGTCCCTGGCTACGATCGGAATCCTGGCGGGGCCGAGCTTGCGTTCACGTCGGAGTCGGCAGACCTCGGCCTCGGTCGTGGCCGGTGTGCGGTGCGGGGTGGTCCGGGGACGACTGGGCCGGTCGTGCAGGCCCGCGTCGCCCTCCGCCCGCCAGCGTCGGACCCACTTGTGGGCGGTCGTGCGGGAGATCCCCATCTCGGCGGCTATGTGCGCGACAGGGCGTCCCGCCCTGACGCGTTCGACCAGGAGCCGCCTGCCGTGCACGGTCAGGCGGGCATTACGGTGGGACATGAAGACCTCCGGTGCGGTGCAGTCCTAGACAGCTCCACCACACCGGAGGTCTTCACTTTGATCAAGCCCGACCACTGTCAACAACGCTCGTGATCAATACACCTAGCGCCTGTGCCGGTGCCTCCCCCGTTCTGTCCGAGGGCAAATCCCGCTGAATCGAAGCCCACCGCACCGGCGTTGCCGCCGCTCGAGCCCTGGATGAAGTTTCCTCCTCCACCGCCTCCCGCAACAACCAGGCGACAGTCAGTGCCGACAGTGCCCGTCATCGCGCAGGATGCTTTGGATTGGGTCTGTACCGTGCTTGCTCCGCCCCCTCCGCCGATTCCGGGGGCACCGCCGTTGCTCCCAGCAACTCCGTTTCCACCATCGCTGCCGACCTCGACATAGAGAAGGTCTCCGGGCTGTACGCCGATATGTGCATTGGTGATCAGTGCACCCCCTCCGCCAAAGCCGCTAGGGGTGCCCCCGGCACCCCCTTGAGCTTCCACGATCAGCGTCTTCACACCTTCGGGAACGGTGAAAGTCTGGTCGTCCGTCCCGGCGGAGTACGTACAGGTGACGTCGCTGCCTGTGGTGACACAACTCCCTCCAGTGGCAGCCACCGCCGCGGACGAAAACATCGGGGCAGTCCCCAGTGACACCACTCCGATAGCCGCGGCTCCGATGAGGGCGACCAGACGTCTGCGGCGTCCGGCAGGCCGACACGGAGGAGGGATAATTTTGTCAGCTTTTGGAATTCGGCCAGCTTTCCCTGTTCCCTGGAATTCCGGCGCTCCACTATCAATCATGGCGAACCAACCCCTTGAAGGGCGTAGCAAGATCAGAAACCCCTCGCGGCGCGGAGGGAAACAATAATTCTCCCCCCATGAAGATTTCGACTGCCCGATCGAGCCTACAAAAGGGCAACACCTGTCGCTCGCGAATGGTGCTCAATAACTTATCCTGGATCCACCGATCGGCGGTGGGTCGAGAGAGGGGTTGACACAAAGAGGAGCCCGCTAAGCTGGGAAGATGGGTGTTCTCTACGCACCCCATCAGGCCCGACCAGCAAGGCACCTTCTAAGGGCCTGCAGATCAATAATCCGTGGCTTTCCGCTGTGTCAGTCGTTGGCGTGACATGGGGACACGTGACGATCAACTGGTTTTAGAGGAGCTAACACAAAGCTCTGGTGTGGCCATGTCTG
>NZ_JAIZ01000559.1 GCF_000710465.2 Kitasatospora sp. MBT63 | reverse complement strand
TGGATCTCCGATCGGTGAGCTGTGAAAGGGCATACGGATGCCCGGTGAGGTTGCTGCGGGGCTGAGCCGCGCAGCGGAGCCGGCCCGGACGGGCCGGGCGTTGCGTGCCGCATCGGATGCTTCGTTGGTGGTGGTCGCGGCCGACTGATGCAGCGTCAGAATGTTTGCTGCGCGGGTGTCATCCATGGTCGGCGCGCAGTCACCGGAACGGCCCCCGCGCGGCGGCCGGTTGGGCGGAACTTGCCCCCATGGCACGCGCATCGGCGGATTCCGTACCGAGCTCCACGGATCAGCGGCTGGTGGCCGCGCTGCAGTGCGACGGTCGCGTCACGGCGGAGCGGGCCGCCCAGGTGCTGGGGACCAGCGCTGCGACCGTGCGCCGGCGCCTGCAGGCGCTCGGCGACGACGGCACCGTGCGGGTGGTGATCTCACCGGTCGCGCGGCCTCGGGGCGGCGGGGCGTCCGGGGCCCGACCGTGTGCCTGCCGCCGGACGGGCGTTGGGGTGCAGGGATGGTCTGCTGGCGGAGCTGGCGGGGCTGGCGGGGCTGCTGGTGGTGTTCGGCGCGGACCCGGTGGATGACCCGGGTGTGGGTGAGCTCGCCGACATCGCGGCCGTGCTGGCGGGGGAGGACCGGGCGAGCACCCCCGGTGAGGGGATCCGCGAGGCGGGCGCGCTCCTCGATCAGGATGCCGCGGAGCTCCGGGCGGCGGACCGGTTCCGGGGCACGCTGCTGCCGGTGGTGGTCCGTCATCTGCGCCGCGCAGCGGCGTTCCTCGCCTCGGCCTGTGCCCGGCTGGGATCGGCGGCGGGCGCGGTGGCCGACGGGCCGGCCCGGGCCGCAGCCGCCTGGTAGCCCGCCCCACAGGCGCCAGCCACGCACTCGTCGGCCACGCACTCGTCGGGCCGCGCCGTGCGAACACACCGGCCCCGCCGCTGCGCCCCGATCCTGCCCGGGGCGGTATCAGCCTGGAGCCGTGCCCCTGTCGGGTCGTACCCGGTCCCGGCGGCTCCGGTGGGCGTGTACGGACGGGGTGGCCGCCGTGCAAGCGGCTCGCGGTGCCCGCCAATCTCGCGCGATGATGGGCCGGTGCCCGCACCGAGCCCGGATCGGTGGATCGTCCTGAAGCCTCCGCCCCTCGTTGCCGGGCGCCGGTGCCGGGCGGGCCCGGTGGCGGGGTGTGCGCGAGGGCCGGGTGGGGGGCGCCGTCCGTGGGCGGTGACGTCCCGCCGATGTGGCCGGAGGGCTGTCGTGCGGGAGCGGTGCCAGGGGCTAGTTGTAGATGTAGAGCCAGTACACGTCTTTCCCGGCAGGCGGGAGGTAGCCGTAGCGGCACTGGTACGGAAAGCCTTCACGCTCGTACTGCTGGCCGGCGTCCACGCAGTCCTTCTTGTACAGGTACCAGTTTCCGGTGATGTGCCATGACCCTGCGGTGCTCGTCGCAGGGGTGATTCGCGGACGCTCCTGGGCGCCTGCAGGGGTCGCTGTGACGGCGGCGAGGGCGGCGAGGGCGATGGCGGCGAGCACGGTACGGGCGGACGGCTTCAGGGACACGTGGATCTCCGATCGGTGAGCTGTGAAAGGGCATACGGATG
>NZ_JAIZ01000558.1 GCF_000710465.2 Kitasatospora sp. MBT63 | reverse complement strand
CCGGTGCCCCTCAAGATCGGAACGACAACAGCCACTAAGGTCTGGCGACACCGCCTGTCCAGCTGACCATGAGGAACGACGTTGACGACCCCGCCGACCCCGCCCGCCGCCGACACCCCCGCCGACACCGACCAGCCGAAGCCCGAGGGCCGGCCGGCACCGCAGGACGGGGTCCAGGCCGACGGGCAGCCGACGGCCGCCCAGCCCGAGCCGCAGCCGTACGCCGCGTACCCGCCGCTCGGCCACCACCAGCCCGAGGTGCCGAAGAAGAAGGGCCTGAAGTCCGCCCTGATCGGCGTGGTCGCCGTCGTCGTGGCCGCGGGGCTCGCGCTGTTCGCCGCGGCCTACTTCATGAAGGACCAGCCGGCGAGCGCCAAGGCCGGCGACTGCGTCCACAACTCCGGGTCCGACACCAAGCCCGACGTGAAGGTCGTGGACTGCAAGTCGGCCAACGCCGACCTCAAGGTCCTCAAGGTGGTGCACAGCTCCAACGAGCAGGAGTGCGACACCGAGGACGGCGTGGAGTTCACCTACACCGAGGAGCGCCGGAGCAGCATATTCATCCTCTGCCTCGGCAAGAACGGCTGAACCGCACGCCGTACCGGTGACGCCGCAGCGCCCCCGCCCGCCCGGCGGGGGCGCCACGGCCCGGCCGGCCGACGGTGGAAATCCGTGGCGCCGCGTCCGGCGGCGCAGTTGAATGCCCGGATGCAGAACGACATCTGGGCCGCGCTGCCCGACGAGGCCCGGTCCGCGGTGGACGCCCTGGTGCGCCGGGACCGGCGGATCCACGCGGTGCAGGTGATCCGCGAGGCCTTCGCACAGGGCGCCAAGCCGGGCCTGACCGAGGCGCTCGACGTGGTGGTGGAGCGCTACCGGGCGCTGGAGCAGCCGCTGTTCACCTCGACCCCGCCGCTCGACCTCGAGAAGCTGGCGGCTGCGGTGGCGGCGCTGCCGGTGCGGCCCGACGCGATCGAGGCGCTCTGGGACGGTGACACCGACGGCTGGTTCGTCGTCCTGTTCGCGGTGACGGCCGCTCCCCGGCGGCAGTTCGAACTCGCGGTCAGCCGGCTCGGCACCGACCTGCGGCTGTTCGACGGCGAGGCCCCGCCGTGGCCGGAGGCCGTGGAGGCGCGCGAAGTGGGCGGGGCGCTGGCCCGGCAGCTGGACGTGCCGTTCGCCTTCGCCTCCCCCGAGCGGCCCGACGACACGGCACCCCGCTGGTGGGACGGCCGCTGACGGCGTCCCGGTGCGTCACCGCGCGGCCGACGCCCTCACAGGTCGACGATCTCCGCCGCGAACACGGTGCCCAGCGGCTCCGGACCGATGTACTGCTGGCAGTTGCACCGCCGGGCCTCGTACTGCAGCGGCTTGCGCTCGGCGTCCCAGGCGGTCGGGGCCTCGACCATCTCGTGGCACTTGCCCTGCCGGTCGTGCTTGGCGAGATGGTGGGTGCAGCCGCAGACCGGCTCCGGCGGCCGGCTCGCCGCGTCCAGCGCCAGCTGCCGGCGCTCGGCGGCCAGGTGCAGCTCCAGCTTCCGCTTGTGGCGGGTCTTCAGCGCGCTCCGGACGTTCTCACTGATCCAGCCCCCGCCGAAGATCACACCCGGTATCAGCATCCATGCCCAGCCACCCATGCCACGACTCCCCCCGCCGATCGTCCCCCTCAGCTTAGGGCCGGACACCGGGCCGGGGGAGGGCCGGGGCCCGGCGGGACCCGCAGCGCGACGGCTGACGGGACCTCAGCGGGTGCCGGGCCCGGCGGTCAGGGCCAGACCAGGCAGTACAGCTGGTGGCCGGCCTCGTGCAGGCGGTTGGCGAAGTCCTGCCACTCGTGCAGCATCTGGTAGATCACGAAGGCGTCCCGCGGCCCGCGCCGGTCCGGCACCGTGGACCAGATGAAGGCGGCGGCGCCGAGTTCCATCTCGTCGGCCTGGCGCAGCGGCTCGACCACGGTCTGCGGCAGCTGGACCACCGCGTAGTCGGGGTGCAGCACGACCAGCTCCAGCGGCGGCACCTGGTGCAGCGGCACGCCCTGGATGCCGGTGAGCACCATGGCGCTCATCGTCTCCGGTTTGATCTTGGTGGAGAGGTGGCCGTTGGGCGAGCCGCTGGTCTCCATCAGGTCGCCGAGGCGCCCCAGTGAGCCGAGCTCGCCCGCGTCCAGACCGAGCCCGCCCGGTCCGAGGGCGGTGGGGACTCTGGCGGCGGTGGCCCGGTCGGGCGCGCCGAAGTACTTGTAGGTGACCCCCACTCTGCCCTCACCCCGCCTTCCCCTGCCCGCTCCCGTTCCCCCGCCCGCGGCTCGGGCGGACCTGTGGGAACCACCCACGGCCTCGTCGGAGCCGTCCTGCGCCTCGGACACTCGGACCATCCTCACCGGAATTCGCCGGAATCGACAGACCCCCACACGCTCGGTGTCCCTCCGAACGTGCCCTTTACCCGTCTCGCGCTGCCGTACACGGCCGGACCGCTCGGTCCGTCCGCACCGCCCGGCCGTCAGGCCGACCCGGCCCGGCGGCTTCACCGGGCGCGGCGGCCCCGCGGGGAGGCCGGCAGACCCCGGCGGTCCGCAGTGGAGGCCGGTAGTACGGATAACCGTACCTCTGGTCGGGCCCGCCGGGCGGCGGCAGTACCCGGATCATCGTTCCAGATGATCGGCTCCGACATGCAGAGGTCAAGGACACGATTTGAGAGCATGTCCGGGTAACCCGACCTGAGGACGCAGTCGATGAGCGAGCCGATGAACGAACCGAAGCGCTACCCGTACGAAGCCCCCCAGTCCCAGTCGCTGTTCGAGCGGGCCGCCGAGGTCACGCCCGGAGGCGTGAACTCGCCGGTGCGCGCGTTCAAGGCGGTGGGCGGAACCCCGCGGTTCATGGTGTCCGGCAGCGGGCCGTACCTGACCGACGCGGACGGCCGCGACTACGTCGACCTGGTGTGTTCCTGGGGTCCGATGATCCTCGGGCACGCCCACCCGGCGGTGGTCGAGGCCGTCCGGGAGGCGGTCGCCCGCGGCACCTCGTTCGGCACGCCCGGCCAGGGCGAGGTGGAGCTGGCGGAGGAGATCGTCGCCCGGATCGCCCCGGTCGAGCAGGTCCGGCTGGTGTCCAGCGGCACCGAGGCGACCATGTCGGCGATCCGGCTGGCCCGCGGCTTCACCGGTCGGGCCAAGATCGTCAAGTTCGCGGGCTGTTACCACGGTCACGTGGACGCGCTGCTCGCCGCCGCCGGTTCCGGGGTGGCGACCCTCGGTCTGCCCGACACCCCCGGGGTGACCGGTGCGCAGGCCGGCGACACCATCGTGCTGCCGTACAACGACCTGGAGGCGGTGCGGCAGGCCTTCGCCGCGCACCCCGGCCAGATCGCCTGCGTGATCACCGAGGCCTCGCCCGGCAACATGGGCGTGGTCCCGCCGCTGCCCGGCTTCAACCGGGGACTGGCGGAGCTGTGCCGCGCCGACGGCGCCCTGTTCGTCTCCGACGAGGTGATGACCGGCTTCCGCGTCTCGAAGGCCGGCTGGTACGGCCTGGAGGCGGCGCACGAGGGCTGGGCCCCCGACCTGCTGACCTTCGGCAAGGTGATGGGCGGCGGCTTCCCGGCGGCGGCCTTCGGCGGCCGGGCCGACGTGATGGCGTACCTCGCCCCGGCGGGCCCGGTCTACCAGGCGGGCACCCTGTCCGGTAACCCGATCGCCACCGCGGCCGGCCTCGCCCAGCTGCGCGGCTGCACCGACGAGGTGTACGCGACCGTCGACCGGGTGTCGGCCGAGATCTCCGGCCTGGTGTCCGCCGCGCTCAGCAAGGAGGGCGTGACGCACCGGCTGCAGACCGCGGGGAACATGTTCTCGGTCTTCTTCACCGACGAGCAGGTCACCAACTACGACGAGGCCCGGCGCCAGCAGGCGTTCCGCTTCAACGGCTTCTTCCACTCGATGCTGAGCCAGGGCGTCTACCTGCCGCCGTCCGCGTTCGAGTCGTGGTTCGTCTCGGCCGCGCACGACGAGCGGGCGCTCGAGCGGATCGCCGCCGCCCTGCCGGCCGCCGCCCGCGCGGCCGCCGAGGCCCAGCCGGTCTGAGGCCCGTCCGTCCCGGGCACGCCGCCCGCCGCCCGACGCAAGCACCCGAAGCACCGAGGAGAGCAGTGAGCGCCAAAGAGACCACCGTCGTCCACCTGATGCGGCACGGCGAGGTGCACAACCCGGAGGGCGTGCTGTACGGCCGCCTGCCGGGCTACCACCTCTCGGACCTGGGCCGGCAGATGGCCGACCGGGTCGCCGAGCACCTGGCCGGCCGGGACATCACCCACGTGGTGGCCTCGTCGCTGGAGCGGGCCCAGGAGACGGCCACCCCGATCGCCAAGGTCCACGGCCTGGACGTGGCCGTCGACGACGGTCTGATCGAGGCGGAGAACATCTTCCAGGGCAAGACCTTCGGCGTCGGCGACGGCTCGCTGAAGAACCCGGCCTACTGGCGCTACCTCACCAACCCGTTCAAGCCCTCCTGGGGCGAGCCGTACCTCGACCAGGTGGTGCGGATGATGGGCGCGCTGGCCAAGGCCAGGGACGCGGCGCGCGGGCACGAGGCGGTCTGCGTCAGCCACCAGCTGCCGATCTGGGTGGTCCGCTCGTTCGCCGAGCGCCGCCGGCTGTGGCACGACCCGCGCAACCGGCAGTGCTCGCTCGCCTCGCTGACCAGCTTCACGTACGAGGACGACCGGATCGTCTCGATCGGCTACCGCGAGCCCGCCCGCGACCTGCTCCCGGCCCACCTGGTCGGCAAGGGCCGCAAGGGCGACAAGCCGGTCGGCAAGAGCTTCGGGGCGTAGGTCACACCCGGGCCGCCGAAGTGAAGGCGAAATGACCGCTCTAAACGGATCATAAGCATAAGAACCGCAGCTCAGAGGGGGTCCGGTGGACAATGCCGGACCCCCCTGAACCGCCCCGGAGTCCCATGCGAAACTTTTCACATGTCTGGGACGCACCCCCGCCGCCTCCGCCTCGCCGCCACCCTCGGCGCGGCCGCCCTGCTGGCCGTGGCCGGCTGCAGCTCCACCGGGAGCAGCAGCGAAGGCCAGGCCGGCTTCATCGCCGGCAAGGGCGGCATCGACACCGCCGTGGCCTCCGCGCGCCGCACCGCCCCGGACATCTCCGGCGTCGGCCTGGACGGCGGCAACCTGAAACTCTCCGACTACCGCGGCAAGGTCGTGGTGCTCAACATCTGGGGTTCCTGGTGCGGCCCCTGCCGGGCCGAGGCGAAGAACCTCCAGGAGGTCCACCAGGCCCACCAGGGCGACGGCGTGCAGTTCCTCGGCATCAACACCCGGGACACCGACCCGGCCAACGCGGTCCGCTTCGAGCAGGAGAAGGGCATCACCTTCCCCAGCATCTACGACCCGGCCGGCACCGAGATCCTGAAGTTCCCCAAGGGCACCCTCAACCCCTCGGCCATCCCCACCACCATCGTGGTCGACCGCCAGGGCCGGCTGGCCGCCCGCTCGCTGCACCCGCTCACCACCGAGGACCTCGAGGCGATGCTGAAGCCGGTCCTCGCGGAGCAGCAGTGACCACCGGGCTGCTCGCCGCCGCGTACACCAACGAGACGGTCACCAGCGGCGCCCTGCTGCTCGCCGCCCCGATCGCGCTGGCGGCCGGGCTGATCTCGTTCTTCTCCCCCTGCGTGCTGCCGCTGCTGCCCGGCTACCTGAGCTACGTCACCGGCTTCTCGGCCGCCGACCTGGCCTCGGCGAAGGGCGGCCGGCGCGGCCGGATGCTGCTCGGCGTGGGCCTGTTCGTGCTCGGCTTCAGCGTGGTGTTCATCTCGATGGGCGCGCTGTTCGGTCACTTCGGCCAGAACCTGAAGGACCACCAGCGGGCGATCGACGTGGTGCTCGGGGTGCTGACCGTGCTGATGGGCCTGGCCTTCATGGGGCTGGTGCCCGGCTTCGCCCTGCGCGAGCTGCGGCTGCACCACCGGCCGGCCGTGGGGCTGGCCGGGGCACCGCTGCTCGGCCTGGTCTTCGGCGTGGGCTGGACGCCGTGCCTGGGCCCGACCCTCTCCTCGATCCAGGTGCTCTCCTTCAACCAGGCCAGTGCGGGGCGCGGCGCCTTCCTGACGGCGGTCTACTGCCTCGGGCTGGGCGTACCGTTCATCCTGGCCGCCCTGGCCTTCCGCCGGGCCCTGGGGGCCTTCGGCTGGGTCAAGAACCACTACCAGCTGGTGATGCGGATCGGCGGCGGCATGCTCGTCGTGGTCGGCGTGCTGCTGGTGACCGGCGCCTGGGACACCCTGGTGAACCAGCTTCAGTACGCCACCGGCGACTTCTCGATCGGAATCTGACCGTGAGCGACACCCGCACGGGGCACCGTACGCCCGCCGACGAGACGGCGGAGCAGGCCGCGGAGCGGCTCAGCAGCGCCCCGGCCGAGCCCGGTGAGGGGGACGGCCCCGGCGCCGGCCCGGCCGGCCTGGGCGCCCTCGGCTGGGCCCGCTGGACCTGGCGCCAGCTGACCTCCATGCGGGTCGCGCTGATCCTGCTGTTCCTGCTCTCGCTGGCCGCCATCCCCGGCTCGCTGATCCCGCAGAACAGCCAGAACGCCTTCAAGGTGCAGACCTGGAAGGCGGCGCACCAGGGCATCGCCCCGCTGTACGACAAGCTGCAGCTGTTCGACGTGTACAGCTCGGTCTGGTTCTCCTCGATCTACATCCTGCTGTTCGTCTCGCTGGCCGGCTGCATCGTGCCCCGCACCTGGCAGTTCGTCGGCGTGCTGCGCGCGGCGCCCCCGGCGGCCCCGCGCAACCTCGCCCGGATGCCGGTGTACGCGGCCTGGCACACCGACGCCGACGCCGAGTCGGTCAACGCGGCCGGGCACCGGCTGCTGCGCCGGCGCGGCTTCCGGGCCCACCGCTCCGGCACCGGTCCGGTGGCCGCGGAGAAGGGCTACCTGCGCGAGGTCGGCAACCTGCTCTTCCACTTCTCGCTGTTCGCGCTGCTGGCCGGGTTCGCCTGGGCCTCGCTGGCCAGCGGCCAGGGCGGCAAGCTGCTGGTCGAGGGCCAGGGCTACTCCAACACCACGACCCAGCTGGACGACTTCACCGGCTCCTGGGCCTACACCGCGGACGACCTGGACGCCTTCGGCTTCAACCTGGACAGCTTCAGCGCCCGCTACCAGACCAGCGGCGACCAGGTCGGCAGCGCCCGGGACTTCACCGCGCACATCCGGTACTGGAACGGCACCGACAGCAGCAAGCTGACCAACGGCACCATCCAGGTCAACCACCCGCTGGAGATCGGCAGCAGCAAGGTCTTCCTGATCGGCCACGGCTTCGCGCCGGTGGTGACGGTCCGCAACGCGAAGAACGAGATCGTCTACCGCGGGCCGACGCCCTTCCTGCCGCAGGACTCCAACGCCACCTCCACCGGCGTGATCAAGGTCAGCGACTACGGCACCGGGCCCGACGGCACCAAGACCATGCTGGGCTTCAACGGCTACTTCCTGCCCACCGCCCCGGAGAACTTCGAGAAGACCGGCCCGGTCTCGCTCTTCCCCGACGCGGCCGACCCGATGCTGGTGCTGACCGCCTACCAGGGCGACCTGGGCACCGACACCGGCAACCCGCAGAACGTGTACCAGCTCGACACCAAGCACATGACCCAGCTGAAGCAGGACGGCGACATCGCCCGCGCCCGCCTCAAGCCGGGCCAGGCCTGGGAGCTCCCGGACGGCTACGGCACCGTCACCTTCGAGGGCTACCAGCAGTGGGCCAGCTTCAACATCTCGCACCGGCCCGGCAACGCCGTCGCGCTGACCGGCGCGGTCTGCGCCATCCTCGGCCTGATCGGCTCGCTGTTCGTGCAGCGCCGCCGGATCTGGGTCCGGGCCACCACGGGACCGGACGGCCGCACCCTGGTCGAGGTGGCCGGCCTCGCCCGCAGCGAGTCCGCCCGTACCGCGGAGGAGCTGGCGGAGTTCGCCGTCGACCTCCAGGAAAGCGCCCCCGCACTGGACGATGACGACCCGGCCGGCGATCCGGCCGGGACCCCGCCCGGCGGCCCGCCCGCCGGCCCCACCGACGACCCCGCGGACCCCGCAGCCCCCGCCGACCCGGACTCCAAGGAGTAGACGGTGCATCTCGCCTCGGTCGACCCCCAGCTGGCCGACCTCTCCAACAAGCTCATCTACTCGGCCATGGCCGTGTACACCCTGGCCATGCTGGCCCACCTGGTCGAGTGGACCTTCGGCAGCAAGGGCGCGGTCGCGCTGCGCTCCGCCGAGCAGTCCAGCCTGGCCGAGACGGTCGCGGCCGCGGACGAGGGCGGCAAGGCCGTCCGCAAGGTGACCGTGAAGGTCGCCACCGCGAGCGGCGGCACCGCCACCCTGACCCGCACCGCGCTGGCCGACGCCGGCGCCACCGTGGTGACCAGCGGCCGCGGCGAGGACGAGGCCCCGGACGGCCCGGGCGCCGCCGGCACCAGCGAGAAGGGCGACCTGGCGGGCCGGATCGCGATCTCGCTGACCGTCCTCGGCGCGCTGCTGCACGCCGGCGGGGTGCTCTCCCGCGGCCTGTCGGTGATGCGCTGGCCCTGGGGCAACATGTACGAGTTCTCGTGCGCCTTCGCCCTCACCATGGTGCTCGCCTACCTGGGCCTGCTGGCCGCGAAGAAGAACGCCCGCTGGCTCGGCCTGCCGGTGATCCTCGCCGCGCTGGTCACCCTCGGCGTGGCGGTCACCAACCTCTACACCGACTCCGAGCAGCTGGTCCCGGCCCTGCACTCGTACTGGCTGGGGATCCACGTCTCCACCGCGATCATCTGCGGCGGCGCGCTCTACGCCGGCTTCGTCACCACCGCGCTGTTCGTCGGCAAGGACGCGTACGAGCGCCGGGTGGCGGCCGGCCTGCCCGGCGGCCCGCTGCGGATCCCGGTGACGGTC
Organism: Kitasatospora sp. MBT63; assembly: GCF_000710465.2. Taxonomy (GTDB): domain Bacteria; phylum Actinomycetota; class Actinomycetes; order Streptomycetales; family Streptomycetaceae; genus Kitasatospora. The sequence goes on along the minus strand of NZ_JAIZ01000558.1, from coordinate 1,370 downwards.
TGGCAGCGGCTGCCCGCCGCCTCGACCCTGGACAAGCTGTCCTACCGGATCAACGCCTTCGTCTTCCCGCTGTGGACCTTCACCATCATCGCGGGCGCGATCTGGGCCGAGTCGGCCTGGGGCAAGTACTGGGAGTGGGACCCGAAGGAGACCTGGTCGTTCATCACCTGGGTCGCCTACGCCGCCTACCTGCACGCCCGGGCGACCGCCGGCTGGCGCGGCCGCAAGGCCGCCTACCTGGCCCTGCTGGCCTTCGCGTGCTGGCTGTTCAACTACTACGGGGTCAACATCTTCGTCACCGGCAAGCACTCCTACGCCGGGGTCTGACCGCTCGCACCGGTGCCGAGCGGGGTCCCCGGACCCCGCCCGGTGCCGGCCGGGCGAGTACGCGGTGAACAGCCGCAGAACAAGATGTCGTACACGGATCAAGACTGAGGAACCGTCACCTCGGTCGTTATCAGGACGTGCTCCGGCGCCGAGTTTGCCGCCCTTCCACGGGTGGCAGACCGAGGCGGGGCACGTACCGGATCGTTCGAGCAGCCGCGAGGAGGGCCGCGCCATGGAGAGCGACGAGGTCATGCTGACCGTACGGATCACCGCCGCGGAGAGGGCTCTGCTCCGCAGACTGGCGCAGGGCCATCGCAGCGACGTCTCCGAGGTGGTCGCCGACGGTCTGCTGGACGTCCTGCCGACGCTGCACTGCAGCGCGGACGCACACCGGCTGCTGGCGGCGCTGACCGCCCCGGCGCCGTGCGCGCAGACGGTCTGGCTGCCGGCCGCGCTGGCCGACCTGCTGGTCCCGGCCGCGGCCCGGATCGCCCAGGTGACCGGCGCGCCGCTGTGCCCGGCGGCACCGCCGGCCTGGCGCCTGGGCGGTGCCCCGAGCGCCATGCTCGGCGCCGCCGTACGGCTCTGGCTGACCCAGGACCCGCAGCGCCTCGCGGACAACCTCAGCGTGATGCACGAAGGCCGCCCGACCGCCCTGGTGGCGGCCTGAGCGGCCTGCGAGGCCCGTGGTGACGGGCGGGGGTGGTCAGGCGGCCTGCTGCCAGCTGACGGGGGAGTAGTACGCCGGGCGGCGCTCCAGGCGCTGCCAGTTGGCGATCGGCTCGACGGCGCGGGCCGCCGCGGCCTGCTGGCCGGCCGCGGCGCGGGCCAGCAGCACGGCGGTCAGGGCGGCCAGCTCCTCGTCGTTCAGCGAGCCGCGGACGATGCGGACAAGAGGTTCGGCGCTGCTGCTCATGGTCCTGGTTTCTCCCCCGGTTCGGATGCTGACGGCTGGTGGCGTGCGGTGCTGCGCGTGCGGTGCGGTGTGCCGCCCGGCTACATCGGCGGGTTGCCGTGCTTGCGGCTGGGCAGGTCGGCGTGCT
>NZ_JAIZ01000557.1 GCF_000710465.2 Kitasatospora sp. MBT63 | reverse complement strand
CGTTTGCAAAGTCCCGCCGGGTCCGCGACGCCGTGCATCCCGTCTGGACGCACGCCCGGATCACCCAAGTACGACCCAGTACGAGGGTGATCCGGGCGCACGCCCAGCCGGGCGCCCAACGCCGCGGCCTGATCCGACGCGACTTTGCAAACGCGCCCTAGGCTGCCCGGCATGACTGATATGACGATCAGCTGTGCGTGGCGCGGACCGTTCACCGACGACGAGCTCAACCTGCTGCACGCCGAGGGCTTCGGCCATCCCGTGCTGGAGATCGGCTGGTCGGCGCGGCTGCACCGGCACAGCCTGGGCTGGGTCTGCGCCCGGCAGTCGGGCGACCTCGTCGGGTTCGTGAACGTGGCCTGGGACGGCGGAGTGCACGCCTTCCTGCTGGACACCGTGGTGGCCGGCGCCCGGCACCGTACCGGGGTGGGCCGGGTGCTGGTCGCGGCGGCCGTCGCGGGAGCCCGGGCGGCGGGGTGCGAGTGGCTGCACGTCGACTTCGAGGAGCGGCTGCGGCCGTTCTACGTCGAGGCCTGCGGCCTCGTCCCGACCGAGGCGGGTCTGGTCCGGCTCTGACCGCCGCGGGCCGCCGCCCGGCACCGGCCGGGGGCGCCCCGGGCGCGCCCGCGCGGTAGCCTGGCGGGCCGGTGGCCCGGGGCCGGGTCCGGTACGGAAGGTGGCGACGGTGGCGGGTGGCGAGGCGAAGCGGCTGGTGGCGGCCGTGGACGTCGGCGGGACGAAGATCGCGGCCGCGCTGGTGGACCAGGACGGCACGCTGACCGCCCGGATCCAGCGCCCGACCCCGGCGCGGGCCGCGGCCGGGGTGGTGCTGGACACCGTCCTGGGTCTGGTCGACGAGCTGGCGGCGGATCCCCGCTGGCCCGAGGTGGGCGCGGTCGGCATCGGCAGCGCCGGGCCGGTGGACGCTACCGCGGGCACCGTCAGCCCGGTCAACATCCCCGCCTGGCGGGGCTTCCCACTGACCGCCCGGGTAGCCGCGCACCGAGCGGTCGACGTGCCGGTCACCCTGATCGGTGACGGCGTCGCCATCGCCGAGGCCGAGTACTGGCAGGGCGCCGCCGCCGGTCACCGCAGCGCGCTGTGCATGGTGGTGTCGACCGGCGTCGGCGGCGGCCTGATCCTGGACGGCCGGGTGCACGCGGGGCCGACCGGCAACGCCGGGCACATCGGCCACATCAGCGTCGACCTGGACGGCGACCCCTGCCCGTGCGGCGGCGTCGGCTGCGTGGAGGGTCTGGCCAGCGGCACCGCCATCGCCCGGTACGCGCTGGCGCACGGCTGGCGGGCGCTGGGCGAGGACGCCACGGCGGCGGCGGTCGCCGAGGCAGCGAAGGGCGGGGACGAGGTGGCGCTGGCCGCCTTCGACCGGTCCGCGCGGGCGCTGGCCGCCGCGATCGCCGCGACGGCCACCCTGGTGGAGATCGAGGCGGTGGTGATCGGCGGCGGGGTGGCCCAGGCCGGCCCGGTGCTGTTCGACCCGCTCGCCCGGCACCTGGACACCTTCGCCGCGCTGCCGTTCGCCCGTGGCATCCGGGTCCACCGGGCCCGGCTGGGCACGGACGCGGGCCTGGTCGGCGCCGCGGCGGCCGCACTGCGCAGCTGACCGCCCCTCACGCCGTACCGGCCGGGCGGCCGTTCCCGACCCCGGCCCTCCCGACCCCGGCCCTCCCGGGCTCAGTCCGCGGCGGGCCCCGCGGCGGGCCGGTTGACGAAGCTCGCGAGCGGGGCGTGGGTGCGCCAGCCGAGCGTCTCGTACAGGGCGCGGCCCTCGGTGCTGCCGCCGAGCAGGCCGGTGCCGGCGCCCCGGTCGAGCGCCGCGTCGGCGAGGGCCCCCATCACCAGGCTGCCGAGGCCGCGCCGGCGGTGTCCGGCGGCGGTCTCGATCTGGTCGACCACCGAGACGCCGCCGACCGGCGCGCACTGTCCCCGGGCGGCGAGCGAGCCGTCGGCGGCGAGCACCCGGATCCGGGTGACCCCGGCCGTGGTGTCGCTGGTCAGGGTGTACCCGTCGGGGGTGCGGGGGGTGCCCCGGCGCAGCTCGGTGGCCATCAGGAAGCCGGGGGCGTCGTTGGTCCAGCCGGCACCGAGCCAGCCGGCCATCAGCTCCGGCTCGACGAACGCCTTGAGCCAGGTGCCGGGGGCGGTGACGGTGCCGGCGACCTTGCGGACGGTCACCTCGTCGGCGTCCGGCAGTACGTGGCGCACCACGTGGTCCGGCAGCCCGACGTCGACCCGCAGGCCCCACGGCTCCTCCACCGCCGACGGCGTGCCCCGCGACACCGTCCAGCCGGCCACCCAGGCACGGACCAGCTCCGGTACACCGGCGTGCTCCAGCTCCACCACGACACCCCCAGGTAATAGCCCAATCGACTGAGAGAACCTTACCTGAGGGTGGACCGGCAGCTCAGCCGGATTTCCCGTCGGCGGCCGCTCCGACCACGGCGGGCCGCTGGTGCTCCGGGATCCCCTCCAGCAGCTCCTCGACGATCAGCCGCTTGGAGATGGTGTCCACCGCGGCCCGCAGTTCGGCGCTGCGCGGCCGGCCCCGGTCCTTCTCCAGCTGCTCGTTGAGCCAGCCGGCCCAGGCGCGGTTGAGGGCGTCGGCCTCCTGCCGGCCGGACCCGGTGTGGGAGTAGAAGGTGCCGGCCCGGCTGAGGTAGCCGCCCGTCACCATCCGTTCGAAGGCCGGCTCCAGCACCTCCGGCGGGAGCTTGCGACGGGCCGCGATCAGGTTGAGGTTGGCGTGCCCGACGGTCCGGGTGAACAGCTCGACCTGCATCACCGCCCACGCCCCGGCGATGTCCAGGTGGGAGTCGGAGGTGCGCAGGATCCGCCGCGCGGTGTCCAGGTCGGTGCGGCGCAGGATGTTGCCGACGGACAGTTCCAGCAGCCGGGCGGAGTCGCCGCCGGTCGGCGAGCCGAAGCCCTCGCCCAGGTCGGTGGAGGTGGCCCGGGCCGAGTCGCGGAGCTTGACCTGCTTGAGGAAGAGCGCCACCACGAAGCCCAGCAGCGCGACCGGGACCGTCCACAGGAAGACGGTGTGCAGGGTGTCCGCGTACGCGTCGATGATCGGCGCCGCCAGCTCGGGCGGCAGCGCGTGCAGACCCTCGGGGCTCTGCGCGGCCCGGGTCAGCTCCGCCGGGTCGCCGCCGAGGGTGGCCGCGGTGGTGACGCCGTCCGCGAGGTTGGTCCGCAGGCTGTTGGTGTAGATGGTGCCGAAGACCGCGGTGCCGAACGAGCTGCCCAGGGTCCGGAAGAAGGTGACACCGGAGGTGGCGGTGCCGAGGTCCGCGTAGTCGACGGTGTTCTGCACCGCGATGGTCAGCACCTGCATGCACAGGCCGATGCCGGTGCCGAGGACGAACATGTACAGCGACTCCAGCCCGCTGCCGGTGTCCGGCCCCATCAGCGACAGCAGGTACAGGCCCGCCGCCATCACCAGCGAGCCGACGATCGGGAAGATCCGGTAGCGGCCGGTCCTGGACACCACGTTGCCGCTGAACACCGAGGCGATCAGCAGGCCGAAGACCATCGGCAGGGTCCGCACCCCGGAGACGGTGGCGGAGTCGCCGTCCACGTACTGCAGGTAGGTGGGCAGGAAGGTCATCGCGCCGAGCATCGCGAAACCGACGATGAAGCTGAGCACCGAGCAGACCGTGAAGACCGGGTTGCCGAACAGCCGCATCGGCAGCATCGGCTCGGCGGCCCGGGTCTCCGCCAGGCAGAACAGCGCCAGGGCCAGTACCCCGAGGACGAACAGTCCGATGATGGCGGCCGAGCCCCAGGCGTACTCGTTCCCGCCCCAGCTGGTCGCCAGGATCAGGGAGCTGGCGCCGACCGCCACCAGCGCGATGCCCAGGTAGTCGATCACCGGGCGGGCCACCGAACGCAGCGACGGGATGTTCCGCGCGGCGGCGATCACCACCACGATCGCGATCGGCACATTGACGTAGAACGCCCAGCGCCAGGTCAGGTGGTCCGTGAACAGGCCGCCGAGGAGCGGGCCGATCACCGTGGCGACGCCGAAGACCGCGCCGATCGCGCCCTGGTACTTGCCCCGCTCGCGCAGCGGGATGACGTCCGCGATCAGGGCCATCGCGGTGACCATCAGACCGCCCGCACCGACGCCCTGCAGCGCCCGCCAGCCGATCAGCAGCGACATGTTGGTCGCGAGGCCGCAGAAGAACGAGCCGGTGATGAAGACGATCGCGGAGACCTGGAAGACCACCTTGCGGCCGAACAGGTCCCCGAACTTGCCGACCAGCGCGGTGGTGACGGTCTCCGCCAGCAGGTAGGCGGTGACCACCCAGGACATGTGCGCCGCGCCGCCGAGGTCGGCCACGATGGTGGGCAGCGCGGTGCCGACGATGGTCTGGTCCAGGGCCGCCAGCAGCATGCCGAGCACGATGGTGCCGAAGACGATGTTGCGCTGCCGCTTGTCGAGCACGGGCGGCGCCGCCTCCGGCGCGGCCGGGGCGCTCTCGCTGGTGGTGGTCACGCTCGCATCCTCACACCGGCCCGGGCCCGACGCCCGCGCTGACGTCCGGCAAGGTGAGGGTCCGTCGGCCGGGGCCGGGGCCGGGGCCGGGGCCGGATCCGGCCCCGGCTGCCACAGAACCGGGGCCCCGGAGCGTTGAAGGGACATGGACCGCACAACGACGACGAGTTCGGCGCCGCCGGAGCAGCAGCCGGACTTCCTTGAGTTCGCTGCGGCACGGGGACGACATCTGATCCGAACCGCCTTCCTGCTCACCGGCGGGGACGGCTACCTGGCCGAGGACCTGGTCCAGGAGACGCTGGCGCGGATCTACCTCAGGTGGCGGCGGATAGCCGCGCTCGACAACCCGGCCGCCTACGCCCAGACCGCGCTGGTGAACACCTTCCTGTCGCACCGGCGGCGGCGCAGCAGCACCGAGCACGTCACCGACCGGTTCGCCGAGGTGGCGACTGCCCCCGAGGATCCGGCGCTGCGGCTGACACTGCTGCGGGCGCTGGCCGAACTGTCGGCGCCGGACCGCGCGGTGCTGGTGCTGCGCTACTGGGAGGACCGCAGCGTGGAGGAGACCGCGGCGGCCCTGCGGCTCGGCCCGACCGCGGTGCGCTCGCGCAGCAGCCGGGCGCTGGCCCGGATGCGAGCCGCGCTCGGGGACGAGCTCGGTGAGCTCGCCGGCTCCTGACCGCACCCCGGCGCCCCCGGCCCGGACCACTGACCAGCCCGACCCGTGACAGGGGATCAGCCATGACCTTCGAGGAAGATTTCAGCCATGCCCTGCGGGACGCCGCGGAGCTCTCACCCGACCCGCCGGCCGTCGCGCTGGCCCGTTCCGCGGCCCGGATCGGCCACCTGCGCAGGCAGCGCCGGCGCGCCGTCCTGGTGACGTCCTCGCTGGCCGCGGTGGTCCTGGCCGGACTGACCGTGGCCGGGGCCCACCTCCCGGGCCTGAAGACCACGCCCTCCGGCGGCCACCGGTCCGACCGGATCACCGGGCCCTTCATGGACCGGACCATCCGGGCGCTGCTGCCCACCGGGGAGGTGCAGGAGAGCCGGGCCTTCGGCCTCGGCGAGGTGCAGGCGCCCGGCGCCGGCCCGCTGGTGTCGGTCGTTTTCGACGACGGCCGGGGCTCAGCCATGGTCACCCTGACCACCGACCGGGTGGCGCTGCCGATCACCACGAAGACCAACGGCACCGAGTGCTGGGACAGTTTCTCCTCGCCGGTCGAGGCCTGCACCCGCACCCCGCGGCCGGACGGCTCGGTGCTGCTGATCCAGAAGCTCCACCCGCGGGACCAGTACGACGTACGGACCTGGATGGCGGTCTACACCGGCGCCGACGGCCACCAGATCCGGGTGGACGAGACCAACTCTCGCAACGCGGGCCTGCCGCTCACCCGGGACGCCCCGCCGCTCAACGACGAGCAGCTCGCCGCACTGGTGACCAGCAGGCTCTGGGACCCGGTGTTCGAGGAGTTCACCGGCCCGGCGACACCCCGGCCGACGGCGCCGGTCACCCGGGCACCGGCCCGGCCGCCGGCCTCGGCCGAGGTACTGGCCAAGGCGACGGCGCTGCTGCCCGCGGGGGTGACGGCCGGGGACGGCGGTACCCAGGAGAGCGAGGGCACGGCCCACTTCCCGGTCACCTCGCAGGGCCGCGAAAGCACGCTGGCGGTCACCGTCACCCCGCACTGGCGCGAGGAGGACCAGGACGACCCGAAGACGTTCTTCCGGGGGTTCGCCGACAGCGGCACCCTCAGCACCGCCGCGGACGGCACCCTGGTGATCGTCCGGGTGACCGGGGCGAGCAAGGGCAGCCCGGAGCCGGCCCTGCACTGGAGCGTGGAGGCGCTGCACCCGGACGGCACCATGGTCCAGGTCAACGAGTGGATCGGTGCGAAGGTCTGGGACGCCGTCCCCGGCACCCCGGCGCTGACCACCGATCAGCTGACCGCGCTGGTCACCGGCCCCGCCTGGCGGGGCTGACCGGCCGGCCGGGGGACAATCGCGGGGTGGAGTGCATCTTCTGCGCGGCCGTGGCCGGCACGGCGCCGGTCCACCGGGTGCTGGCGGACGAGGTGGCGGTGGCCTTCCTGGACCACCGCCCGCTCTTCCCCGGTCATGTGCTGGTGGTGCCCCGGGACCACGTCGAGACGCTGTCCGACCTGCCCCCGGCGCTGGTCGGCCCGTTCTTCGCCCGGGTCCAGCGGGTCGCCGGGGCCGTGGAGGCGGGGATGGCGGCGGCGGGCAGCTTCGTCGCCGCCAACAACCGGATCAGCCAGTCCGTGCCGCACCTCCACTTCCACGTGGTGCCCCGCAACCCCAAGGACGGGCTGCGGGGCTTCTTCTGGCCCCGCACCCGCTACCGGGACGAGGCGCACGCGGCCGGAACGGCCGCCCAGGTGAGGGCGGCGATGCCGTCGGACCCGTTGCCGCCGGGATGATTTGACGGATCATCAGGTCAATTCCCGACGCGCGCCCCATAACTCCCGTTCCGGCTGTGGATCTACCGGTCGGCACGATATGTTTCGAGCCGTTGCCCACCGAATCCTCACACCGGCATTGGAGTCTTCGCCATGGCCGTTCCCAGGTCGCTCACCGCCCTCGTCGGCGCAGCCACGCTCTCGATCGCCCTGGCCGGCTGCGCGGACCCCCCGGTCGGCACCATCACGGCGAGCGACGGCACGACGGTCGTGAAGCTCAGCGGTCCGTTCAACAGCAACTGCCAGGGCTTCGCCGGGCAGGGCGTCACCTCGGTGATCAACCGGACCCTGGTCGACATCGTGCTGCACCACGGCCCGGACTGCACCGACCCCAAGGACGCCGCCACCTTCTACCTGGCCACCGACACCTCGATCGAGGACAGCTCGGACCGCTGGCTCAGCTTCTCGGTCGTCAACTGACCGGCCCGGCGGCCACCGCGACCGCCGGAGCAGGGCCGACGACCGTGGCCGGCGCCCCGGGCCGGGCCGCGGCTGGCACACTGGCCCGCATGATCGAGCTGAACGGCGGGCCCGCCCGGGCGACGGACCTCGCGGCGCTGGCCCTGACCGGCTACGGCCACTTCACCACGCTACGGCTGGCGGACGGACGGATCCGCGGCCTGGACCTGCACCTCGCCCGGCTGGTCCGGGACTGCCGGGTGGTGTTCGGCGCGGAGCTCGACCCCGCTCGGGTCCGGGACCGGCTGCGCGCCGTGGCGGCCCGCGCCGAGGAGCCCGTCACCGTCCGGGTCACCGTGTTCGACCCCGGGCTCGCCCTGGAGCGGCCGGGCGCCGACGCCACTCCCCACCTGCTGGTCACCACCCGGCCCGCGGCGGCGGCCGCAGCGGCGCCGCTGCGGGTCCGCACCGTCGAACACCGACGGGAGCTGCCCGAGGTCAAGCACACCGGACTGTTCGGCCTGCTGCACCAGCGGCGGCTGGCCCAGCTCGCCGGTTTCGACGACGCCCTGCTGACCGGGCCGGACGCGGCCGTCTCCGAGGGCACCACCTGGAACGTCGGCTTCCACGACGGCCGGGACCTGGTCTGGCCGGACGCCGACTGCCTGCCCGGTGTCACCGCGGCGCTGCTCGCCGGGGCGTACGACGGTCCGCAGCGGCGGGAGCGGGTGTCCGCGGCCGGACTGGGCCGGTTCACCGCGGCGTTCGCCGTCAACGCGGGCTTCGGGGTCCGCCCGATCGCCGCCGTCGACGGCCACCGGTTCGACCCGGCCCACCCGGTGCTCGACCGGCTGCGCGCGGCCTACCTGGCCGTCCCCGCCGACCGCCCGTAGCGGCCGGACGGCGGTCACAGGCCGAAGCGGGCCCGCCGGTCGGCCGGGACCAGGTCGGTGAAGTCCGGGTGGCGGCCGATCCACTTCCGTACGTAGGGGCAGTAGGGCAGCACCGCCAGCCCCCGCCGGCGGGCGTCGTCGAGGGCGGCCCGGACCAGCCGGCCGGCCAGGCCCCGGCCCTCGAAGACGGGGTCGACCTCGGTGTGGATGAGGGCCAGCTCCCCCTCGGACAGGTGGTACTCGGCGAAGCCGACCGGCTCCCCCGTACCCGCCGCGGCTCCGGGACCGATCCGGATCTCGTAGCGGGACGCCCGCGGATCGTCCGTGACCCGCTCCTGCTCCTGCGGGGTGTCGTCCATACCGGCTCCCGTCCTGCCGCTGGGGCTGTCCCGGCTTGCGGAGCCGGGCGCCGTCGTCGAGGTCCGGGCAGGATAGGCCGCGCGCGGGACCGGGTTCGGTCGACCCGCAGGGCGGCGGGCTGCTGCGCGAACGGGACCACCCGGTCGGCCGCCCACGCCGGGGCGGGCCGAGGACCAGCGAGTGGCGGGCGGTGCCGCCGGTGGCGGCGAGCAGGCCGTCCGCGACCGTGACCGGCGCCGCTCACCAGCCGGCGGCCGCGGCCAGCAGGTGTTCCCGGACCCGGGCGACCTGCGGGGAGCCGCCACCGCCGGCCCGCTGCGCGAGGTACAGGGTGTTGATGGGCGGGTCGGCCGGCTCCAGCAGCGCGAGCAGGTCACCCGACGCCAGCTCGCCCCGGCACAGGTACCGCGGCAGCACCGCGATCCCGGCCCCCGCCACCGCGGCGGCCAGCAGCCCGCGCAGGTCCGGCAGCACCACGCCGGCCCGCCCGGCCAGCCGTACGCCGAACACGTGCCGCCAGTAGCGGCGGGCTATCGGGTGGTCCTCGGCGTAGCTGAGCAGCGGCACGCCGGCCAGCGCGGCCGGGCCCTCGGCGGCCACCGCGCCGGGGCCGATCCGCCGGGCCCACTCGACGCCCGCGACCAGCACGAACTCCTCGTCGCCCAGCGGCACCGCGGCCACCTCCCGGCCGCGCGGGCGGACGGCCGAGAGCACCAGGTCGTACCGGCCGCCGCGCAGCCCCTCGAGCAGGTCGTCGGCGAGGCCGGTGGTGGCCCGCAGCCGCAGCCCGCCGGCCACCAGCGGCGCCAGCGCGGGCAGCGCCCGCACCGACAGGAACTCGGCCGGGCCCGCCAGGTGGACCGGCTCCCCCGCGCCACCCGGGCCCGGGGCGACCCGCTCGGCCACCTCGGCCAGCGCGTCCAGCGGCCCCGCCACGGCGGCGGCCAGCTCCGCCGCGACGGCGGTCGCGGCCACCCCGCGCGGCAGCCGCTCGAACAGCTGCCGGCCGAGCCGCTGCTCCAGCGCCCGGACCTGCGTGGTGACGGTCGGCTGGGACAGCCCGAGCACCCGGGCCGCCGCCGTGAACGAGCCCGCGCGGTGCACCGCGAGGAAGGTCCGCAGCAGGTCCAGGTCGAGCCCGGTATGTGAAAGCGAATGGGTCACATGGCCGAGCCTATTGGTCCCCGATGGCTCCGGCGGCCTACCGTCGGACCCGTCACCGGCCGAGGGCACGGCCCCGGCCGCAACCAGGACGTCCAGGGAGACCACCATGTCCAAGATCCTCTTCGTGCTGACCGGCGCCTCGCAGTGGACCCTCGCCGACGGCACCGGGCACCCGACCGGCTACTGGGCGGAGGAGTTCGCCACGCCGTTCCACGCCCTCACCGCGGCCGGGCACCGGGTCACCGTGGCCACCCCGGGCGGGGTGGTGCCGCCGGTGGACCGGGCCAGCCTCGCCGAGGGCGTGGCCGGCGACCGGGCCGCGGCCGAGGCACTGGCGGCGGAGCTCGCCGAGCTGCCCGAGCTGCTGAACCCGGTGAAGATCTCCGAGGTCGACCTCGCCGACTACGACGCGGTGTACTACCCGGGCGGGCACGGCCCGATGGAGGACCTCGCCGTCGACGCCGACTCCGGCCGGCTGCTCACCGCCGCGCTCGCCTCCGGCAAGCCGCTCGGCGTGGTCTGCCACGGACCGGCCGCCCTGCTCGCCGCCGAACTCCCGGACGGCACCTCACCGTTCGCCGGCTACCGGCTGACCGGCTTCAGCAACGCGGAGGAGACCGCGGCCGGGTTCGCCGACCGGGCGGTGTGGCTGCTGGAGGACCGGCTGACCGCGCTCGGCGCCGACTACCGGGCGGGTGAGCCGTGGGCGCCGTACCTGGTCACCGACCGCAACCTGGTCACCGGCCAGAACCCGGCCTCCTCCGGGCCGGTGGCCGAGGAGCTGGTCAAGCGCCTGGCCTAGGGTCCGGCTCCGGGCCCCCGTCGGCCGCGACCACGGCCGCGGCCTCGGTCAGCCACTGCACCCAGAACGACTCCAGGCTGATCCCCGCCTGCAGCACCAGGTGCTGCAGGCGGTTCTCCCGGTCGGCCCGATCGGCCGGGAAGTCCCGCTGCTCGATCTGCCGGTACTCCTCCAACTGCGCCCGGTGCAGGCCGAGATGGCGGCGCAGCTCGACGTCGAGACCGGCCGCGCCGACCACCGCGGCGGCCCGCAGCCGCAGCAGCAGGGCGTCCCGGACCGGCTTGGGGTCGTGCTCCTCGGCCACCCAGGCGGCCAGTTCGGCCCGGCCCGCCGGCAGCACCTCGTACTCCTTGCGGCGGCCGCGGGCCGGGGCCTCGTGCGGCAGCTCCCTGATCTGCCCGGTCTCCTCGAGCCGGCCGAGCTCCCGGTAGATCTGCTGGTGGGTGGCGGACCAGAAGTAGCCGATCGACCGGTCGAAGCGGCGCGTCAGCTCCAGCCCCGAGGACGGCTTCTCCAGCAGGGCGGTGAGGATTGCGTGCGGCAGCGACATGGGACGGGCGGGACCTCTCCGGGCTGACGGCGCAGCGGCTGCCCGGCGGGCGGCCGCTGCGTGGCAGCTGAATCCTACGAGCCCGGCCGCCGGTCAGAGGGTCGCCGCGAGCCGGGTGCCCTGGTCGATGGCCCGCTTGGCGTCCAGTTCGGCGGCGAGGTCCGCGCCGCCGATCAGGTGCGGCGCGTGGCCGAGCGCGCACAGCTGCTCGTACAGGTCGCGGCGCGGCTCCTGGCCGGTGCAGAGCACCACGGTGTCGACGGCGAGCAGGCGCGGGGCGCCGTCGACGGTCAGGTGCAGGCCCTGGTCGTCGATCCGCTCGTAGGTCACGCCCGCCACCATCTCCACGCCGCGGTGCCGCAGTTCGGTGCGGTGGATCCAGCCGGTGGTCTTGCCGAGGCCCGCGCCGACCTTGGTGGTGGAGCGCTGCAGCAGGTGGACGGTGCGGGCGGCCGGGTGGCGGACCGGGGTGCGCAGCGCGCCGCCGGTGCGGTACTCGGTGTCGACGCCCCACTGTTCGAAGAAGACCGCCGGGTCCTGCGCGGCGCCCTTGCCCGGGTCGGTGAGGTACTCGGCGACGTCGAAACCGATGCCGCCGGCCCCGACCACGGCGACCCGCGCCCCGACCTCGGCGCGCCCGCCCAGCACGTCCAGGTAGCTGACCACGCTGGGGTGGCCGACGCCGGGGATGTCCGGGGTGCGCGGGGTGACGCCGGTGGCCAGCACCAGCTCGTCGTACCCCTCGGCGGCGAGCTCCTCGGCGGTGGCGGTGGTGGACAGTCGCAGGTCGACGCCGTGCAGCTCCAGCTGCCGCCGGTAGTAGCGCAGCGTCTCGTCGAACTCCTCCTTGCCGGGCACCTGCCGGGCGAGGTTGAGCTGGCCGCCGATCCGGTCGGCGCTGTCGTACAGGGTGACGGCGTGGCCGCGCCCGGCGGCCGAGACGGCGAGGGCGAGGCCGGCGGGTCCGGCACCGACCACGCCGATCCGCTTGCGGCGGCGGGTCGGCGAGAGCACCAGCTCGGTCTCGTGGCAGGCCCGGGGGTTGACCAGGCAGGAGGTGATCCGGCCGCTGAAGGTGTGGTCCAGGCAGGCCTGGTTGCAGCCGATGCAGGTGTTGATGGTGTCGGCCTGCGCGGCGCCCGCCTTGGCGACGAACTCCGGGTCGGCCAGCAGCGGGCGGGCCAGCGAGACCAGGTCGGCGTGGCCGTCGGCGAGCAGTTGCTCGGCCAGCTCGGGGGTGTTGATGCGGTTGCTGGTGACCAGCGGCACGGAGACCGCGCCCATCAGCTTCCGGGTCACCCAGCTCCAGGCGCCGCGCGGCACCGAGGTGGCGATGGTGGGGATCCTGGCCTCGTGCCAGCCGATGCCGGTGTTGATGATGGTGGCGCCGGCCGCCTCGACGGCCCGGGCCAGCTCGACGACCTCGGCCAGGGTGGAGCCGCCGGGGACCAGGTCGAGCATGGAGAGCCGGTAGATCAGGATGAACTCGGGTCCGACCCGCTCGCGCACCCGCCGGACGATCTCCACCGGGAAGCGCATCCGGTGCTCGAACGGGCCGCCCCAGCGGTCCTCGCGCAGGTTGGTGCAGGCGGCCGTGAACTCGTTGATCAGGTAGCCCTCGGAGCCCATGATCTCGACGCCGTCGTAGCCGGCCCGCTGGGCGAGCGCAGCCGCGTCGGCGAAGTCCTCGATGGTCCGCTCGACCTCCTCGCCGGTCAGCGCGCGCGGCGGGAACGGGCTGATCGGCGCCTGCAGCGCGCTCGGCGCGACCAGGTCGGGGTGGTAGGCGTAGCGGCCGAAGTGCAGCAGCTGCAGGGCGATCCTCCCGCCCTCGCGGTGCACCGCCGCGGTGATCACCCGGTGCTCGTCGGCCTCGGCCGCGGTGGTCAGCTTGGCGCCGCCGGACCACGGGCGGCCCGCCTCGTTGGGGGCGATGCCGCCGGTGACGATCAGGCCGACGCCGCCGCGGGCGCGCTCGGCGTAGAAGGCGGCCATCCGCTCGAAGCCGCCCTCCGCCTCCTCCAGGCCGACGTGCATCGAGCCCATCACCACCCGGTTGGGCAGGGTGGTGAAGCCCAGGTCGAGCGGGCTGAGCAGCTGGGGGTACGCGGTCATCCGACGCCTCCTGGTCCGTGGTCGCCGCCTCACGGTAGGACGCGCCGAAGCTATATGCAACTAGTTGCACAACCGGTCTGCGTCACACCGCGGCCGCCCGCCGCTCCTTCAGCCGGTGCTTCAGCCCCAGCAGCGCACCCGCACCGCCGCGCGGCACCAGCCAGGACTCGTCGAAGCGGTCCACCGCGCCGAACCGGTATTTGTACCGCTCGGTCCCGCGCAGGAAGTCGAAGGTGGCCAGCCCCTGCTCCGCGCAGCTGCGCACCGCCGCCGCGATCACCGCCGTCCCCAGCCTCAGCGGGGCCAGCTCCGGCTCCCAGCCGATCTGGTAGTACGCGAAACCGGTGCCCCACCGGAAGCCGTACAGCGCCCCCACCACCCGCTCGCCCCGCTCGGCCAGCAGGAAGGCCGGCCCGTCCTGCGGCGAACCCGCCGCGGCCGACCGCTCCAGCACCCGGGCGTGCAGCTCGCGGCGCCGCCCGTCGAAGGTGGTGGCCTTGCCCATCGCCTCGCGGCGCTGCCCGTGCAGCCGCAGCACGGTGTCCAGCAGCTCGGGCCCGGCCTGCCCGGGCGGCACCCAGCGGAACGCCACCCCGGCCGCGGCCAGCTTGCGCCCGTACCGGCGCAGGTCGGCCCGGAACTGCCGGGAGCCGATCGCGTCGAAGCCGCCGCTCAGGTCCGTGCGCGGACACGCGGCGCGGGCCACCCGCCGGGCGCCGGGCGGCAGCAGAACGCCCTGGTCCGGGTCCAGGTCGGGCAGCCAGAGCGAGCCGCGGCCGGCCCGGGCGGACAGGAACTCCCGCACCTCGGAACGCCGTTCGGGGCGGGCGGGGAATCCGCAGTGGTCGGCCGCGCCCGGACCCGAGCCGAGCACCGTGAACACCGGCGCCGACAGCGGCAGCCGCGGATGCAGCCGCTCCCGGGTGCGCAGCAGCGGCACCACCGCCTCGACCCGCCCGCCGTCCCCCCGCCAGAGCGCCAGCTCCGCCGCGCCCGCGGGCAGCCCCGCCCCCAGCGTCTCCCACCAGGACAGCACCCACTCGGGCGTCATGAACCAGGACCCGGCCGGATCGGCCGCCACCAGCTCCCGCCAGCCGTCCACCGCCTCCGCCGGCAGCCCCGCCACCGTGCGGTGGATCTCCGGACCGCGCACCCCCGCCGCCTGCCCCTGCACCGCCACCATCGTCCGCGACCCCCACCCCTGACCCCGGCCCGGCCGCCGGCCGGCGGGTCCGGGCCCGAGTGAATTGTGCCGAACGGTGAAGGGGTCCGGCCGGGTTTCACCCGAACCCGCCCGGTCCGCACCGGGACATCCCGGTGACGCTCCGTCAGGGAGCGGCGACGGTACGGCGAATCCACCGGGCCACCTCCATCTGAGTTTGCCTCAAGTCTCGACGGGACCGGCTCAGTTGATCCACCGTGGTGCTCGCAACCGGACCGCCCCGCTCCTGACCGGGAGACTGCGGCGGACCACCAGGCACGGCCCGAAGGATGGAGACCACCCCATGACCACTCCGGCGGACCTCACCGTCTGCATCGTCGGCGCCGGACCGCGCGGCCTGTCCGTGCTGGAACGGCTCTGCGCCCACGAGCGCGAGTCCCCCGCCTTCGCCGCGGTCACCGTGCACCTGGTCGACCCGGCCGCCCCCGGCGCCGGCCGGGTCTGGCGCACCGACCAGTCCCCGCACCTGCTGATGAACACCGTGGCCTCGCAGATCACCGTCTACACCGACGACAGCGTCCGCATCGACGGCCCGGTCGAACCCGGACCCAGCCTGTACGAGTGGGCCCGGGAGCTGGCGCACCCCGGCCGCCCCACCGGCCAGGACGAGGCCGCCCTCGCCGAGGCCCGCACCCTCGGACCCGACTGCTACCCGACCCGCGCCTTCTACGGCCGCTACCTGGCCGACGCCTTCCGCCGGATCACCGCACAGGCACCGGCCCACCTGGACGTCCGGGTCCACCGCACCCGGGCCGTCGCCCTCACCGACACCACCGGCCGGCCCGGCGGCCCGCAGCGCCTCACCCTGGCCGACGGCCGGCAGCTGGACGGACTGGACGCCGTGGTGCTCTCCCAGGGCCACCTGCCCGCCCGGCCGACCCCCGCCGAGCAGCGGACCACCGCCCTCGCCCGGGCGCACGGCCTGCGCCACCTGCTCCCCGCCAACCCCGCCGACGTCGACCTCGACCACATCGCGCCCGGCGAGCCCGTCCTGCTGCGCGGACTCGGCCTGAACTTCTTCGACTACCTGGCGCTGTTCACCCTCGGCCGCGGCGGCACCTTCGAACGGTCCGGCGACCACCTGGCCTACCGCCCCTCCGGCCGCGAGCCGCGCCTGTACGCCAGCTCCCGGCGGGGCGTGCCGTACCACGCGCGCGGCGAGAACCAGAAGGGCGCCCACGGCCGCCACCTGCCCCGCCTGCTCACCCCCCGGTACCTCGCCGCCCTGCGCCGGCGCGCCGAGGACGGCGACCCGGCCGGGTTCAGAGCCGAGCTGTGGCCGCTGGTCTCCGCCGAGGTGCAGAGCGTCTACTACCGCACCCTGCTGGAGTCGCACGGCCGCCCCGCCGCCGGCGCCGACCTCGCCGAACGCTACCTCGCCGCCGACGCCGGCGAACGGGAACAGCTGCTGGCCCGGCTGCTGGACGCCCACGGCATCGCCGCCGCCGACCGGTGGAGCTGGGAGCGGCTCGCCGACCCGTACCCCGCGCGGGGCTTCGCCGACCGGGCGGAGTTCCGCCGCTGGCTGCTCGACCACCTGGACCGGGACGTCCGCGCGGCCCGGGCCGGGAACGTCACCGGCCCGCTCAAGGCCGCCCTGGACGTCCTGCGCGACCTGCGCAACGAACTGCGGCTCGCGGTCGACCACGGCGGACTGACCGGCGACTCCCACCGCGACGAACTGGACCGCTGGTACACCCCGTTGAACGCCTTCCTGTCGATCGGACCGCCGCTCGGGCGGATCGAGCAGATGGGCGCCCTGATCCGGTGCGGTCTACTCGAACTCACCGGACCCGGCACCGAGATCACCCTCGACCCGGACCGGCCCGCCTTCTCCGCCCGCTCCCACCGGGTACCCGGCCCCCCGGTCCACGCCACCGTCCTGATCGAGGCCCGGCTGCCCGAACCCGACCTGCGGCGCACCGCCGATCCCCTGCTGCGCCACCTGCTCGACACCGGGCAGTGCGCCCCGTACCGGATCGGCCGCCACCTCAGCGGCGGGCTGGCCGTCACCCCGCGACCGAACCGGCTGCTGGACGCCCACGGCCGGCCCCACCCGCGCCGGTTCGCCTACGGGGTGCCCACCGAAGGCGTCCACTGGGTGACCGCGGCCGGGATCCGCCCCGGCGTCGACTCCGTCACGCTGGGGGACTCCGAGGCGATAGCCCGCGCGGTGCTGACCCCGAGCCACGCCCTAGGGTTGACGGCTGACGCACCGACAGGAGAGACCGCGGCTCCCGTCGGCACCGACCGGATCGGAGTGATCGCATGACCGAGAACCTCGACGGCCTGACCGACGCGGGCCTGCTCTCCCCGGTCCGCGCCGGCACCGCCGTCGAGGCGGCCACCGGCGACCGGGCCTGGCTGCAGGCCATGCTGGACGCCGAGGCCGCCCTCGCCCGCGCCCAGGCCCGGCTCGGCACCCTGCCCGAGGACGCCGCCGAGGCCGTCACCGCCGCCGCCCGCGCCGACCGGCTCGACCTGCGCGCCCTGGCGCTGGCCGCCCGGGAGACCGCCAACCCCGTGGTCGGCCTGGTCCAGGCGCTCACCCGGGCGGTCGCGGAGACCGACCCGGCCGCCGCCGAGTACGTCCACCGCGGCTCCACCAGCCAGGACGTCTTCGACACCGGCGCGATGCTGGTCGCCGCCCGGGCCCTGCGGATCATCCGCACCGACCTCGACCGCACCGCCCGCGCCCTCGCCGCACTGGCCGCCGGCCACCGCGACACCGCGATGGCCGGCCGCACCCTCGCCCTGCACGCCGTCCCCACCACCTTCGGCCTCAAGGCGGCCGGCTGGCGGCAGCTCGTCCTGGACGCCGACCGCCGCCTCGCCGACCTGCTGGACCACGGCCTGCCGGTCGCCCTCGGCGGCGCCGCCGGCACCCTCGCCGGATACCTGGAGTACGCCCGGATCGACGGCGACCGGCCCGACCGGGACCCCGGCGAGTACCTCGACCTGCTCCTCGACGCGTACGCCGAGGAGACCGGCCTCGCCCGGCCGGTACTGCCATGGCACGCACTGCGCACCCCGATGGCCGACCTCGCCGCCGCCCTCGCGCTCACCACCGGCGCCCTCGGGAAGATCGCGGTGGACGTCCAGGTGCTGGCCCGCACCGAGGTCCGGGAGGTGGCCGAACCGGCGGTGGCCGGCCGGGGCAGCTCCTCGGCGATGCCGCACAAGCGCAACCCGGTGCTCTCCACCCTGATCCGCAGCGCCGCGCTCCAGGTCCCGGTGCTGGCGGCCGGCCTGACCCAGTGCCTGCTCGCCGAGGACGAACGCTCCGCGGGCGTCTGGCACGCCGAGTGGCAACTGCTGCGCGAGTGCCTGCGGCTGGCCGGGGGCGCCGCCGCCACCGCCGCCGAACTGGCCGAGGGGCTGGACGTACGGCCCGAAAGGATGGCCGAGAACCTGCAGCTGACCGGCAGCCAGGTGGTCTCCGAGCGGATCGCCGCGGTCCTCGCCCCGCACCTCGGCAAGGCACCGGCGAAGGACCTGCTCACCCGGGCCTCCGCCACGGCCGAGCGGACCGGCCGGCCACTGCCCGGGGTACTGGCCGAACTCCCGGAACTGGCCGAGCGGTTCACCCCCGCCGAACTGGCCGGCCTGTGCGACCCGGCCGCCTACTGCGGCGCCGCCGGCGCCCTGGTTGACCGGGCGCTGCGCACCGGCCCGCCGGCCGGCGGCGGCCCCGCGACCGTTACCGGACCGGGACACCCGGGCCGAACCGGGGACCGCACCCCTCGCGTGTGACTGCACGTGGGCCCCACCGGCCCGGACACCCTCAGGAGGACCCATGAACCGCCGTACGTCCAAGGCTGCCGTCGCACTGCTCGCGGTCACGGTGCTCGGCCTGGCCGCCACCGGCTGCTCGGGCGCGACGAAGCCGACGGCGTCCACGGCGACCGGCGCGGCGCAGCCCGCCGCCACCACCGCCACCCAGGCGGCCGGCGGCGGCACCACCTCCGGCACCGCCCCCACCCGGGGGGCGACGGCCGCCGCCACCCCGGCCGCCGCCGACCGCTGCCACACCGGCGAGGTCAAGGCCGACATCCAGCTGCAGGGCGACCGTCCCGGCTCGGCGATGCTGATGCTGGTCAACAAGTCCACCCGCACCTGCACCGTGTTCGGCTACCCGGGCGTGGGCGGGCTGCTCGCCGACAACAGCAAGGTCGCGCTGACCGCCAACCGGGTGGCACACCCCGGTGCGCCGGTCGCGGTCACCCTGAAGCCCGGCACCACCGCCTTCGCCGGTCTGGACTGGGCGCCGTGCAGCAAGTCCGACGTGGACTGCAAGGTTCTGGCGGGCCTCGAGCTGACCCCGCCGGACGAGACCACGCAGGTCATCGCCGCCGTGCTCGGCACCGACGGCAAGCCGGTCAACGCACTGACCGTCTCCAAGGCGGGCGTGCGCGTCGGGTCGCTGCAGCCGGCCTCGCAGGGCGTGGTGTTCACCGGCTGACCCCGCCCACGCTCCCACGGTCCACCGGCCGGCACCGGCGGCGGTCACGTCTCGCTTCCGCCGGGCCGCCCCGGTGTCCGGCCCGACCAGAGCGGCTCGACCCGCTCCCAGGCCGGCTCCCAGGCGGCCACGGCCCGCCGGTCCAGTACCCGGTACCGCAGCGCGCAGCCCAGCGCGGCCACGGTGGCCACCGCCGACGTCGTGAGCACCCCGGTCACCGCGGCGCTGAGCACGATGTCGGTCCCCGACCGGGGCGCGGGCACCGCACGGCCGTCGTCGCCGACCCAGACCGGCACCGTGCTGCCGGCCGGTGTCCCCGGCGTCACCGACACCCAGCCGGTGACCTGCCCCGTCGGACCGGACACCCAGGTGGCCTCGACCGGCACCCCCGCGGCGGCGTCGGCGGGCGACCCGCCGCTGTCGGCCGGCACGGCCGCCTCCTGGGTGGTCGCGGTGGTCCGGTGCCGGTGCTGGGCCTCCACCGCCGCCTCGTGCAGCCCTCCGCGCCAGGCCAGCGCCGCCAACGCCAGACCGGCCGCGAGCGAGAGGACCAGGCCGAGCAGGAACAGGGCCAGCAGGCGGCTGCGGGAACGGTCGGCGGTACGGCACAGCGGGTTGGCGTCCCGGCCCGCCGCACGGCACAGGTGGCCCCGCAGGGTGGTGTGGGCGATCGGGCTGCCGGGCCCGGACGGTCTGCGCGCCATGGTGCTCCTCCTCGGCGGGGAGTTGCCGGGGTGCGGCGCCACGGGCCGCGGCCCGCGCGGGCACCCCCTCCAGTCTCGCTCTCCCGGCGCCCGAGGTCACCGCCGGACGGGAAGACCCGGCCCGACCTGGGCGGACCCGGCAGCCCGGTCCGCCGGCCGGCCGCGGGGCGCACCATGGAGAGGAGGCCCGGCACCGTCGTCCCAGGAGGTGCGTCATGGTCCACCGGTGGCACCACGGGTATCCGAGCGGGTGGGGGTACGGCCTGGCCGCCCTGCTGCTGCTCGGCGTCGTGGTGATGATCGCCCTGCTGGCCGTCCTGGTGTACCACCAGTTCGCCGCCCGCCGCCCGGCACCGGTCCGCGGACCGGCCGTCCCGCCGCCCGCCCCACCCGGGCCACCGGCTGCCGTCCCGGCGCCCGCGGCCGAACAGCTGCTGGCCGAACGGTACGCGCGCGGCGAGATCGACGACGAGGAGTACCGCCGACGCCTGGACGTGCTGAGACAGCACCGCCGGGAGTGACCCGCCGGGCCCGGTGGTGCGCCGCTCGGGCGGCGCTAGCCTGCCGTGGCCTCGGCCAGCGGCAGTTCGGCGCCGTCCAGCTCCAGCACGCAGGCGATGGCGTCCCGGTCCCCGGCGGGGTGCTCGATCCGCAGCGCGAAGGGCCGGGCGGGCGAGCCGGGCAGCTCGCCCGCCAGCAGCTGCACGGCGTGGCCGTGGCGGCGGTCCCGGCGGTAGCCGACCTCCTTGCCGTCCACCAGCAGCTCGTACTCGATCCGCCGGCCGGCGCGGACGTTGACGGTGACCGAGTGGCCGACGTGGT
Source organism: Kitasatospora sp. MBT63 (assembly GCF_000710465.2). Taxonomy (GTDB): domain Bacteria; phylum Actinomycetota; class Actinomycetes; order Streptomycetales; family Streptomycetaceae; genus Kitasatospora. The sequence goes on along the minus strand of NZ_JAIZ01000557.1, from coordinate 3,234 downwards.
CGAGGTGGAACCGGCGGTGACGGCTCATGGCGGCGCTCCGGGGAGGTCGGTCGTCGGGACCACTCCATGCTGCGCCCGCCCGGCACCGGCCGCCGCCCCGCGGCGGGCAGTGCCCGGCGGTCAGCGGCGCAGCGCCAGCGCCGCCAGCAGGGCAGCGCCGTCGGCGAGCACCTCCTCGTCGAAGGCCGCCTCGGGCGAGTGGTTGTAGGGGGCGGTGTCCGGGGTGCGGCCGGGCAGGGTGGCCCCGAGGAAGAAGTACGCGCCGGGCACCCGGTTCAGCACGAACGAGAAGTCCTCGGAGCCGGCCAGCGGCTGCGGCAGGTCGGTGTAGCGCTCGGCGCCGAGCAGCTCACGGGCGGTGTCCGCGACGAACGCGGCCTCGGCGGCGTGGTTGGCGGTCACCGGGTAGTCGTGCCGGTACTCCACCTCCACCGTGAGGCCGTGCGCCTCGGCGATCCCCCGGACCACCCGGGGCAGCACCTCGGCGGCCCGGGCGGCGGCCTGCGCGGAGAAGCTCCGTACGGTCGCCGTGAAGGCCGCCTCGTCGGGGATCACGTTGTGGGCGTCCCCGGCGTGGAAGGCGCCGACCGTGACCACCACCGGGTCGAACGCCGAGAAGGTCCGGGTGACGGCGGTCTGCAGGGCGGTCACCATCTCGCAGGCCGCCGGGATCGGGTCGAGCGCCGCGTGCGGGGAGGAACCGTGCCCGCCGCGGCCGCGGACGACCACGTGCAGCCGGTCCGCCGCCGCCATGATCGGGCCGGGCCGGGTGGCCACCACCCCGCTCGGCAGCAGCGCCGAGGAGACGTGCAGGGCGTACCCGGCGGCGACCGGGCGGTCCGCCCCGGCCGCCGTCAGCACCCCCTCCTCGACCATGATCTCGGCGCCGCCGTCGCCCTCCTCGCCCGGCTGGAACATCAGCACCACGTCGCCGGCCAGCTGCTCGCGCCGCTCGGCCAGCAGCCGGGCCGCGCCGACCAGGATCGCGGTGTGCAGGTCGTGCCCGCAGGCGTGCATCCGCCCGGGCAGCGCGGAGGCCGGGTGCCCGGCCGGGGCCCGTTCGTGCACCGGCAGGGCGTCCATGTCACCGCGCAGCAGCACGGTCGGGCCGCCGCCCGCGCCGCGCAGCACCGCCGTCACCGAGTCCAGCCCGGCGCCCGTGGTCACCTCCAGCGGCAGGCCGTCCAGCGCGGCGAGCACCCGGCGTTGGGTGGCGGGCAGGCGCAGGCCGATCTCGGGCTCGGCGTGCAGCTCCCGGCGCAGCGCGACCAGCTCGGGCTGCAGACTGCGGGCGGCTTCCAGCAGGTCCATCCTCGGACTCCTCGTTCACGGCTTAGCGGTACCGGTGGTCGAACGCCTGCCCAACCTCTCCGACATTCACTCGTTCGGGTAGCAGTGACTCCTCCGGACGGCTCAGCGGCTCGTGAAGATCTAGTGTTCCGCTCGGGTGGATCGGTTCTCCATACCCGCCATTTTGCCTTTGCCGAAGCTGATTTGACGCTCCGCCAGGACAACCGGGCGGCGCGCCGGACCCACACGAAGGAGCTCCTGCCGATGCCCGTGGACGCAAGCCCGGAGACACAGCAGGCACAGCAGGCGCAGTCCAGTCTCGCGACAGCGGCTGCCCGCAATCTCGCCACCACGACCAAGTCCGCCCCGCAGATGCAGGAGATCACCTCCCGCTGGCTGCTGAAGATGCTCCCCTGGGTGCAGACCTCGGGCGGCGCGTACCGGGTCAACCGGCGGCTCACCTACACGGTCGGCGACGGCCGGATCGAGTTCGTCAAGTCCGGGCCGGAGGTCCGGGTCATCCCGCGCGAGCTCGGCGAGCTGGCGCTGCTGCGCGGCTTCGACGACGACGCCGTGCTGATCGCACTCGCCGACCGCTGCGTCCAGCGGGACTTCGGCCCCGGTGAGGTGCTGGCCGAGCGCGGCACCCCGGCCGACCAGATCCACCTGATCGCCCACGGCAAGATCAACAAGGTCGGCACCGGCAAGTACGGCGACACCACCGTCCTGGAGACCCTGGGCGACGGCGACCGCTTCGGCGAGCAGAGCCTGCTCGACCCGGACGCCGCCTGGGAGTACACCGCCACCACGCTGACCTCCGGCACCGTGCTCTCGCTCTCCCGGCGCGAGTTCGAGGCGGTCCTGGCCGGCTCCGAGGCGCTGCAGACCCACCTGGCGGAGTTCCGCTCCCTCCCGATGCAGCGGCAGAACGAGCGCGGCGAGGCCGAGATCGCCCTGTCGGCCGGCCACACCGGCGAGTTCCAGCTCCCCGGCGCCTTCGTGGACTACGAGCTCAAGCCGCGCGAGTACGAGCTGAGCATCGCGCAGACGGTGCTGCGGGTGCACACCCGGGTCGCCGACCTCTACAACCAGCCGATGAACCAGACCGAGCAGCAGTTGAAGCTCACCATCGAGGCGCTGCGCGAGCGCCAGGAGCACGAGCTGATCAACAACCGCGAGTTCGGCCTGCTCAACAACGCCGACTTCACCCAGCGGATCCAGACCCACTCCGGCCCGCCCACCCCGGACGACCTGGACGAGCTGCTGAGCCGCCGCCGCGACTCCGAGTTCTTCCTGGCCCACCCCCGCACCATCGCCGCCATCGGCCGCGAGCTCAACTCCCGCGGCCTCTACCCCGACCACGTCGACCTGGGCGGACAGAAGGTGCCGGCCTGGCGCGGGGTGCCGATCCTGCCCTGCAACAAGATCCCGATCACCAAGGAGCACACCAGCTCGATCCTGGTGCTGCGCACCGGCGAGGACAACCAGGGCGTGATCGGCCTGCACCAGACCGGTATCCCGGACGAGTACCAGCCCAGCCTGTCGGTCCGCTTCATGGGCATCGACGAGAAGGCGATCATCTCCTACCTGGTCACCGCCTACTACTCCGCGGCGGTCCTGGTGCCGGACGCGCTCGGCGTCCTCGAGAACGTCGAGATCGCGCACGGCCGTAACTGATCGACATCAACACAGGTTGACACGGCGTCAGGCGGCTCGGGCCCGAGCCGCCTGACGCCGGTTGCGCCCTGTACTGGGCACTGTGTTGTGCCCTGACGAACCGTTGCAGGAGAGGGGATGGCGTGCGAGCACCAGTCGGCCCGGCCGCCGCCGGGCACCGGTCCTACCCCGCGCGGGAGTTATCCCCGCGCAGTCCGTCCGCGTCCGGGCCCGCGGGCGGCGCCCGGCCAGCCGGGCGCGCCGCCCCGGCCTCCCCGGGCCACCGCT
>NZ_JAIZ01000556.1 GCF_000710465.2 Kitasatospora sp. MBT63 | reverse complement strand
CACGCCAACACCGCGCCGACCTGACCAAGCCCTACTAGGGATTCCCGAAGACCTCCGCCCGCACGGCGCAGCGTGCGGGCGGTTTTGCAGGCCACTGGGTCCGGGTGGGAACCCTGCCGGACCCGGTGGGCGTTCGTCGGTGGACGGGGAGGGAGCAAATAATATGGACGGGAGTCAGTTCCAGCGTCCGGCGCCGATGTGGTTCGAACGCTACCTACGCGAGCGCGGATATCCCTTCACGAGGGAGCCCGGCCTTGCCACTGCTGCCGGACCTGGCTGTGTGGTCAGTGTTGCGGGGCGCACCGTGGCCTGTGCGGTGATGGGGAGCGGAGGTGCTTTCGACCTCACCGCGCTGCTGGACGGATTCGAGGATGCGGCCCACCGACTGGGGAGTGCACGCTACCGCGGTACGCCGTGTGTGATCGTTGTGGAGTGCAGCGCGGGCGGCTGGCTGCACTCGACGGCAGACATCTGCCGTCGGCTCAACAGGCTGCTGCACGGCGACATTCCCAGGGAACTCCACGACACCCCGGACGTGCCCTGGTCTCCCCGTGGCGACGAGCGCCCGGAGCAGCGGCTGGCGGACGCCTACCCGCACATCAGCGCGGTCGCGGTCATGGCCCGCAACAGCCATGCCAGTCAGTGGCTTCGGACCCGGATCGTGCCGCCGCCCAAAGGCCTCGACTCCCATCAGGGATGGTTGCACACCGTGATCACCGAGATCGGCCGAGCCCCCCGGGGCGGCTTCCTTTCCGTGGACACACTTGAGACGTTGGGCCGCAGCGCCTCGCCCCTGCCCGGTGAGATCTTCGACGGTCCCACGGATCGTCGGTGGATCCCCGACGCATTCGGCGACTGCATCGAGGCTTCTGGGCGGGACTGAGCTACGCTCCCGTGATCGTCACCCGATCAGTGGCCGCTCCGGAGGCGCTCCGTCGTATCCAGCTCGACGATCAGCCGAGACCAGACGGCCGCGAATCCGGGGTGAAGGCGCAGCGAGTCGATCTCTGATGGGGTGCACCACCGGTGTGCGGTGCCTTCGCGGTCGCCACGGTGGTGGCCTAACGGCTCCGTGACGTCCGCGATGATGGTGTGATATGCCCATCCGCCGTGATCATCGGCGGAGATGAGGACGGGGCGCATCGTCGGAACGCTGCCGAGTTCCTCGGCGAACTCCCTGCAGGCTCCGTCCCACGGGCTCTCACCGGCTTTGAGTGCGCCTCCGGGAACGCTCCAGGTCCGGCCGTGATGGACCCGCCAGGATCGGCGCTGGAGCAGGAATCGGGGCCCTCGACGCAACAGAAGACCTGCGGCACCGTGCGGCCCCCAGTGGCGGCAACCGCGTTGGTCCCTGACATATCCGTGGCTGCTGTCGGCCATGACGCCTCCTCAGGACAAGACCTTTTCTCCGGCGGACGGGGCTGGCAGGTGAAGGCCGCTGGTGGGATCGGCCGCCCTGCCGCGCGCACCCCCACGATGGCATCCTGCGTCCCCCGGGGCGGGTGTTCCGGAACATCGACGCCCCTCCTGGAGACTTCCGGAGAGGCTGAACCGGACCGACCCCCGTCAGTCCGGCACACGCGGCGGCGCCGTCCGGCTGCGGGCTCGTCGGCGCCGGGTGGAGGGGAGCGTCGGAGTGCGTGATCGGCCTCACGAACGGGTTGCGCGGCGGGGCAAGATGGCAAGTCCTGGAACCTCGGCAACCTCAATTCCGGCACCACCACCCTCACCATCACCCCCAGTCACCTGCCTGGATGCGGCATCGACCTGCAGAGCGGTGTGGGCAGTACCGACACTCACTCAACCGAGGGCCCAGCACGGAGTCTGACGCGCGACATCGATCCCTGCGGGTGCCGCTGGTGGCGCCGGGAGCGTCAGCGGGAGCGCGAGTCGCGGTGGGGGCGGAACAGGACCGGCAGCAGCGAGAGCAGGACGACCGCCCCCACC
>NZ_JAIZ01000555.1 GCF_000710465.2 Kitasatospora sp. MBT63 | reverse complement strand
TCCCCGGCACCGAGGATGACCGGCACCACGATGGTGGCGACCTTCCCACTGCCCGGCTTCATCCGCAGCGCCCGGCCCACGGCCTGCACCAGGTCCACCATCGATCCGCGCACGTCGGCGAAGAACACGCTGTCACAGTCGAAGGTATCCACACCCTCGGACAGCACCTTGACCGAGGCCAGGATGTAGCGCAGCAGCCGCAGTCCGTCGTCGGCGATCAGCGAGGAGAAGGTGCCGAGCGTCTTGCGCCGTTCGGCGACGGTGTGCTCGGACTCCAGCCAGCTCGTGCCGATCAGCTCCGCGGACGGGTGCAGCGCGGGGTCCTGATCCCACAGCACCTTCGCCACGTCCCCGAGGCCGGCACTCAGCGCCCGGGCCTCCGCCACGAAGTGATGGAAGCTGAGGACCCGGCCCAGGTCCCACTCCGCTGCGGCGGTCAGCACGGCGGTCTGAAGGGCCGCGAGGCGGGCGCCCCGGTACTCCGCCGACCGCTCATCCGCACCGCGCTGCTCCAGGCCCTGGAGGACCGGGTCGGCCACGTCCACGCACACGATCCGGTACGGGGCGATCACCCCGTCGGAGATCGCGGTGCCGAGGGGGTAGTCGTGGGCCACCGGGCCGAACAGCGCCTCGTCGTCCATACTCGCGATCAGCTCGGCCGACTCGATCCCCGCCGCCGCCACCCGCATCTCGTCCTGGGCCTTGACGGCCCACAGGCGCGGGGTGGCCGTCATGAACAACCTGCGGTCACACGGGATCCGG
>NZ_JAIZ01000554.1 GCF_000710465.2 Kitasatospora sp. MBT63 | reverse complement strand
CGTCCGCAGACCGTGACGGTCCACCACCGCAACCGGACGGCTCACCCCCGTCCCCTGGTCCCACGCCCACTCGTAACCCGTCGCATTCCCGAACCGGTCCGACTCCGCGACCAGCACACCGTTCTCGTCGAAGAACTCCCGGCCCCCGTCCAACGTGGTGAACGTGAACTTGTAGGCATAGGCGGCACGCCCGCCGTCCGCGTCCACCCGCACAGGCTCGGCATGCTCCTCGAACACCCCCCCCGCACCCGGATACCGCTTCAACCCCGGCCCCGACGGATCCGACCCCGACGCCTCATACACCCC
>NZ_JAIZ01000553.1:41683-45405 GCF_000710465.2 Kitasatospora sp. MBT63 | reverse complement strand
CAGCCCCGGGGAGCCGAGCTTGGGGGTGTACCAGTCACTGAAGGCGGTCAGCCGCTGGAGGAAGCGGTCGGGTCGGGGGCGCCCGTACAGGTCGGGGGGTGGGGTGGTGGGGTCCATCGGGGCGGCTCCGGAGGGGAGTTCGGTTCGGACGGGAGGTTCATCGGGCGGGCTCCTGGGGCCGTGGGCGCGCTGGGGGCGCCGGCGGTACCTCCTCAGGGGTCACCCGTTGCCCGGGGACTCCCGGTGCTCCGGTGCGGCCTGGTGCAGTGCCGCGGCGCGGGCGGCCGGGGAGGTGGCGAGGTAGCCGATGGCCTGGCTGGAGGAGCCCTCCTGGGTGGGGTGGTAGCCGGGCCGCAGGTAGCGCAGGGCGGAGCGGACCATCCGGGCTGGCTCGGGGAGCATGCCGCGGCGGGCGATCTGCTGGGCCTGCCGCCAGGTGGGGCGGAGCCGGCCGTCCAGGGTGGGATCGGCGGCCAGCAGGAAGCGGACCCCGCGGACCCACAGGTGGGTGAGGAGGGGGCCGGACAGGGCCATGCCGCGGATCCGGCGCCAGTAGCCGGGGTCGAGGTGGACCATCAGGTCGTAGGCGACGCTGCGGTGTTCGACCTCCTCGGCGCCGTGCCAGCGCAGCAGGTCGAGCATGGTGGGGTGGGCCTCGGCGCGGTCCAGGCCGGGCGAGTTGAGCGCCCAGTTGCCGAGGAAGGCGGTGAAGTGTTCGATCGCGGCGACGTAGGCGACGCGTTCGGTGATGCTCTCGCGGCGCCGGGCGGCACTCAGCCCGGGGCGCTCGCCGAGGATCCGGTGGAACAGCCAACTGACCTGCCGCACGTAGGGGCGCGGGTCGAGCCCCTGGCCGAGCAGGTGGTCGAGGACCTCCTGGTGGGCCTCGGCGTGGATGGCCTCCTGGCCGATGAAGCCGAGCACCTCCTCGCGCAGCTGCTCGTCGGTGATGTACGGCAGGGCGTCCTTGAAGACCTGGACGAACCAGCGTTCGCCCTCGGGGAGCAGCAGGTGCAGGACGTTGATGGTGTGGGTGGCCATCGGCTCGTCGGGGATCCAGTGCAGGGGCAGCTCGGACCAGTCGAAGTGGACGTCCCGGGGCTCCAGGACCAGGCTGTCGTGCACGGCGGTGGGGCGGGGCATGGGGTGCCTCCTGACCTGCTGGGGAGCGGCGACCAGCAGCAACCTACTCGCGGGTAGAGCGGCCGACAAGGGTTTCTGCGGGTCTTATCGACATTCAGTCTAATAACGTTCCGGCACCCCGGGAAGAGCGTCCGGGCCGGCCGATAGGCTGGGTCCCGGGCACGGACACCGGACACCGGGGCATCGAGGCGAAGGAGCGGCGCAGTGGTGGAGCAACCGGAAGGACTCGGCTCGGGCACGGTGGCCGGCCTGCTGCGGGAGCGGCCGCCGATGGACCGTGCGCTGCCCGGCTTCGACCCGGCGCAGGCCCCCGCCGCGCCCGGCCCGCTGTTCGTCGAGTGGCTGCTCGGCGCACTGGCCGCCGGCGTACCGGACGCCCAGGTCGCCACCCTGTCCACGGTCGACGAGGACGGGCTGCCGGACGCCCGGATGCTGGTGCTGCGCGACGTCGACACCGAGGGCGCCGGCTGGCTGTTCGCCGGCGACACCGACAGCCCCAAGGGCCGCCAGCTGACGGCCAACCCGAGGGCCGCACTCACCTTCTACTGGCCCGCGCTCGGCCGCCAGGTACGGATCCGCGGCGAGGTCGAGAGCGCCGCCCCCGAGGTGTCCGCCGCCGAGTTCCTGACCCGCTCCCCCGGCGCCCGCGCGGCCGCGTTCAGCGGTCCGCAGAGCGCCCCGATGGCCTCGGCCGCCGAGTACGACGCCGACTTCACCGCCGCGCTCACCCGGCTGGCCGCCGACCCGGCCCTGGTCGCCCCCGGCCACACCGTCTACACCCTGCGCGCCACCACCGTGGAGTTCTGGCAGGGCGACCGCGACCGCCGCCACGTACGGCTGTGCTACCGGCGCTCGGCCGACTGGCACCGCGCCCTGCTGCGCCCCTGACCGGACGGACCCGGCGGGCCGCCGGTCAGACCGCCATCGCCAGCATCAGCGGCGCCGCCTGCGCGGCCAGCACCTCGGCGGCGTGCTTGAGCTGGTGGATCCGGGCGACCGGCATCGAGGTGGCCAGGCAGCCGACGGTGGAACCGGCGGTCACCGGGACGGCGGCGCAGACCGTGCCCAGCGCGTACTCCTGGATGTCGAGCACCGGGACGGTGGCCGGCTGGCGCTCCAGGCGGTGCAGCAACTGCTCCTGGTCGGTGATGGTGCGGGCGGTCAGCCGGGCGATCGGGTGCCGGGCCAGGTGGTCGCGGCGGCCGTCGTGGTCGAGCTGGCCGAGCAGGCACTTGCCGATCGCGCTGGCGTGCGCGGTGGCCCGGAAGTCGACCCACTCCTCGACGGCGGGGGCGTGGTCGGCGGTCGACACCGCCTCCACGCACAACTCGCCGTCCTGGTACCGGCCGAAGTACACCGCCGCGCCCAACTGGTCGCGCAGCTCGCCGAGTTTGAGGTGCAGCTTGGCGCGGATCAGCTGCTCGCGGTTCTGCCGGCCGAGCAGCGCCAGGGTGCCGCCGAGGGTCCAGCAGCCGTCCAGGTGGCGCAGGTAGCCCTCGGTCTCCAGTTCCTCGGCCAGGCGCTGGACGGCGGGCGCCGGGAGCGAGAGGTCACGGGCGAGGTCGGCCAGGGTGGCGCCCTGCGGGTGCCGGTCGACCGCCTCCAGCAGGCGCAGCGCCCTCCGCAGCACCCCGTACGGACCGGGCCCGCCCTGGCCCAGCGTGGCCTGGTGGCCTCGGGTCGGTGCCGACATGGCGTCCCCTCTCCGTCGCGGTGGCGCGCGGACCGGCCGCGGGCCTTCCCCAGCGTAACCATCCGAGTCACCGTCAGGGGCGGGCTCTGCGGGATATCCGCGCTGGTGGGCGCGGTTTCTCCGAGGCACGGTCGAATGGCATATGCCGGAGCGCGCCCGCGGGGGCCGGTGGGGTGCGCGGGAACGCGCCGGACCCCTCCCCACTGCCCTGGGGGAGGGGTCCGGCGGCCGGCCGGCCGGGCTCGGGGCCCGGGCGGCCGGAGTGGGGATGGTGCGGGGGTCAGGCCTCGTCGCCGGCCCGGAGCCGGGCCACGGCCGCCTCCAGGCGGGCGCCGTACTCCTCGTCGGCCGCGTGGAAGTGGGCCAGGTTCTTCTCGATGATGTCGTCGCGGCTGACCTGGGCCAGGAAGCCCGCGATGTTGTTGACCAGACGGGTCTTCTCCCCGGCCGACATCAGCCGGTAGAGCTCGCCGGCCTGGAAGAAGTCGTCGTCCTTGGTGTGCGCCGGCGTGGTGTAGGTGCCGGTGTAGCCGTCCAGGCGGACCGGCGCGGCGAGCGCGCTGTCGGTCTGGGCCGGGCCGCCGAAGGAGTTCGGCTCGTAGTTCTTGCCGCGGCCGGCCTTGTTGAGCGCCGAGTAGCCGTCCCGGCCGTAGTTGTCGGCCTCGGTCGCCTTCGGGGCGTTGACCGGCAGCAGGGTGTGGTTGACCCCGAGGCGGTAGCGCTGGGCGTCCGCGTAGGCGAACAGCCGGCCCTGGAGCATCTTGTCCGGGGACGGGCCGATGCCGGGCACGAAGTTGTTCGGCGAGAACGCCGACTGCTCGACCTCGGCGAAGACGTTCTCCGGGTTCCGGTTCAGCACCAGGCGGCCGACCTTGACCAGCGGGTA
>NZ_JAIZ01000553.1:25188-41673 GCF_000710465.2 Kitasatospora sp. MBT63 | reverse complement strand
CGGCGTGCGGCCACACCTTGGTCAGGTCGAACGGGTTGAAGCGGTAGTCCGCGGCCTCGGCGACCGGCATCAGCTGGACGTACAGCGTCCAGGACGGGAACACGCCCCGCTCGATGGCCTGGTGCAGGTCGCGCTGGTGGCTGTCGGCGTCGGCGCCGAGCAGCTCGGCGGACTGGTCGCCGTCCAGCGAGCGGATGCCCTGGTTGGTCTTGAAGTGGTACTTCACCCAGAACGCCTCGCCCTGGGCGTTGACCCACTGGTAGGTGTGCGAGCCGTAGCCGTTCATGTGGCGGTACGAGGCCGGGATACCGCGGTCGCCGAACAGCCAGGTGATCTGGTGGGTGGAGGCCGGCGAGTGGGCCCAGAAGTCCCAGACGTTGTCCGCCTCCTGCACGCCGGTGAACGGGTCGCGCTTCTGCGAGTGGATGAAGTCGGGGAACTTGACCGGGTCCTTGATGAAGAACACCGGGGTGTTGTTGCCGACCAGGTCGTAGTTGCCCTCGGCGGTGTAGAACTTCAGCGCGAAGCCGCGCGGGTCGCGCACCGCGTCGCTGGAGCCCAGCGCGCCGGCCACGGTCGAGAAGCGCAGGAAGACCTCGGTGCGCCGGCCGACCTCGGCCAGGAAGTCGGCGCGGGTGTACTGCGAGACCTCGTCGGTGACCTCGAAGTAGCCGTAGGCGCCGGAGCCGCGGGCGTGCACCACGCGCTCCGGGATGCGCTCGCGGTTGAAGCGGGCCAGCTTCTCCAGCAGCTGCTGGTCCTGGATCAGCAGCGGGCCGTACTCGCCGGCCGAGGCGGAGTTCTGGTTGTCGGCGACCGGGGCGCCGGACTCGGTGGTCAGGATCTTCGACATGGGGGTCCTTCAGTTACGGCGGTGCGGGTCGGGAGGGGGGACGTCAGACGCCGAGCAGGCGCCAGACGGCCGAGCGGCGGCGGGAGGACTGCTCGCCGTCGGGGCCGTCGGCCGGCTGCAGGGCAGCGACCGCGGCGGTGGTCGCGGCGGCGTCCGCGAGCGGGCGGGAGGCGGTCAGGGCGGCGGCCTCGGCCGCGTCCAGTCCGGCCTCGGTGAGGGCGGCGGCGGCCTCCGCGGCGGGCAGCGCGTCGAACCAGCGCAGCGCGAGCGCGGCGCGGCCGTCCTCGGTGAGCCGGCCGGTGAGCCGCAGCCGGGCAAGGCCGCCGTCCGGGTACACGTTGATCCGCACGTGGGTGACGGGCCGGCCCGGAGTGAGCCGGAAGCGGTGCCGGGTGTCGGGCTGCAGGCGGGTGCGGGGCAGGATCTCGAACCAGCCGTCCGGGTCGGTGGACGGGTCGCCGCCCCGGGAGGCGTCGTAGCCCACCAGGTCGGCCCAGCCGGGGGCGTTGGCGACGAAGTGGGTGGTGTCCACCTCGGCCGCCAGGGCCTCGCCGCCCCCGGCCAGGGCGATCTGCACCCAGTCGTTGGCCTTGTCGCGCCGACGCCGGGTCTCCCAGCCCTCGCCCATGACGGAGGCGCGGCCGGGAGCGTTCAGGTTGTGCGGGGAGGAGAAGTAGCGGTCCGAGGCGGCCTCGGCCACGCCGCCGAACTCCTGGGCGGCCAGGTCGAAGGTGAGGCCGTCCAGCTCGCGCGGGTCGGGCAGCACCTCGCCGTGCACCCGCAGGCGGGCGACGCCGCCGTCGGGCCAGATGTTCAGCCGCACGTGGGTGTAGCGGGTGCCGTCGTGGACCTCGAACTCGTGGGCGGTGTCACCGCGGAGCGCGGTCCGGGGCACCAGGTCGACCCACTCGGCGGCCTGCACCTCCTCCGGGGAGGGCTGCCCGGGGATCGAGGCGCCCTGCACCGAGCCGCTCTCCGGGTAGTTGCCGGTGAAGTGGGCGGTGTCCACGATCACGCCGCGGATCACGCCCGCCGCGCCGAGCCGCACGATCGCCCAGTCGTGGTCCTCGTCGGTGGGGTGCGGCTGCTCGGCGCTGACGCCGCGGCGGCGCTTGGACTCCCAGCCGTCCATGATCTGGCCCTTGTGGCCGAAGGTGTGCGGGCGGAACTCGGCCGCCCTGGCGACCAGCAGGTTCTCCGCGTCCGCGAAGGTGTCCTCGTTGGTGGCCACGACGCCGGCGCCCAGCAGCCGGGACGCCAGGTTGACCAGCTCGGTGAACGGAGCGCCCGGGGTCTGACTGGTGCTCAACGAAACTCTCCTTCTGTCGGCGGGTGATCTGGCTGTCGGCGGGTGAGGTGGCTATCGGCGGGTGATCTGGCGGCCGAACGGCTCGCCGGCGGTGTCCACGACCCGGCCGCGCAGCCAGGTGGTGCGCACGACGCCGGTGAGGGTGCGTCCGGCGTACGGGGTGACGGGGTTCTTGTGGTGCAGCTCCTCGGCGTGCACGGCGAACTCGGCGTCCGGGTCGAAGGCCACCAGGTCGGCGTCGTGGCCGACCGCGATGGCGCCCTTGGTACCGGTCAGCCCGACCAGTTCGGCCGGCCCTCCCGCCATCCAGCGGACCACGTCGGCGAGGCCGTGGCCGCGGCGGCGGGCCTCGGTCCAGACCGCCGGCAGGCCCAGCTGGAGGGAGGCGATGCCGCCCCAGGCGGCGGCGAAGTCCCCGCTGCCGCCGTACCGCTGCAGCAGCTTGAGGTCCGGGGTGGACGGCGAGTGGTCGGACACCACGGCGATGAACTCGCCGGCCGCCAGCGCCGCCCACAGCCGGTCCCGGTTGGACTCGTCCCGGATCGGCGGGCAGCACTTGAAGGCGGTGTCGCCGTCCGGCACCTGCTCCGCCGCCAGGGTCAGGTAGTGCGGGCAGGTCTCGGCGGTCACCCGCACGCCGTCCGCCCGGGCCTGCCGCAGCAGCGGCAGCACGGCGGCGGAGGAGACGTGCAGGATGTGCACCCGGGCGCCGGTCCGGCGCGCGGTGTCCAGCAGCCGGGCGACGGCGGCGGCCTCGGCGTCGTCGGGGCGGGAGGCGAGGAAGTCGCGGTAGTGCACGCCGGGCTGCTGCGGGGCGGCGTCCAGCACGGCCGGGTCCTCGGCGTGGATGATCGCCAGCGCGCCGATCCTGGCCTGCTCGGCCAGCGCCGTCTCCAGGTCGGCCGGCTCGACGTGCGGGAACTCGTCGACCCCGGAGGGTGCCAGGAAGCTCTTGAAGCCGAACACCCCGGCCTCGTGCAGCGGCGCCAGGTCACCGGCGTTGCCGGGGATCGCACCGCCCCAGAAGCCCAGGTCGACCCAGGCCTGGCCCTCGGCGGTCTTCCGCTTGGCCTCCAGGCCGGCCACCGTGGTGGTGGGCGGGACCGAGTTGAGCGGCATGTCGATGATGGTGGTGACCCCGCCGGCCGCGGCGGCCCGGGTGGCGGTGGCGAAGCCCTCCCACTCGGTCCGGCCGGGCTCGTTGACGTGCACGTGGGTGTCGACCAGGCCGGGCAGCAGCGCGGTGTCGCCGAGGTCGGTGAGGTGCCGGTCCCCGGCGAGCAGTGCGCCGTGCTCGGCGATCTGCTCGATCCGGCCGCCGCGGACCAGGACGTCCGCGGGACGCTCACCGTCCGGCAGGACCACGCGGCGGGAGCGGATCACCGCCGTGCTGGGCGTCTCGCTGAGGGGCATCTGGACCTCCGGGCCGGGTGTGTCTGGTGGAGCCGCTGATGGCGAGCAGGCCGTGCCACAGGGGAAGTTGAGGTCTGACGATCAGACTTTCACCCCGAGTGCTCGGAGCCTAGGCCCGCCTTCAACAAAACGTCAATGTAGGAAACTACGAGTGGCCGGTCGGGGTCGGCCGACGGCTCAGCACCTCAGCCGACCAGCAGCTCAGCCGGCCAGCAGCTCGGCCGCCAGCAGCTCCCCCGCGACCTCCGCGAGCTCGCCTGCCAGGGTCATGCTGTCGCCGGGCCGCTCGGCCAGATCGGTCAGCGCCACGGCGGCGGCGAAACCGGCCGCCCGCCACTGGTCCTCCGACAGTTCCAGCCGCCCTGCCACGGCAGCCACCCGAACCCCCGCCCGAGTGGCCGCCGCGGCAACGCCGGCGGGAGCCTTGCCGTGGAGCGTCTGCGCGTCCAGGCAGCCCTCGCCGGTCACGACGAGGCGCGCCCCACGCACAGCCTCGTCGAAACCCAGCAGCTCGAGCAGCAACTCGATGCCGGGTCGCATGGTGGCGCCGAGCAGGGCCAGGGCGGCGAAGCCGACCCCGCCCGCGGCTCCGGCTCCGGGAGCGTCCCGCAGGTCCCGGCCGGTCACCGTGCGGACCAGGTCCGCCCAGCGGGTCAGGCCCTCCTCCAGGACGGCCAGGTCGTCGCCGTCGGCCCCCTTCTGCGGGCCGTACACGGCGGTCGCGCCGCGCGCCCCGAGCAGCGGGTTGTCGACGTCGCAGGCGACCACGATCTCCACCCCGGTCAGGCCGTCGGCCAGCGATCCGAGGTCGATCCGCTCCAGCCTGCGCAGCGCGGCCCCGCCGGGCGCCAGCTCCGTACCGTCGGCGTCCAGCAGGCCGACGCCCAGCGCCTGGACCATGCCGGCGCCGCCGTCGCTACAGGCACTGCCGCCGAGGCCGAGTACCACCCGCTTGACGCCCAGGCCCACCGCGCGGCCGATCAGCTGGCCGACCCCGTAGGAGCCGGCCGCCAGCGGAGCGGTGCGGCCGCCGGGCAGCCGGGCCAGGCCCGAGGCCTGGGCGAGTTCGACCACGGCGGTGTCGCCCCTGACCGCGATGGCGGCGTCCACCGGCAGACCGGTCGGGCCGGCCACCTTGACCGGCACCCGGGTGAAGCCGGCCGCGAGCGCGGCGGCCAGGGTGCCCTCGCCGCCGTCGGCGACCGGGAGCTCGCGGACCTCGGCGCCGGGCACGGCCCGGCGGATGCCGGCGGCGATCCGGGCCGCGACCTCGGCGCCCTCCAGCGTGCCCTTGAACTTGTCGGGGGCGACGACGACATGGCCCTGGGTGGGGGTGGCGGGCATGGCGTGGGCCTCATTTCCGGATCGGGCTGATGCGTGGGGAGAGAACGGGTGTTCCTGTGGAGCTCTACCCGTTCGGGGAGCCCGGTGTGCCTCACGAGGGGTGCGACCCCCTCCTCGCCGTTCCCCGCTCGTCCCGCTTCCGACGTACGAGCGAGGCTCCCCTCGGCGAAGGAGGGGGCCGGGCGGCGACGCGCCGGCACGACCGAAGTGCCCCCGGGAGGGAGTGCGCGCGCCGCCGGCTCGGCCTCCTGGTGGCGCGGGCACGACCGGACAGGTACACGCCACCAGGAGGAGCTCTTGGGGTCTCGCCGGGGGACGGTTCAGGGCACGTCCCCCGGCGAGGGGTCGTTACGCGGCCTGGCGGCCGGAGAGCCGCTCGACGCCGCGCAGCAGGGCGGAGTGGTCGAGCGAGCCGTCGCCGTTGGCCCGGGCCGAGGCGACCAGCTGGGCCACCACGGCGCCGACCGGGAGGGCCGCACCGACGGCGCGGGCGGCGTCGGTGACGATGCCCATGTCCTTGTGGTGCAGGTCGATCCGGAAGCCCGGGGCGAACTGGCGGTCGATCATGTTGGCCTTCTTGCGGTTCAGCACGGTGGAGCCGGCCAGGCCGCCGCCGAGCACGTCGAGCGCGGCGGGCAGGTCCACGCCGGCGTTCTCCAGGAAGACCACGGCCTCGGCCAGCACCTGGATGTTGACGGCCACGATCAGCTGGTTGGCGGCCTTCACGGTCTGGCCGGCGCCGGCCGGGCCGACGTGGATGACGGTGGTGCCGAGCGCGTCGAACAGTGGCTTCGCCTCGGCGAAGTCGGCGGCGTCACCGCCGACCATGATCGACAGGACGGCCTCGACCGCGCCGGCCTCGCCGCCGGAGACCGGGGCGTCCAGGGTACGGACGCCCTTCTCCTTGGCCGCCGCCTCGACCTTGATCGAGGTCTGCGGGGTGATCGAGGACATGTCGATCACCAGGGTGCCGGCCTTGACGTTCTCCAGGACGCCGCCCTCGCCCAGGATGACCTGCTCGACCTGCGGGTCGGCGGGCACCATGGTGATGACGACCTCGGCCTCGGCCACCGCCTGCGCAATGCTGGTCGCCGCGTGGCCGCCGGCCGCCACCAGGGCGTCGATCGGGGGCTGGGTGAGGTTGAAGCCGGTGACGTGGTGGCCGGCCTTGACCAGGTTGGCGGCCATCGGGCTGCCCATGATGCCGAGGCCGATGAAGGCGATCTTGCGGCTCATCGCGTCGTTCCTTTTGTCCGTGGTGGGGTGGGAGATGGCTCAGTTGGCGGCGCGCAGCGCGCGCGGGAGCCACTCGAAGCTGTCGGCGCTGACGCCGTTCGCGGGGCGGTACTCCAGGCCGATCCGGCCGGTGTAGCCGGCGGCGGCGAGGCGGGCGAAGAGGTCCTCGAAGTCCAGCTCGCCGGTGCCGGGCTCGTTGCGGCCCGGGGTGTCGGCGATCTGCACGTGGCCGAAGCGGTCGGCATAGGTGTCGATGACGGCGGCCAGGTCCTCGCCGTTCTTCGCCAGGTGGTAGAGGTCGCAGAGGAACTTGGCGTTGCCGAGGCCGGTGGCGGCGTTCACCTTGTCCACCACCTCGACGGCGGCGGCCGCCGAGACCAGCGGGTAGTCCGGGGACTCCGGCTCGTTGAGCGCCTCGACCAGCAGGATCGCGCCGATCGAGTGGGCGGCCCGGGCGGCCAGCACGAGGTTCTCCAGGGCCAGCTCGTCCTGCTCGGCGGCGGTGGCGCCCTCGACCCGGTTGCCGTAGAGCGCGTTGAGCGCCTTGGTGCCGAGCGAGTCGGCGAGCGCGACGGTGACCGGGACGTTCTCCCGGAAGCGGTCCTTCTCGGCGGGGACCGAGACGGTGCCGCGGGCGCCCTTGGTGAGGTCGTCGAGGAAGTTGAGGCCGGTGAGCTGGACCCCGGCGTCGCCGAAGGCCTTGCGGAGCGCGTCCAGCTCGGCCTGCGACGGGGTGTGCTCCTCGCCGAAGGGCCACCACAGCTCGGCGGCGGTGAAGCCGGCGGCGGCCGCGGCGGCCGGGCGCTCCAGGAGCGGCAGCTCGTTGAACAGGATCGACAGGTTGACCGTGTAGCTGTGCTGGGCGGCGGCAGTCACGTCGTTCACCTCTCACTCTCTTCCGTCCTCCGCAACTTCCACGATCCGGAAGAGCGATTCTGCTTGGTGGAAGCTTGTCCCGGGGATCGGAGGGTGTCAAGGCCGCCGCAACAATTTGTTGAAGCAGCCGAGCGGCCCCGGCCGTCCGGGCCCTGCACTGTCCGATCCACCAGCCCCTTCCCCGCACGTCCCCGGTCGCTACAGTGAGCGGGTGCGATTGATGGTGGAGTTCACGACAGAACCGTTCGAGCTGGACAGCTTCCCGGACCACGCCAAGGCTGCCCGCCGGGTCGTGGACGAAGCCGGTCTCGCCGTCTCGGTCGGCCCCTTCGGCACCAGCGCCGAGGGCGACGCCGAGCAGACGCTGGCGGCCGTGACCCGGCTGCTGCGCGAGAGCCTGGACGCCGGGGCGACCCGGATCTCGGTCCAGGTCAGCGTGGTCGACGACAACCACACCCCGGAAGGAGTGGGTACGCAGTGAGCAACGCCCTGGAACACCCGCTCACGGCGGCGATAAAGCCGCTGCTGGACGCGGTCGGCGCGACCGCGGTCGAGGTCCGCGAGGCCCGGCCCGACGACGTCCTGCTGGAGTGGGACGGCGCGCCGGCGGTGGCCGTACGGCTGCCGCACCTGAGCAGCGCCCTGGACAGACTGCTCGCCGAGATGGTCCGGCAGTTCGACGGACGCCCGCTCGCCGAGCTGGACCGGGCCGAGAAGCAGCGCGTGGTCGCCCTCCTGGAGGAGCGCGGCGCCTTCACCGTCCGACACGGGGTCGAGACGGTGGCCTCGGCGCTGGGCGTCAGCCGGTTCACGGTGTACAACTACCTGAACCGGCAGGACGGCAGACAGTAGGCCGACCGGGCCGCATTCGCCCCAGTCTGTCCGACCACCCGGCCGGGCACACTTGGCGGATCGCACACGACATCCGTCGGTAACGGGCCCCGGCTCAAAACGTAACCACCAACCGTTCAACAAAGTGTTGACGGCCCGGGGTGGCGGATCTAGCTTTTGCGGGTGGCACCACTCTTCAGGAGGTCCACCCGTGACCAACCATCCCCACCCGTCGCCCGCGGCGCTCGAGAAGCTGTCGGCGGCCCCGGCCGCCGAGCTGCGGGAGACCCTGCTGGAGATCTGCTCCAGCCCCGGCTGGGCCGCCTCCGTGGCGGCCTCGCGGCCCTGGTCCGACCGGGACGCCCTGCTCGCCGCCAACGCGGCGGCGATGGCGGCGCTCACGGCCGGCGACCTGGCCGACGCGATGGCCGGCCACGCCCGGATCGGCAGCCCCAAGGCGGGCGACGCCACCTCCGAGCGCGAGCAGGCCGGCATCAAGGGAGTGGACACCGCTCTCCTCGATGAACTGCACGAGGCCAACGCCGCCTACGAGGCGAAGTTCGGCCATGTGTTCCTGATCTGCGCGACCGGCCGCACCGCGGCCACCATGCTCGCCGCGCTGCGCGAGCGCTTCCCGAACGACGCCGCCACCGAGGCCCGGATCGTCCGCGGCGAGCTCCGCAAGATCAACGACATTCGCATCAACCGCCTGCTCGACGAGGGCTGAACCCGTCGACGGTGAGTCAACCCCTGCCATCAGTAAGGTCATTCAACCCATGACTGGCATCTCCACGCATGTGCTCGACACCAGTCTCGGCCGCCCGGCCGAGGGTGTCCCGGTCGAGCTCGCACTGCACACCGAGGGTGGCTGGAAGGTGCTCGGCACCTCCGCCACGGACTCCGACGGCCGGGCCAAGGACCTGCCGGCCGTGGAGGCGGGCTCGGTCGTCCGGCTCCTGTTCGACACCGCCGCGTACTACGCGGCCACCGCCGACCAGGCGCCGTTCTTCCCCGAGGTCTCGATCGTCTTCACGGTCGCGCCCGCGCAGCACCACTACCACGTGCCGCTGCTGCTCAACCCGTTCGGATACTCGGTCTACCGCGGAAGCTAGACCGCTTCAGAGCTTAGGAGCCAGCCATGGCCCACGTACTCGGACAGAACCAGTACGGCAAGGCGGAGAACCGCATCGTCCGGATCTACCGTGACTCCACCCGTCACGAGATCAAGGACCTGAACGTCTCGGTGTCCCTCCAGGGTGAGTTCGAGGACGTCCACCTCACCGGCTCGAACGCCAACTGCCTGCCCACCGACACCACCAAGAACACCGTGTACGCCTTCGCCAAGGAGTACGGGATCGAGTCGGCCGAGGCCTTCGGCATCATCCTGGCCCGCCACTTCGTCGACGACACGGAGCGGGGCGTGGTCCACAGCGCCAGGATCCGGATCGAGGAGTACGTCTGGGACCGGATCAAGACCCCGGACAGCTCGGCCCGCTTCATCGGCTCCGAGGAGGTGGGCCACTCCTTCGTCCGCAACGGCGGCGAGGTCCGCACCTGCGAGGTCGTCTACGACGGCGAGCGCGTCCAGGTGATCTCCGGCCTCAAGGACCTGACCGTCATGAACTCCACCAACTCGGAGTTCTGGGGCTACATCAAGGACAAGTACACCACCCTCCAGGAGGCGTACGACCGGATCCTGGCCACCCAGGTCACCGCCCGCTGGAAGTACTCCTACAGCGGCCGCGAGGGCGAGGCCCAGCCGAACTGGAACCGCTCCTACACCCACGTACGGCGGCACATGCTCGAGGCGTTCGCCGAGACCTACTCCTACTCGCTGCAGCAGACCCTGCACGCGATGGGCACCCGGGTGCTGAACAACCGCGCCGAGGTGGACGAGGTCCGCCTCGAGCTGCCCAACAAGCACCACTTCCTGGTCGACCTGTCGCCCTTCGGTCTCAAGAACGAGAACGAGGTCTACTACGCCGCCGACCGGATGTACGGCCTGATCGAGGGCACCGTCCACCGCGAGGGCGTCGTCCCCGTGATCCCGGTGGCCTGAGGCCGCGACCCCATGACCGCCGTCCGTCGCCGCACCCTCCGACCCCCGCGACCCGCGCTGGCCGGACGGTCGTGGACGGCCAGCACCACCCGCACGACCAGCACCACCCGCACCACCCGCAGATCCGCTTTCTCCACCCCCACCATCCGGAGACCGTGCCCGCCTCACGGCGGCCGCCCCGGGGAGTTGGAGGAGCCGGCCGGGGGACCCTTGCACCGCCGTCCCGCCCCCGGTCAAGGCGAAGTCGGCCGATCTTCTCCAGCGCCACGGGCGCGCCAGGAGCCACGGGCACAAGAGGGGCTCGACATGGCACTGCGCAACACCCCCACCGCTGACGGCGGTTCCACCTCTGACAGACCTTCGGGGCCGGACGGGACGACCGGCCTCCCGGACGACCCGTCCGCCCCGAAGGGCGTCCACCCCGTGGACGAGCTGCTGCCCCCGGTGAAGCTCCTGAGCACCGGACTGCAGCATGTCGCCGCGATGTACGCGGGCGTCGTGGCGCCCCCGCTCATCGTCGGCGCCGGCGTGGGCCTGTCCCCCGCCGAGCTCGCCCTGCTGATCTCGGCCAGCCTGTTCACCGCGGGCCTGGCCACCCTGCTCCAGACCCTGGGCATCTGGCGGATCGGCGCCCGGCTGCCGTTCGTCAACGGCGTCTCGTTCGCCGGCGTCGCCCCGATGCTCGCCATCGCCAAGGGCTCGATCGACAGGACCGGGGGCCCGAAGGACGCCCTCCCGGTGATCTTCGGCGCCGTCATCGTCGCGGGGCTCCTGTGCTTCCTCGCGGCACCGTACTTCTGCAAGCTGATCAGGTTCTTCCCGCCGGTCGTCCAGGGCACCGTGATCACCCTCATCGGTGTCTCGCTCCTTCCGGTGGCGGTCAACTGGGCCCGCGGCGGCGCACCCGGCGCACCCGGGTTCGGATCGATGCGGGCGATCGGCCTCGCCGCCCTCACCCTCACGGCGGTGGTGCTCTGCCACAAGCTGCTGCGCGGCTTCTGGCAGCAGCTCTCGCTGCTGGTCGGGCTGGCGCTCGGGACGGCGCTGGCCTTCCCGCTGGGCCTGGCCGACTTCGGACCGGTCGGGGACGCGAAGGTGTTCGCGCTCCCGTCCCCGTTCCACTTCGGGGCGCCGCAGTTCGACGCCGCGGCGATCGTCTCGCTCTGCATCGTCATGGTGGTCTCGATGACCGAGTCCACCGCCGACATGCTGGCGCTCGGCCGGATCGTCGACCGGCCGGCCGACGAGAGGACCCTCGCCGCCGGCCTGCGGGCGGACGGCCTGGCCACCGCGGTCAGCCCGGTCCTCAACGGCTTCGCGGCCAGCGCCTTCGCCCAGAACATCGGGCTGGTGGCGCTGACCAACATCCGCAGCCGCTTCGTGGTCGCGGCCGGCGGCGGGATCCTGATCCTGCTGGGCCTGTTCCCGGTCCTCGGGTCGCTGGTCTCGCTGGTGCCGCAGCCCGTCCTCGGCGGCGCCGGGATCGTGCTCTTCGGCACGGTCGCCGCCAGCGGCATCCGCACCCTCGCCGAGGCGGGGATGGAGTCCGGCGCCAACACCATCCTGGTCTCGGTCTCGCTCGGGGTCGGCATCGTCCCGATCGCCGCCCCCACCTTCTACGACGCCTTCCCGGAGGCCGTCCGCACCCTGATGCACTCCGGCATATCGGCCGGCTGCGTGATGGCCGTCCTGCTCAACCTGCTCTTCCACCACGTCGGCTCCGCCCGACGCTCCCCGACCACCGAGCCGCCCGGCGCGGCGGTGTCACCGGCGACACCGTCCTGACCGGTGGGGGGCGTGCACCGCTCACCCGCACGCCCCCCTTCCCTCGCCCCCATAGGAGTCACACCATGGCAGTCCAGCCGCCGCCCGCCGACCAGCGGATCGTGATCGAGAACGTCGCCATCGCCACCGTCGACGCCAACGACACCGAGTACGCCCGCGGACACGTCGTCATCCTCGGCAACAAGATCGAGTCGGTCGGCGACGGCCCCGCCCCGCAGTGGCTGGACAACGTGGTGCGCCGGATCAACGGCGAGGGCCACCTGATCACCCCGGGCCTGGTCAACACCCACCACCACTTCTACCAGTGGATCACCCGCGGCCTGGCGCAGGACAACATCCTCTTCGACTGGCTGGTCGCGCTCTACCCGACCTGGGCCCGGATCGACGACAAGCTGGTGCACGCCGCCACCCAGGGCTCGGCCGCCGCACTGCTCAAGTCCGGCTGCACCACCGCCTCCGACCACCACTACGTCTTCCCGCAGGGCGGCGGCGACATCCTCGGCGCCTCCATCGAGGCCGTCCAGGAGCTCGGCCTGCGCTTCACCGCGCTGCGCGGCTCGATGGACCGCAGCAAGAAGGACGGCGGCCTGCCGCCGGACCACGCGGTCGAGCGGACCGAGGACATCCTGATCGCCTCCGAGGCCGCCGTCGACACCTGGCACGACCCGTCCTTCGGCTCGATGCTGCACGTCGCCATCGCGCCCTGCTCGCCGTTCTCGGTCTCCACCGAACTGCTCAAGCAGAGTGCCGAACTGGCCCGCCGCAAGGGCGTCCGGCTGCACACCCACGGCTCCGAGACCGCCGAGGAGGAGGAGTTCTGCAAGCAGCTCTTCGGCATGGGCCCGACCGACTACTTCGAGTCCACCGGCTGGCTCGGCGAGGACGTCTGGATGGCCCACTGCGTCCACATGAACGACTCCGACATCGCCAAGTTCGCCGAGACCGGCACCGGTGTCGCGCACTGCCCCTCCTCCAACGCCCGCCTGGCGGCCGGCATCGCCCGCGTCCCCGACATGCTGAAGGCCGGCGTCCCGGTCGGCCTCGGCGTCGACGGCACCGCCTCCAACGAGTCCGGTGAGCTCGGCACCGAGCTGCGCAACGCGCTGCTGATCAACCGTCTGCACGGCTCCCCGACCGCGCTGACCGGCCGTCAGGCCCTGCGCCTGGGCACCATGGGCGGCGCCCGGGTGCTCGGCCGGCAGAACGAGATCGGCTCCATCGAGGCCGGCAAGCTGGCCGACCTCGCGCTCTGGAAGCTCGACGGGATCATGCACTCCTCGATCGCCGACCCGGTCGCCGCCCTCACCTTCGGCGCCCTGCCGCCGCTGACCGCGCTGTTCGTCAACGGCAACGCCGTGGTCGAGAAGGGCACCCTGACCACCGTCAACGAGGACCGGATCGCGCTGGCCTGCGCCAACGCGGCCAAGGAGCTCGCCTCCCGCGAGGTCTGATCCCCCACCGGCTCCGGTGGCCCCGCCCGGGACGGCGGGACCACCGGACCCGCCCCAGGGCGGGATGCGGCCCCGGACCCACGGCGAGGGTCCGGGGCCGCGGCATGCCCGGGGGCGGCCCCGGACGCTCCGGCGGCAGCCCGGGGCCGCCCGCCGGAACCGCCCCGTGATCCGCTAACGTCCTCCCCGTGTCACAGCGGGGACCCGGGACGAACCGGGCAGGAACGGGGTAACGGCATGCACGACATCCACGTACGGCCCGAAGGGCTGCACACCGCCTCCGAGGCGATCCGGACCAGCTCGGGCCAGTTGGGCGGACGCAGCGGCCACTGGCTGGACGCCAGCCTGACGGCCGCCGCCGCCCACCCCGACTGGTGGTCGGGCCCGGCGCTGCGCGAGTGCGCGGACGCCTGGCAGACCCACATGACCTCGGTGGTCCAGCAGTTGCACACCTACGCCGACCAGCTGCGGGACTCCGCGCACTCGTACCAGAGCGCCGAGCAGGAGGCCGTACGGCGGCTGGACCAGGCCTCGCGCGACCTGAACGCGGGGGTCTGAGCATGGTCGAGTTCGCCGCACTGAGGAAGGCCGACCCCGGGCAGCTGCGCACCGCCGCGGACGGCTGGGTCGAGCTGTCCAAGGAGGCCTGGCAGGCCGTCAACGACATCCACGCCAACGGCATCGGCCCGCTCAAGGAGGACTGGCAGGACCGGGTCGGCCAGGCCGCCGGCAAGAAGCTGGACGAGCAGGCGCGCATTCTGGAGTCCGGCGCCGACATCATGCGCGGCGTCGCCATGGTGGTGGACGGCTGGGCCTCCTCCACCGAGTACGCGCAGCGGGCGCTGACCCACGCGGTCGAGCTGGCCGAGGCGTACCAGCTGGAGGTGGACGACAACGGCGGGGTCTCCACCACCGGCGAGGTGACCGGCGACAAGCTGACCCACATGAACGAGGTCGCCGAGCTGATCACCGAGGCGCTCCGGGAGGCCACCCAGGCCGACGCGCTCGCCTCCGCGGAGCTGCGCAAGCTGGCCGGCGCCACCTGCGAGACCGACCCCGGGAAGGCGCTCGACGTGCTCCAGGGCGAGGCCTCCGACACCCAGCTCAACATGCTCGCCGGCGACATCCCCGACGGCAAGGACCCCGCGCTGGTCGCCCGCTGGTGGGACTCGCTCACCCCCGAGGAGCGCAAGCAGCTGGAGCTCGCCGAGCCGGTGAAGCTGGCCAACCTGAACGGCCTGCCGGACAGCGTCAAGGAGGACCTGCGGGGCGGCCCGGACCGCAAGTGGGACCGGGTCAAGATGGTCGAGTGGGTGCTGGCGCACTGGGACGACAAGTCCGGCGACTTCGACGACGAGAACAACTGCACCAACTTCGCCTCCGAGGCGCTGTTCCAGTCGGGCGTCCACATGAAGGGCGACTGGACCGTGGAGGGCGACGCCTGGAACCGGGGCGACGACCCGGGCTGGCTCGGCCTCGGCATCGTCGGCCAGCAGCACAGCCACGCCTGGGGCGGCGCGCAGAACCTGCACGACTTCATGGTCTCCAACGGCGGGAAGGAGGTGCCGCCGTCCGAGGTGAAGCCGGGCGACCTGGTCTTCCTGGAGGACGACAACGACCTCAACCCGGACCTGAAGCCGGGCAACATCCACCACACCGCGATCGTCACCGCCGTCACCCCGGACGGCGACATCCGGTACAGCCAGCACAACGACTCGCGCAAGAACGTGAGCATGGACGGCCGTTCCGACCACGAGGCCGCCTCCGAGGGCCGACAGAAGATCAAGTACGTCCGTGTCGAACCGAACTGGTACTGAGATGGCCCACCCGACCACCCTCCCCGCGGCCGGCCGGCGGACCGCCCCGCTCCCCTGGCTCGGCGCGGCCGTGGCCCTCGTGGTGCTCGGCTGGCTCTCCGCCCGCTACGGCCACACCGCCTACCTGGACGCCGTCCCGCGCCGGCTGAACCACTGCCTGAAGGCCGGGGCCGTCCCGGCCGCGGCGTGGGCCGGCGTCGTCGCCGGACCGGTGCTCGCCCTGGCGGGCCTGGTGCTGTCCGCCCGGCAGCTGCGGGCGGGCGGCGGCTGGACCGCGGCGGCGGGCCTGCTCGCGGCGGTGGCCGCGCTGGTCCTGCTGGTCGACCTGTGGGGGCTGGTGGACGTGGTCCGCGGCCTCGACCACCCGGCCCGCACCTGCAGCGGCTGACCGGCATGGCGGCCGACCGCAGGACGTTCCGGATCTCCGACGGACAGCGGATCCCGGGCGCCTGGCGGCCGGTGTTCGTCCACGTCGCCGGTGTGCACCACCTCACCGAACTGACGGTGTACGCGGACGGCCTGGTGGACTGCCACGGCCTGCTCACCGTGGACGAGCTGGCCGAGCGCCTCGGCTACGGCTGGATCGGGGCCGGCCTGGCGGACGGTGCCCGGGCCATCGCGCCGGGCCTGGCGTCCTGGCGGTTCGCCGCCGCGCACACCTCGCTGACCGCCGCCGGGCTGCTGGCGGAGGTCCGGGCGGAGATCGAGCGGCTGAACGCCGAGCCGCCGGGGCCGCAGGCGGAACCGTTCGAGCGTGCGGTGGTGGTCGACCGGTTCTCGCTGCCGGAGTTGCACAACGACCACCCGGCGCCGCTCACCCTGGACGGCGTCCGGTACCCGTCCGCGGCCGCGGCCCTCTCGGCGGTGGACGGTCCGGAGGGCGGCCCGGCCCGGCCCGCCGTGATGGCCCGGGTGCTGCGCGCCAAGTTCGCCCAGCGGTCGGAGGCGGCCGCCGTGCTGCTGGCAACCGGGGACGCCGTGATCCGGTACGTGGACGAGGAGTCGTCGTACTGGGGCGGCGAGGGCCCGGCGGCCCGGAACTGGGCGGGCCGGCTGCTCGAGCTGGTCCGGGCGGAGCTGGCCGAGGGCGTCGCCGGCCGGTGACCGCCGGCCCGTCAGGCCGTGCGGCCCAGGGTGGCGAGGTAGGCGCGCCAGCCGCCGAAGGCGGTGATCTCCTGGTGCACGCCGCGCTCGAGTTCGCCGCGGGCCAGCACCATGGAAAGGCAGGCGGAGCCGTCGGCGAGTTCGATCACGCCGAGTTCGAGGGTGCGGGGTTCGCCGGGAAGGATCACGTCGCGCAGGTGTTCCAGCGGGACCTCGTAGAGTTCGCCCTCGATCGCGGTGTCGACGGACGGGTCGGCAAGCAGCCCGGGGCAGACGTCGTCGAGGGAGAAGAACCGGTAGCCGGGCGCGGTGCGGACCGGGCCGATCAGCATCTCGGCGACCGAGGGGTGGAACGGACCGCCGACCATGGCCTGGCCGTTGAAGAAGACGCGGGGCATCGGGGTGGG
>NZ_JAIZ01000553.1:17552-25087 GCF_000710465.2 Kitasatospora sp. MBT63 | reverse complement strand
GGTGCGGGGGGCCCCCGGCCGGGCCGCGTCACGGCGCTGTACACAGCGGCGCAGACGGTGCGGGCAGTGCTACAGCCTGGCAGGCGGCGGCCGGCTCGCGGATGGATAGATTGGGCTCGTTCAGCCGAGCAGGGGCAGCGCGGGCAGGGTGAGGAAGTCGACGAACTCCTCGGCCAGCGCGACCTGTTCGAAGAGCCTGGCGGCCTCGCTCCAGCGCCCACCGGCGTAGACCTGGTCGCCCAGTTCGGCGCGCAGCGCGGTCAGCTCCTCGGCCACCAGCCGGCGGACCAGGTCGGCGGTGGCCTTCTCGCCGGTGTCGGCGAGGATGACGCCGTTGTTGATCCACTGCCAGATCTGCGAGCGGGAGATCTCGGCGGTGGCGGCGTCCTCCATCATGTTGAAGATGCCGACGGCGCCCAGGCCCCGCAGCCAGGCCTCGATGTAGCGCAGCCCGACCTGGACGGCGTTGTGCAGTCCGGCCTCGGTGCACTGTCCGCCGGCGCCGGCGATGTCGAGCAGTTGGGCGGCGGTGACGGGCTCGGACGGGCCCGGGTCGTCCTTCTGGTTCGGGCGCTCGCCGAGGACGGCGTCGAAGGAGGCGCGGGCGACCGGGACGAGGTCCGGGTGGGCGACCCAGGAGCCGTCGAAGCCGTTGCCGGCCTCGCGGTCCTTGTCGGCCTTGACCTTCTCCAGGGCGGCCGCGTTGACCTCGGGGTCCTTGCGGGAGGGGATGAAGGCGGCCATGCCGCCGATCGCGTGCGCGCCGCGCCGGTGGCAGGTCTGCACCAGCAGGCGGGTGTAGGCGGCCATGAACGGGGAGGCCATGGTGACGCTGTTGCGGTCGGGCAGGATGTAGTGCTCGCCGGCGTCGCGGAAGTTCTTGACGATGGAGAACAGGTAGTCCCAGCGGCCGGCGTTCAGCCCGGCGGCGTGCTCGCGCAGTTCGAAGAGGATCTCCTCCATCTCGAACGCGGCGGTGATGGTCTCGATCAGCACGGTGGCGCGGATGGTGCCGTGCGGGATGGCGAGGGCGGCCTGCGCGTGGGTGAAGACGTCATTCCAGAGCCGGGCCTCGAGGTGGCTCTCGGTCTTCGGCAGGTAGAAGTACGGGCCGGAGTTCGGGTCCTGCTCGCCCTTGGCGAGCAGCCGGGCGGCGTTGTGGAAGAAGTACAGGCCGAAGTCGAGGAAGGCGCCGGCCACCGGGGTGCCGTCGACCAGCAGGTGGTTCTCGTCGAGGTGCCAGCCGCGGGGGCGGACCACGACGGTGGCCAGCTCGGCGGCGGGCTTCAGGGTGTAGGCCTTGCCCGCCTCGGAGGTGAAGTCGATCCGGCCCTCGAAGGCGTCGATCAGGTTGATCTGGCCGGAGACCACGTTCTCCCAGGTGGGGGCGGTGGCGTCCTCGAAGTCGGCGAGCCAGACCTTGGCGCCGGAGTTGAGGGCGTTGATCACCATCTTGCGGTCGGTCGGCCCGGTGATCTCCACCCGGCGGTCCTGGAGCGCGCGGGGGGCGGGGGCCACCTGCCAGTCCCCGGCCCGGACCTCGGCGGTCCCGGGCAGGAAATCCAGCGTCCCGGCCGCGGCGATCTCGGCACGGCGGGTCTTTCGTCGGGTCAGGAGCTCCTGCCGGCGACCTTCGAAGGCACGGTGGAGGCCGACGACGAAGGCGACCGCCTCCGGGGTGAGCACCTCCTCGGCGCGGGGAACGCGCGGACCGGCGACAGTGACGACCGGGGCGGCGGGGGAAACGCCGTCAGGTCCCTGATCTGCACCCATGGGCAGGACACTCCTTGGACGGTTGTGAAAGCTTGGGGAGCTCCGGTGGGAACTTCCCAGATCCGAACCCACCTACCGGCGGGTTTCGTTCTGTAGGGTGGAGACTAGTTTCCGCGATACAGAATTTCAACGGTTTGTTGAGCTAGATCGCTGGGACTCTACTCCTCCCGCGACAGTGAAGGGAACGCCGGTGGCCAGCACCCCCGCCGAAGCACCGACAGGCACCGAGCGAGCCTCCGGTGGCGTGCAGTCCGTCGAGCGCGCCTTCCAGCTGCTGGAAGCGCTCGCCGATTCGGGTGGCATCGCCACCCTGAGCGAGCTGTCCACCACCTCCGGTCTGCCGATGCCCACCATCCACCGGTTGATCCGTACCCTCGTCCAGCAGGGGTATGTCCGCCAGGACACCGCCCGCCGCTACACCCTCGGCCCCCGGCTGATCCGGCTCGGCGAGACCTCCGGCCGGCTGCTCGGCAGCTGGGCCCGCCCGTACCTGGCCGAGCTGATGGAGGCCACCGGCGAGACCGCGAACCTGGCGGTACTGGAGGGCGGCGAGGTGGTCTACGTCGGCCAGGTGCAGTCCCGCCGCTCGATGCGGATGTTCACCGAGGTCGGCCGCCGGGTGCAGCCGCACTGCACCGGCGTCGGCAAGGCACTGCTCGCCCAGCTGCCCGAGGAGGAGACCCGCGCCCTGCTCGGCCCGCAGCCGCTGCAGTCGCACACGCCGTACACCGTCACGGACCCCCAGGAGCTGATCGCCCAGCTCGCGCACGCCCGCGAGGCCGGCTACGTGGTCGACGACCAGGAGCAGGAGATCGGCGTGCGCTGCATCGCCGTCGCGGTACCCGGCGCGCCGACCCCGACCGCCCTGTCGGTCTCCGGGCCGGAGGCGCGGATCAGGGCGCTGGAGGCGGCGGCCGGCAGTGCCGCACTGGTACCGGTGATGCGTCAGATCGCCCTGCGGCTCGGGCAGGTGCTCGCCCCCTGACGGCCCGTCCGAGGGCCGCCGGGGGCCCCGGCCGGGCTCAGCCGGGCCGGACCGCGGTGGCCGTGAGCACGTAGACCGTCAGGTCGGGCTCGGTGCCGGCCTCGCGGAACAGCCTGGGCGCGGCGGCCATCTTCGGGTCCGCCCGCACCGCCTCCAACGCGGCCAGGTCCCGCCACAGGCTCTGCACCCGCCAGTGCCGGTCCGGCCCGCGCAGCAGTTCCGTCCGCAGCAGCCCGTCGGGCAGCTCGGCGGTGATCAGGGTGCGGTACGACGCCACGAACCCGGCCTCCCGGTCCTCGGCGATCCGGCCGCTCACCTCGCTCAGCACCTGCTCGGACACCCGTGCCTCCTCCGCTCTCGTTCCGCCATCGGTCGCTACTGTGAGTATCGGCCAGAGTACGGACGGCGGAGGGGTACGACATGTCCGAGAGCGTGGGCCCGCGGGCGGCGGGCAGGTCGGCCGCGGTGCTGCTGGCCCTGTGCGGAGCCCTGGGGGCCGTCCCGGCCGCCCCGGTGGCGGCCGGCGCGGACCTGCTGGTGGTCCGGCTGGACCCGGACCCGGCCCCGCCCGGCGGCAGCACCACCCTGCACGGCTTCGTCGCCAACGGCGGCCCCGACCGCACCGCCTCGGCGTTCACCGTCCTGGCCGAGCTGCCGGCCGGCTTCGCCTTCGAAGGCCCGTACTTCCCGGACTCCTGCACCACCGGGCCCGGCGCGCACCTGCTGCGCTGCACCTTCCCGGCGGGGCTGCCCGCCGGCCGTAGCGCGACCGTGCTGGCGCCGGTCCGGGTGGCACGCGAAGTGCCCCCCGGCACACGGGCCGAGGGGCACCTCCTGGTGATCGGCACCGACGACCGCGACGCTGCGGACGACGGCACCCCGTTCACGCTGAGCGTGTCACCGTGACGGTCAGCGGTAGACCCGCACGTAGTCCGCGGCGAACGTGATCGGCGCGGTGCCGGTGGGCGCCGGGTGGTACTGGCCGGCGCTCAGCGACAGGTTGAGGATCAGGTACGCGGACCAGTTGGCGCCGACTCCGGTGTTGTCGGAGAACACCTTCACGCCGTTGACGTACCAGTCGACCGAGTTGGCGCCGTAGTAGGTGCCGATGGTGACCCACTTGTCCTTGGCCACGGCGTTGGCGTCGGTGTAGTACTTCGAGCCGGACTTGACGTGGTTGGTCAGCTCCAGCAGGTTCGGGTTGTCGGGGTGGTACTCGAAGGAGTCGATCTCCCCGTTGCCGTTCTTCCAGGTCCACAGCGCCGGCCAGGCCCCGCTGCCGGACGGCAGCTTCACCAGGGTCTCGGCGTAGTCGCCGGTCCTCACCTGGAAGCCCTCGCCGGAGTACTCGGTGGTGAGCAGCCCGGTGTCCCAGGACTGCCTGCCGTTCTCCAGCTTGTTGGCACCCGGCTTGGCGGTGAAGGTGGCGACGCCGCCGGAGACGCTGACCCCGTCCTTGCTCAGCCAGTCGAGCTTGTTGTCGTCCGGGTTGTGGTTGCCGTACTTGTACGAGCTGCTCTTGTCGGTGGTCCAGCGGGTGGTGTTGAGGCTGTCGAACTCGTCGGACCAGGTCAGCGCCTTGCCGGGGACCGGCGATCCGGTGCCGGGCGCCGGGGCGGGGGCCGGCGTCGGCGTGGGGGTCGGCGTGGGAGTCGGGGCCGGGGTGGGCGTCGGGGCCGGCGCGGGGGTGGCCGAGCCGCCGACCGTCAGCGTCTGCGAGGGCAGGTTGTGCCAGGCGTTGGCGGAGTCCTGCCAGAACCCGAACTGGGTGTAGGTGCCTGCCGGCAGGGTGCGCGCGGCGCTGGTGAAGGTGACACCGCCCGGGCAGATCTGCACGTTGCTCGCGTTGCCGGGGAAGTCCAGGTTGTGGCCGGCCGCGTCACGGACGCCGACACCGAGCGTCTTGGCGGTGAAGCAGCCGGAGGAGTGCACCGTGAGGGTCGCCTTGGCGGCGGTGTCGGCCGCCATGGCCGTCGGGGAGAGCCTGTCCTGGGTCACCGTGGGGGTGGCGGCCGAGGCCTGGCCGACCAGCGGGACGCCGGCGAGCACGGTCGCGCCGGCGAGCAGGCCGAGGCGTGCCGGGGTGGGCGAAAGTCGCATGGAGGATCCTCTGCGACGCCTGCGAGGTGAGCTGTCGGGTTCGGGCACGAGGCTGCCCGGCCGCCGGTGGGGAGCGGCTTCACCCCTAGCCGCGCGCCCGGCTCCGGTGGGAGCGGGGGCGCGACGGCAACAAACCTGGTTCCCCCGCTCCTGTCCAGAAGGTGATCGGGTGGCCGCCGTCGGGTGGACAGGACTAGGCGTCCCGACCGCGGGTCTGCCCAGCCGGGCATCCCGTGCAGGCTAGGCAGATGGGTCGTGCACCGACAATGAGATGTCCCTCACAGCCGCGGCCCCGGCCGCGCGGTCACCAGAACCGGGGCTGCCCGGGGATGCTCTCCAGGTCCGCCAGCACCAGCTCGCGGTCCTCGGGCCCGGCGATCTCCTCGGCGGCGGACAGCGCCTGCTCGGTCCAGGCACGGGCCTGCTCCGGCTCGCCCGCCACCGCCGCCGCACGGGCCAGCGCCTCGTACGCGAAGGCCAGGTCCCAGTCGCCGATCCCGTGCTCCCGGCACAGCTCCAGTGCACGCCGGGCGTGGTGCAGGGCGGGTTCCGCCCGGCCCAGCACGGCGTACACCCGGGAGCACTGCCACTCCCCGCGGCCGAGGTTCACCGGCGCGCCGACCTGCCCCCAGTGGTACCGCGAGGCGTGCGCCATGTGCACCATCCGGTCGTCGTCGGCCGCGGAGCGGTCCTCCTGCTCCAGCAGCCGCCAGACGCCGTTGAACAGGTCCACCGCGAGCTGCCGCTCGTCGCCCGCGGCGACCGCCTGTGCTTCCTCACCCATGACCGTGCCGATCCCTTCCTCGATCAGATGATCCGTCCGGTGGACGGCCCCGCGCAGCCGGTCGAGCCGCGCCTGCAGCCGCCGCCGGTGCCCGGCCAGCACCCGCTGCACCAGCTCGGGCTCGCCGCCCGCCGCCAGGCACTCCCCGACCTGCTCCAGCGGCAGGTCGACCGCGCGCAGCGCCCGTACCAGGCGCGCCCCCGGCACCTGCCCGGCGCGGTAGTACCGGTAGCCGGTGTCCGGGTCCACCTCGGCGGGGCGCAGCAGGCCGACCCGGTCGTAGTGGCGCAGCGCCTTGGCGGTCAGGCCGGTGCGCCGCGCCATCGCGCCGATGGTGAGCAGGTGCTCG
Organism: Kitasatospora sp. MBT63; assembly: GCF_000710465.2. Taxonomy (GTDB): domain Bacteria; phylum Actinomycetota; class Actinomycetes; order Streptomycetales; family Streptomycetaceae; genus Kitasatospora. The sequence goes on along the minus strand of NZ_JAIZ01000553.1, from coordinate 19,096 downwards.
CTCTGGTCCGTCACGCCGACGAATCTAGGACCTTCCCCCGCGGGAACCTCAAGCCGCCGGTCCCCGGCGGTCCGCTAGGTTGGGGGGTGCGGCCGGAGCACCGGCCGCGGCCGCCGCGACCGTTCCCAGGAGCACCCGAGATGACCGCGCCACTGCCTGGCTTCGCCGGACGCACCTACCTGTTCGACGTCGACAACGGTGCCGCCTTCCGCAACTCCTACTCCGCGGACGGGACCAGGCTGCGCTGGGAGGGCCTCGGCGAGTCGGCCGGCCAGTGGGAGGACGTCCGGCTGCACGTCGCCGAGGTCGGCCCGCAGGTGTACTTCGTCAGCTGGACCGAGCAGAGCGGCATCACCGTCAGCCATGTGATGGACCTCACCACGCTCACCGTCCGGGTCTTCTGGACGTACGAGGGCGAGGGCGGCCGGGTCGGCGAGCTGCACACCGGGAAGCTGCAGCCGGTCGGCTGAGCCTCAGCCGGCCCGCAGGCGCCCTGACAGCCACTCCAGCGCGGGCGGCAGCAGCGTGCTCCAGGTCCGGAAGTTGTGGCCGCCCTCGGGCACCGTCGCGGTCGCCAGGGAGAGCGGCGGGCGGGCCGCGGCGGCGAACGCCCGGGTGTCCGCCGCGTAGTCCCCGTCCCCGCGCTCGGCCCCGGCCAGCAGCACCGCCGCCTCGGGCGGCGGCAGGTTGCGCAGCCGCCACAGCAGGTCGGCCTCGTCGCGGCGGCGGGCGCTCCCCCGGAACAGGTCCCCGGTGGACGGGTCCTCGGCCGCCCGGTAGTAGCCGGACATCGAGACCGCGCTGGGGAAGACCTCCGGGTGGCGCATCGCCAGCTTGAGCGCGCAGTACCCGCCGGTGGAGTTGCCCATCACCGCCCAGGCCCGCGGCAGCGCCGAGACCCGGTACCCGGCCGTGATCGCCCGGGGGACGTCCCGGGTGAAGTAGGTCTCCGACTGCGCGCCGCCGGGCACGTCCTCGCACTCGGTGTCGGCGGGCATCGCCGGGGACGGCCGCAGCAGGACCAGGACGGCCGGCTGCATCCGGCCGTCCAGGTTGAGGCGCAGCGCCGTGCCCGGGTAGTTGAGCCGGGTGATCAGGTTCCGGGCGTCGCCGGGGAAGCCGGTGAGCACCACCACCGCGGGGAAGCGGCGGTCCGCGTAGGCGGGCCGGAAGTACTGCGGCGGCAGGTAGACGTAGCCCTCGGTGGTCAGCCCGGACAGCGGGCCGGCGATCCGTACGCGCTGGATCTCGCCCGCCGCGCCCGGCTGCCTGGCCACCGGGCCGCCGCCGCGCACCGTCTCGCGGCCGAGCAGCCGCACCCCGCCGTCCCCGGCCGCGGGGACCACGGTGACCGGGCCCGGGCCGCCGGTGCCGAGCAGGTCGTCCCAGCTGCCGTAGAACGAGAAGTAGTCGTTGGCGGCGAGGGCGAGCGCGCCGAGCAGGGCCAGCTGGGCCGCCAGCAGCACGCCGATCCGGCCGAGCACGGCGAGCACGCCCGGGCGCGCCAGCCGGGGCCAGCACCCCACCGTCGCGGCCGGCACCAG
>NZ_JAIZ01000553.1:5826-17461 GCF_000710465.2 Kitasatospora sp. MBT63 | reverse complement strand
CGCGAGGACGACGGCGGCCGCCAGTACCTTGTGACTCGTCAGGCCCATCGCTGCGTGCTGCTCCCTCGGTCCGGTGCAAGGTGGCGGACGGCGTCCCGGCGGCGGGCGCGGGCGTCAGGTCGGGTCGGTGGCGCGCCCGGGCGCGGACCTGGCGTGCCGGGGCGGCGGCCGGTCCCGGCGGCGGCTGCCGAGCCGGTTGCCGAGCCAGGCCAGCACGGCGGCCACCAGCACGAACAGACCGAGCATCAGGGTGCAGGCGCCGGCCACCCGTCCGTACCCGCCGGGCAGGTGCGGGTCGAGGAACGGGTACGGGTACCAGTGCACCAGCGGCCCCCGGGCCAGCGTGTACGCCAGGTACACCAGCGGGAAGACCAGCCACTTCAGGACGGTGGTGCGGTCGATCCGCCGGGCCGGCGGCATCAGCAGCCAGTCGGCGAGGTACACCACGGGCATCACCCGGTGGACGATGTCGTCGACCCAGGGCAGCAGCAGCCCGAGGCTGTAGCCGGACAGCAGGAGGGCGTACACCAGGCCGGTGATCGTCATGTAGAGCACGATCGCGCCGCGGACCGCGTCCGGGATCCCCGGGCTGCCGCGCAGCGCGAGCACCCCCCCGGCCACCAGCACCAGCAGACCGGCGATGTTGCTCAGGATGGTGAAGTAGCTGAAGAAGTCGGTGAGCGGGGAGCCCTGGCTCACCGCGTGCTGGCCCTGGACGCACAGCGCCACCGCCGCCAGCACGCCGAAGGCGATCCGCCCGAGCTGAACCGCTCGTTCCCGCATGGGCCCGCCCTCCCGCACCACTGAATGATCATCAGTCGGGAACATCATCGGCCCGGCCCGCCGGGGCCCACGGGAGGCGGACCGGCGGACCGGACGCCTTCACCCGATCGGCCCGCCCGCCCCGGCCCGGCTGCTGTCCGAGCCGGGGCCCGGGCCGGCGCGGTCGGCACGCGAGCGTCAGGCGTGGGTGCCGCCGTCGATCCGCAGCTCGGTGCCGGTGATGAAGGCGCCGTCGTCCGAGGCCAGCATGGCGATCACGCGCGCGCCCCTCGACCTCCGGGCCGCCGGACCTCCGGACGGCGGCTCAGTCGGCCGGGCGCCGCGTCAGCCGTTCGCCGCAGGACAGGTTCCAGCGGCCGCCGCCGCCCGTGAGGCGGGTGAGGGTGAGCGGTTCGACGTCAAGGCGCCAGAAGGCCTGGGGCGGCAACGCGAGCGCGTGGACGACGGCGGCCCGGACCACGGCCGGTTCCACCACGGCCAGCACCCGGCCGCTGCGGGCCTCCAGCCAGGCGCCGACCCGGGCGACCAGGCCGAGGACGCTCTCGCCGCCGTGCGGGGCGGCCGCCGGGTCGGCCAGCCAGCCGGCCAGTGCGGCGGGGTCGGCGGCGGCCAGGTCGTCGAGGGTCCGGCCGCGCCAGCCGCCGGTGTCCAGGTCCGCCGGGCCGGGGCCGGCCACCGACGCCAGTCCGAGCGCGGCGGCCGTCTGCGCGCAGCGGCGGGACGGGCCGGCGAACACCTGCTCGGCGCCGGGCAGCAGCCCGGCGGCGCCTTCGGCGGCCCGGCGGCCGGAGTCCGTCAGAGCGGTGTCCGAGCCGAACCTGGCCTCCCGCAGTCCGGCCGAGGCGGCCGGTGAGATCAGCGTCACCCGTACCGTCATCCCACTGTCCTCCCCGCCCGGCGGCAAGCCTGGCACGTACACGCACCGTTCGACGGGCGCCCCGCACGCCGCCCGGTGCGCCGCGTGCCCCTGCCGCAGCCCTTGGCCGGGCCGCCGCCCCACGGTACCGTCACCTCGACAATTGACGACGGTGTGACGGAAGCCGGTGGGAACCCGGCACGGTCGCGCCACTGTGTACCCGGTACCCGACCTCCCGTCAGGTGCCGGAAAGTCAGACCCGACTCCGTCGTCCACTGCTCCAACGAACGGGACGCGAGTTCCCCCAGGAGGTCCGGTCATGGCTCACCCCATCGCCCCCGCCGCCGCTCCGGCGATTGCCCCCATCTCGCTGAAGGCGATCGCCCCCTGGGCGGCGTTCTTCGGCATCCTCATGCTGATCGTCATCTACTTCGTCGGCGCCGAGCAGGGCGCCACCGCGCTCATCTCCGGTGAGAACGTGCACGAGTGGGTCCACGACGGCCGTCACCTGCTCGGCTTCCCCTGCCACTGATCCCAAGGGGAACCGACGCTCATGAACTCCGTATCCGTCAGATCCCTGCTCGTCCGGGGCATGCTCGCGGGCCTCGCGGCCGGTGTGCTCGCCCTGGTCGTGGCCTACCTGCTCGGTGAGCCGCACGTCGACGCCGCGATCGGCTTCGAGGAGGCGCACGCCCACTCGCACGACGCCGGCGAGGTCGAACTGGTCAGCCGCAGCATGCAGTCCACGCTCGGCCTGGCCACCGGCATCCTGCTGTACGGGCTCGCCTTCGGCGGCATCGCCGGCCTCGCGTTCTGCTTCGCGCTCGGCCGGATCGGCCGCTTCGGCCCGCGGGCCACGGCGGCCCTGCTGTCGGCGGCCGGCCTGGCCGTCGTCTACCTGGTGCCGTTCCTCAAGTACCCGGCCAACCCGCCGTCGGTGGGCGAGCCGGACACCATCGGCAAGCGCACCACGCTGTACTTCCTGATGATCGCGCTGTCCGTGCTGCTCGCGATCGGCGCGACCATCCTGGGCCGGCGGCTGGCACCGGCCCTCGGCAACTGGAACGCCACGGCGGTCGCCGTCGTCGCGTTCGTGGCGGCGGTCGGCATCGCGTACGCGGTGCTGCCGACCGTGGACGAGGTGCCGGAGGACTTCCCGGCCTCGCTGCTCTGGCAGTTCCGGCTGTCCGCGCTGGCGATCCAGGTGACGTTGTGGAGCGGTTTCGGCATGCTCTTCGGGCACCTGGCCGAGCGGCTGCTGGTCCCGGCCCCGGCCGCCCGGCCGGCCGCCGAGGCGGCCACGGTCTGACCGGCCGGTCGTAGCGGGTCACCACGACGGGCCCGGCGGGGAGACCTCCCCGCCGGGCCCGTCGGCGTCCTCACACCGGCACCACCGCGACCGGGCAGTGCGCGTGGTGCAGCACGGCGTGCAGCGAGGTGCCGAGGCGCAGACCGAAGCGCGGGGCGGGCTCGTGCCGGGAGACCACCAGCAGGGCGGCCTGCCGGGAGGCCTCGACCAGGGTCTCGACGGTCGCGCCGGTCAGCTGGCGGGCGTCCACCCGCACCTCGGGGAAGTCCTCGAGGACGGGTTCGATGGTGTGCTGCAGCAGTTGGGCGTGCAGCCGCTCCTCCTCCCCCGCCTCGTCGGCCATCGCCATCTGCCCGGCCTCCGCGACCACCGGCGACCAGGTGTGCAGGGCCTCGACCGGCAGCCGCCGCGTGGCCGCGGCCCGCAGCGCGAACCGCAGGGTGGCGGCGTCCCGCTCGTCACGGACGGCGACCAGCACATGGCTGCCCGCGTCCGACGCACCGCGCACCACCACCACCGGGCAGCGGGAGTGCGCGGCCACCCGCAGGCTGACCGAGCCGAGCAGCAGCGCGGCGAAGCCGCCGTGGCCCCGGGTGCCGACCACCGCGAGCTCCGCGTGCTCGGCGGCGGTCAGCAGGGCCTCGGCGGCCTCCCTGGGCACCACGTCGCCGGTGAGACGCAGTTCCGGGTGAGCGGCCTTGAGCTTGCCGAGCGAGTCGTCCAGCAGATCCTGGGCGTCGCGCAGGATCAGATCGGTCACGGCGGCCCCGGTCCGCGGCGAGAGGGTGACGGTGCCGGTGTTCACCGCGTGCACCAGGTGCAGCGCACAACCCCGGCGATCGGCCTCCTGGGCGGCCCATTCGGCGGCCGCGGCGGCGGAGGCCGAACCGTCCACACCGGCGACCACGCCTGCGGGGGCTCTGTTGTTCATGATCGTCTCCCGGAAACGCTCCACGCCCTCCGCCCGGCCCGGGACCGGGCCACCGCGCAGGGCCCTGGTACCAGGATGCGCCTGTCGGCCGTGGCGCGCCGGGCCCCTGTGGGCATGCCCAGGTCACACCGGGCGGTTCACCAGGCGAAGGCCCGGGCCGGGTTGGCCCGCAGGATGCCGTCGGCGGCCCGCTCGCCGAGCGCCCTGACCAGCCGGGGACGCAGACCGCTCAGCAGGTACGCCGGGCCGGGGTTGCCGCGGGCGGCCGCGGTGGTGGTGTCGCCGCCGAGCAGCAGCTGACCGCCGTGGCCGGCCTCGGTGAGCGCCACCAGGGTGTCCAGCAGGTGGTGATCGGTGGCGTGGTGGGCCCGGGACGGGCCGTCCAGCACCAGGTACGCGCCCGAGGCGGCGGCCTCCCGCTGCATCCGCAGGTCGGGGAACCGGTTGAGGTGGCCCAGCAGCACCCGCCGCGGCGGGACGCCGAGCCGGTCGCAGAGCAGGTCGAGGACGTCGCCGGCGGCCGTGCCGAGTTCGTGGTGGACGGCGATCGGCGCCCCGGTCGCACGGTGCGCCTCGGCGGCGGCGGTCAGCGTCCGGCGGGCGTGCGCGTCCAGGCCGTGGTAGCCGCCGGCCACCTTGATCAGCCCGGCCCGGCCCGGTCCGCCCGGGCCGCTCGGTCCGGCGGGGCCGGTGAGCTCGGCGGTGAACAGCGCGGCCAGGTCGAGTCCGCGCAGCCGCCCGGGCGGGTAGTGGGCGGCCTGGTGCAGTCCGGTGGCGGCGACCAGGTGGACACCGGTGGCGCGGGAGAGCGCGATCAGGTCCGGGATCCGCCGGCCCATCCCGTACGGCGTCCACTGGACCAGGGCGCCGCCGCCGAGGGCGGCGAAGGCCCGCAGCTCGGCCTCGGCGGCGGCCGGGTCGTCGAGTTCCTGGCCCGGGAGCTGCTCGCTGCGCAGGAACAGGTGGTCGTGGGCGTCGCAGAGACCGAGCCCGGCCGGGTCCACCGGGCCGAGGACGGTGTGCACCACCTCGGCGGGCCCGGCAGCACCGGCAGTACGGGCGGCCCCGGCGGCGCCGGCCGGGGTCACGCCGCGTCCAGGACGGACGCGGTGGCGCGCAGCGCGGCCAGTGCCTTGGGGACCCCGATGTACGGCGCGAGGTGGACGAAGGACTCGGTGATCTGCTGCGGCGTCAGTCCGATCCGCAGGCTGCTGCGGAGGTGGCCGGCCAGCTGCGGTTCGACGCCGCCGAGGGCCGCGAGGGCGGCCAGGGTGAGCAGCTGGCGGTCCCTCGGCTCCAGGCCTTCGCGCTGGTAGGTGCCGCCGAACAGGCTGGTGACGATCCAGTCGGGGAAGCCCGGCGCGAGCCCGTCCAGGGCGGGCAGGGTGGCCAGCTGGGTGGCCTCGTCCATCAGGGCGTCGAGCACCCGGTGGCCGGCGGCGCGGTCGATGACGGCCGGGGTGAGGTCGGCGGGCTGCACGGATCTCCTTCAGCGGGTCGGGAGTTCGGGGGCGGGGAGTTCGGGGGCGGACAGGTGGAGCACCCGGTAGCGGGTGACCGTGGCCGCGGGGGCGGCGGGCGGGCCGCCGTACCGGTCGTCGCACCAGAGGCTGAACCGCAGCAGCTCCCAGCCGTACGGATCGAGGGCGAGGGCCGTCGAGTGCAGGCCGCTCCCGTCGCCGTCGGCGGCGGCCGGGCGGGCGAGGGCGTCGGCGAGGACCTCGGCCGGGTCGGCGTCCTCGGGCAGCGGGGTGAGGACCCGGGTGGCGGTCCGCGGCCGGAGTGCCACCGCCGGGCCGGGCCGCAGGATGTGCCCCAGCCAGTGGCGGACCGGCGGACGGCCGAAGTCCTCGCTCAGGGTGCGGAATCCCGGGCCGCGCAGGAAGGCGTCCATGGCGTCGGCCCGGTGCCAGAGGTAGAGCGGTGCGTACTGGTTGACCGGGGAGCCGTCGGTGCCGCGCTCGCGGACCAGGTACGCCTTGAGGGCGAGGCCGGGCAGGTGGTCGGTCAGGTGGCCCTTGTCGGCGACCCGGCGGTGGATCGTCCGCATGTCGTGGCCGGCGGGGAGGGTGATCTCGTACTGCATGGCCTGCACGGACGGCCTCCGGTGGGGTGACGGGGGTCAGGGGGTGCGGAGCAGGGCGAGGGCGCCGCGGACGGCCCGGTGGAAGGGCTCCGGCGAGCCCGCGGCGCGGGCCAGCACGTAGCCGCCCTGGACGACGGCGACCAGGGCGGCCGCGGTGTCGGCGGGGTCCGGCCCGGCGGGCAGCTCGCCGGCCGCCTGGCCTTCGGCGACCACCTCGGCGATCCGGCCGCGCAGCCAGGCCAGGGTCTCCTCGACCGGGGCGCGCAGCCGGGGGTCGGCGATCACCTCGGGGTCCTGGGCCATCCGGCCGATCCGGCAGCCGCGCAGCACCTCGCGTTCGCGGCCGAGGTAGGCGGCGATCCTCTGGAGCGGTGTGCCGGGGCCGCCGAGCTGCTGCTCCGCGAGGGTGCGCAGCTGCTCGGCGCTGCGGCGTAGGGCGGCGGCGGCGAGGTCGGGCTTGCCGTCGAAGTGGTGGTACATGCTGCCCTGGCCGACCCCGGCCTGCTGCTGGATGGCCTTGGGGCTGGTGCCGACGTAGCCGCGATCCCAGAGGAGTTCCTGGGTGCTCTCGATCAGGCGGTCCTGGGTGGTCATGGGATCACTGTACATACCAGTAGGTACAGAAGCCAGGGGGCGTCCGAAAGAGGCACGGCACCCGCCTGCGGTTTGAAGCCGGGAGCCGGACGGGCTCGGCGGCCGGCGAACCCCTGGCAGCCTTCCGACCCGCGCGGTTCCGCGCGCCCCTCGGTGCCGCCCGGCGGGGAGGAGCGGGCGGGAACGGCGCGGCCCCGCCCGCGGGAGCGGACGGGGCCGGGACGGCTGGGGCGCGGGTCAGACCGGGACACGCTCCGGTTCGGCCGCGGCTCCCGGGCCGGGGGCCATCACCGGGTCGCCGCCGTGCTCGATCCGCAGCTCGGGCAGCAGCCGGTCGAGCCAGCCCGGGATCCACCAGTTGAGGCGGCCCAGCAGGGTCATGGTGGCCGGGACCAGCACCAGCCGGACCACGGTGGCGTCGATCAGGACCGCCACGGCCATCCCGACGCCCATCATCTTGACGGTGATGTCGGGGTCGATCGCGAAGCCGGTGAAGACCGCGACCATGATGGCCGCCGCGCTGCTGATCACCCGTCCGGTGGCCGCCAGGCCGCGCAGCACGCTGCCGCGCGCGTCCCCGGTGGCCAGCCACTCCTCACGGACCCGGGCCAGCAGGAAGACCTCGTAGTCCATCGACAGGCCGAACAGCACGGTGAACATCAGGATCGGCACCCAGCTGGACACCGGCACCGAGTGCGGCAGCCCGAGCGCCTTCGCGCCCGCGTCGGACTGGAAGACCGCCGTCATCACGCCGTACGCGGCGGCCACCGACAGCAGGTTCATCGCCGCCGCCTTGACCGCGATCACCGGTGCCCGGAACAGCACCGTCAGCAGGATCAGCGAGAGCGCGACCACGAACGGCACCACCACCCAGAGCCGGTCCGAGAGCCGCTTCGAGATGTCCGAGAAGGACGCGACCACCCCGGTCACCTCGGCACCGGAGGCCGGCAGCAGGTCGGCGCGCATCCGGGACAGCAGCTGCGCGGTGCGCTCGTCCTGCGGGCCTGTCCTGGGCTGGACCGAGACGACGGCCGCGTCCTGGGCCCGGTTCACCAGCGGCGGCGCGACCGCGGCCACCCCCGGGTCGGCGGCCAGCCGGGCGGTCAGGGCGGGGAGTTCGGTGGCGGGCACCCGCTGCAGGTCGACCGCGACCAGCAGCGGACCGTTGGCACCCGGGCCGTACGCCTCGGCCACCAGGTCGTACGCCTTGCGGGTGGTGTTGCCGGCCGCCTGGCTGCCGGCGTCCTGCGGCCAGGTCCGCATCCCGAGCATCGGCGCGGCCAGCGCCAGCAGGACCACCAGCGAGGCCAGCGCCGCGGCGACCGGACGGCGGCCGATCAGGGCGGCCCACCGCTCGGTGCGGGTCGGTCCCTTGGGCTTCACCGGGCCGTCGGTACGGCGCTCGGAGCGGCGCAGCAGCCGCGGACCGGCCAGCGAGCACAGCGCGGGCACCAGGGTCAGCGAGGCCAGCATCACGGCCCCGACCACCAGGAAGGTGGCGTAGCCGAAGGAGGAGTAGGTGGGCAGTCCGGCCAGCTTGAGGCCGAACAGCGAGACCAGCACGGTGGAGCCGGCCACCACCACGGAGGAGCCGGCCGTCGCGGTGGCCTCGGCCGCCGCCTGCCGCCGGTCCAGGCCCTTGCGCAGTCCCTCGACGTGCCGGCTGACCAGCAGCAGCGCGTAGTCGATGCCGACGCCCAGGCCGACCATGCTGGCCACGGTCGGCGCGGTCGGGCTGATGTCGGTGACCGCGGCGAGCAGGGTGGTCAGCGCGGTGCCCGCACCCAGCCCGGCCAGCGCGACCACAAGCGGCAGGCCCGCCGACACCACGGTGCCCAGCGAGAGCACCAGGACGACCAGCGCGGCCACGATGCCGATGGTCTCGGCGGTGCCGTCCGGCGCGGTGAAGTTCTCCGGCAGCTGGCCGCCGAACTCGACCTGCAGGCCCGCGTCCTGGGTCGGACGGGCGGCGGCGCGCAGGTCGTCCAGGCCCTCGGAGCCCTTGAACGAGGTCACCGGTATCAGGTAGTTGACGGCCAGCAGGGCGGTTGAGCCGTCGGCCGAGAAGACCGGCTCGGCGACCGGACCCGCGCCGCGGACCGTGCCGATCCGGGTGCGCAGCTCCGCGAGCGCCTGGTCGGGGACGCGGTGCCCGGCCCGGTCGTGGACGACGACCCGGGCGCTGGCGCCGGACATCTCGGGGAACCGCTCGTGCAGCAGGTCGAGGCCGGCGGTGGACCGGGTGCCGGGCACCCGGTAGTCGTCGCGCGGGGTGCCGCCGAAGCCGGCGGCCAGCCCGAGGAGCGCGGCCAGCAGCAGCGCCCAGCCGAGCACGGTGTACCAGGGTCTGGCGGCCGCGGCGCCGCCGAGGCGGCCGAGGAGGGAGGACATGAACGGGCCTTTCGGCTGGTCCGGTGCAGAAGTCCCGCCCAGCCTGACCGCCCGCGCTTGGAGACGACTTGGGACGGCACTTGGAGGCGACCCCGCGCACCGCCCGCTGCGCCGCCCGGGCGGCGGGCCGCCGGGCCGGGTGCGGGCCGGAGCCGCTGCGGGCGGGGAGACACACCGGCCCGCGGCCGAGACTAGGGCCCCGGCGGGAGTTGCGCCAGAGCCCGGAGCGCATCGGCCTCCCAGTGCGCGGACTCCCAGCGGCGGGCGACCTCGGCGGCGTGCCGGAAGTGCGCGGCGGCCTCGGCGTACCGGCCCAGGTGGCGGGCGAGCTCGCCGCGGGTGTGGGCGACCGGCCAGAGCGCGACCGAGGTGCTGGCGGCGCCGGCCACCAGACGGTCCACCTCACCGAGTTCGACCAGCAGTTCGGCCGCCTCGGCCCGCTCGTCCAGGGCGATCACCGCCATGGCCCGCAGGACCAGGAAGAACGACCGGTAGTAGTCCGGCGCGATCGGCCGGCCCGGGCTGCGGGCCGCCCTGGCCTCCTCGATCCGGCCGTCCTGGGCCAGCGCGAGGGCCAGCACGTCGTCCACCAGCGGCCCGTACAGCGCGGCGGCCGACCGGACCAGCGGAAGCTCCTCGCGCAGCCGCCCGCCGCCGATCGCCAGGGTCAGACGGTGGACCGCGTCGACGCCGTCGGCGTGCAGCGAGCCGCGCGCCCGCAGGCCGTCCACCGCGCGGCGGTAGAGCGTGCGGGCCTCGTCGGGCCGGTCCGCGGCCAGCGCCAGCATCGCCTGCTGGCAGAGCCCGACGTCGATCAGCTCGGGCAGGCCGTACGCCTCGGCGATCCGCAGCCCGGTGTCGATGTGCGCGCGCAGGGCCGGCAGGTCACCCTGGACGGCGGCCGCGGTGGCGTGCAGGTGCTCGGCGTGCCAGCGGTACGCGGGAAGGTCGAACTCCTGCGCCAGCGAGGAGAGTTCGGTGGCGATCTCGGAGCGCAGCAGCAGGTCGTGCTCGTAGTCGTGCACCCGGGCCTGGGCAGCCAGCGCGCGGGCCAGCAGCCGCGGGTCGCCCACCGCGCGGGCCAGCGCGACCGCCTCGGCGCCGGCCGCCCGGCCCTCGCTCGTGCCGGTGCAGTCGAGTTCGTAGGTGAGCGCGTCCAGCAGGCGGCACCGGGTGACCGGGGGCAGATCGGTGCGGCGCAGCAGCGCGGTCAGCGCGTCGACCGCCGCGTGGTCCACCGAACCGTACGGGTGCGCGACCCACGGCGTCGGCTCGGTCCAGGCGGTCCACGCCTCGATCACCAGGTCCTCGCGGCCGCTCTCGCGGGCCAGCCCGACCGCCGCGGCCCGGGTGGCCAGCGCGGCGGCGATCTCCCCGGCCCGCAACTGGGCCCGCAGCAGCGCCCCGAGCAGGGCGATCCGCCGGGCCGCCCGGTCGTCACCGCACTCGGGCGCCAGCGCGAGGGCGTCCAGGGCCTGCTGGAGCAGCGCCGCGCAGCTCTCGTGCGCGTACCGGCGCTCGGCCGCCTCGGCGGCCCGCACGCAGTGGTCGACGGCGAGCTCGGCGGTGGCGGCGGAGGCCGCCCGCGCGTAGTGGTGGGCCAGCGCGGCCAGTCGGTCCGGGTGCAGGTCGCGCAGCGCCTCGGCGACCCGGCCGTGCAGCCGGGTCCGGCGCAGCGAACTGAGGTCGGCGTACAGGGTGTCCCGGACCAGCGCATGGGTGAACCGGACCGCGCCCGGCCGGGGTTCGGTGAGCAGGCCGCCGACCAGGGCGGCCTCCAGGGCATCCAGCAGCCGTTCCTCGCCGTGCCCGGAGGCGGCGAGCAGCAGGTCGACCTCGGCCTCCCGGCCGACCACGGCGGCCAGCCGCAGTACCTCCACGGTGGTCCCGGGCAGCCGGGAGAACCGCCGCCGCAGCACGTCCCTGACCCCCTGCGGAACCTCCTGGACGGCCACCAACGCACCCTCCCCGGCGAGCAGTTGGGCGCTCTCCAGAAGATAGAACGGGTTGCCCCCGGTGCGCTCGGCGAGCGCCCGAACGGTAGTCGGGTCGACCTCCTCCTCGCAGACCGACCCGATCAGCCGGCCCGCCTCCTCCTCGGCCAGTCCGCCCAGCGGCAGCCGGTACGGCGAGCGGCGGGCCAGCGCGGCGAGCGTGTCGGTGAGCTCCCCCTCGCCGGGGCGGTGCGCCACCACCAGCAGCAGGCCGGGCAGTTGCGCGCCGGCCAGCGCGGTCAGCAGGGCGCGGGTCTCCCGGTCGGCCGCGTGCAGGTCGTCGAGGACCAGGGCCACCGGCCGGGCCGCGGCGGCCTGCCGCAGCCAGTCCTCGACGGCCCGGTGCAGCCGGAACCGGCCGACCAGCGCATCGGCCTGCGGCCCGGCACCGTGGGGCGGGGTGCCGTGGGGCGAGGTGCCGTGGGGCGAGGTGCCGTGGGGCAGGGCGTTCGGGGGTGAGCTGGACGCCGGGCCGGCGGGCGTGCCCGCCGGTTCGCCGTCCAGCAGCGGGGCCAGCAGCCGGGCGTGGACCGGCGACAGCGGGCTCTGCTCGGCCAGGCCCCGCAGCGCCTCCGTCCAGGCCCAGGCCGGTGGCGCACCCCCGGACTCCGGACAGCGCCCGGCGGCCACCAGCATCCCGGAGCTCTTGAGTTCGGCGTGCAGCCGGCCGAGCAGGGTGGACTTGCCCGCA
>NZ_JAIZ01000553.1:0-5728 GCF_000710465.2 Kitasatospora sp. MBT63 | reverse complement strand
CCCCCGGGTCCCCCCCCGCCCCGGCCTCCCGGGCGGCCTGCCGCAGCGTCCGCAGCTCGCCCTCCCGGCCGACGAACAACCGCCCGGCCGGCAGTGCGGGCACGCCGTCGGGCGCGGCAGCGGCCGGCGGCGCGGACGGGAGGGCGGACGGCGCAGCGGCCCCGGCGGCGGACCCGGCCGGACCCGGGAGCAGCTGGGCGGTGCGCTGGTTGAGGATCGCGGACTCCAGCTCGGTCAGTGCCGGGTGCGGGTCGAGACCGAGTTCACCGGTCAGCAGCGCGCGGGCAGCGCGCAGCGCGTCCAGCGCCTCGGCCTGCCGACCGGCGCCCCAGAGCGCGAGCGCCAGCAGGCGCCAGCCCTGCTCGCGCAGCGGATGGCCCTCGGCCAGCTCCCGGGCCTCGGGCACGGCGTCCGCCGGGCGGCCCTCGGCGAGCGCCGCCTCCACCGCCAACTCACGAGCGGAGAGCCGGAGTTCGTCCAGCCTGCCGATCTCCGCCAGCGCCCACGGCTGATCGGCGAACTCGGCCAGCACCGGGCCCCGCCAGAGCGCCAGTGCGTCCTGCACCGCCCGGGAGAGCGGCCCGTCCGGCCTGCCGACCCCGACACCGGCCCCGGTGGCGGCGGGCGACAGCAGCTCCCGCGCGCGCCGCAGCCGGGATTCGAAGTCCCAGGCGTCCACGGCACTCGCGGCGGCCGGCTCCAGGGCGTACCCGGGCGCCCGGCTCAGCAGCAGCCGCGCCGGCTCACGCGGGCCGCGCTCGGGCTCCAGCAGCCGCCGCAGGTTCGACACGTACGCCTGCAGCGAGGCCGCGGCCTTGGCCGGCGGCCGTCCGCTCCACAGGTCGTCGATCAGCCGCTCCACCGGCACCACCCGCCCCCGGGCCACCAGCAGCCGGGCGAGCACGCCGCGCTGCCGGGGCCCGCCGAGCGCGACCTGGCGACCGCCGACGACCGCCGTCAGCGGGCCGAGCACGGTGAAGCCGACCGGCACCCGGGCCGGGCCCGGGCTGCCCGCCCGGGCGTCCGCCGGTCCGGGCAAGGCTGCTCCGCGCACGTACACCGGGGCGCCGCCGCCGTACCGCACCTGCCCTCCTCGCGCCGCAGTTCCGGGGTCCTCCCGAGCCTATGCGACGGCGCGCGGCCCGGGCGCCGGGGCCGCCACCGGCCGCTCTCCGGACCCGCACCCCAGGCCGCTCGGCCCGGACCCCCGGCCCGGCCTCTCAGTCCTGGGCCTCAGCTCCGGGCCTCAGCTCCGCAGCAGCACCGCCGACAGCGGCACGAACCCACCCGCGCCGCCGCCGGTGGCGCCACCCGAGGTGCGCCGCAGCATGCCGAGCGCGATCCGCTCGCCCTGCTCCTTGGCGCGCTCCGCCACCGGCCCCCGGTAGAGGCCGTCCACGCTGGCCCGCCACAGCTGCACCCAGCGGCCGAAGTGCTCGGCGGTCAGCGGCCGCCGCCGGTGCAGCACGGCGTGCGGGGCGAAGGCGTTTCGCCGGTACTCCCCGGTGCGCAGCAGCGCGCGCTCCCAGAAGTCGGTGATGTGCGGGAGGTGGGCCTCCAGGTCGAGACCGGCCAGCTCGGTGAAGAACGGGCCGATCAGCGGGTCGGCGAAGGCGGCCGGGTAGAAGCGCCGCAGCAGCCGGTCCAGGTCCGCGCGATCGGCGAGGTCGACCAGGTCCGCGCGGTCGGCGGCGGGGCGCGGGCGCATCGGCTTCTCCTGTCCGTTGTCCGTACGGCGGTGCGGTGCCCGGTCCGGTGTCCGGGGTGGCCGGGGTGGCCGGTCCGGCCAGGGTACGCCGGGCGGTCCGGTGGTCCGGTGGTCCGGCCCGGCACCGGCCGCCTGGCAGGATGATCGGCATGAGCTATCGCGCCGCCGACGACCGCTACCGGTCGATGACCTACCGCCGTGCCGGACGCAGCGGGGTGCAGCTGCCCGCCGTCTCACTCGGTCTCTGGCACAACTTCGGGGACACCCAGCCGCTGGAGGTACAGCGCGCGGTGCTGCGCCGCGCCTTCGACCGCGGCATCACCCACTTCGACCTGGCGAACAACTACGGCCCGCCGTACGGCAGCGCAGAGCGCAACTTCGGCACGCTGTTCGCCCAGGACCTGCGCCCGTACCGGGACGAGCTGTTCATCGCCTCCAAGGCCGGCTACGACATGTGGCCGGGCCCGTACGGCGACGGCGGGTCCCGCAAGTACCTGCTGGCCAGCCTCGACCAGTCGCTGGACCGGATGGGCCTGGAGTACGTCGACGTCTTCTACTCGCACCGGTACGACCCCGAGACCCCGCTCGAGGAGACCATGGGCGCGCTGGACACGGCGGTGCGCTCCGGCCGCGCGCTGTACGCGGCGATCTCCAACTACCCGGCCGAGCAGCACCGCGAGGCGGTGGCGTTCCTGCGCGAGCTGGGCACGCCGATGCTGCTCAACCAGGCCAGCTACTCGATCCTGAACCGGGTGCCCGAGGACGAGGGCCTGCTGACCGCCGTCGGTGACACCCAGACCAGCCTGATCGCCTACTCCCCGCTCGCCCAGGGCCTGTTGACCGACCGGTACCTCACCGGGGAGGTGCCGGCCGGCTCGCGGATGTCGGTCGGCCGCTTCCTCAAGGAGCAGGCGCTGACCGGCGGCAAGCTGCGGCAGCTGCGCGCCCTGAACAAGGTGGCCGAGCAGCGCGGCCAGAGCCTCGCCCAGCTGGCCCTGGCCTGGGTGCTGCGCGACCCGCGGGTGGTGTCGGTGATCGTGGGAGCCAGCAGCGTCGCCCAACTCGACCAGAACATCGACGCCTTGGACGGCGCTCCGCTGACCGCGGAGGAGCTGGCGGAGATCGACCGGCTCAGCCGGTAGCACGGGCGCGGTCCGGGGGGCGGGCGCCGAGGCCCCGCCCCCCGGACCGTGCCGACCGGGCGTACCGGCCGGGCGCCGCCGGCCTCAGTTCACCGGCGTGTACTTGTAGCCGACCCGGCGCACCGTCACGATGCTGTCCCGGTAGGGCGCGCCGAGCTTGCGGCGCAGCCGGGCCACGTGGACGTCGACCGTCCGGCCGTCGCCGACGTGGCCGTAGCCCCAGACGGCGGAGACCAGGTGGTCGCGGGTGTGCACACGGTGCGGGTGCCGGGTGAGGTGGGCGAGCAGCTCGAACTCCAGGTAGGTGAGGTCGAGTTGGGTGCCGTCCACATAGGCGTTGCGGCGGTCCGGGTCGACGCTGATCCCGTTCGCGGCGGGCACCGCGGCGGGCGCCGGCGCGGGCCGGACCGGGGCCGGGGCGGGCTGCTCCGGCTCGGGCGCCGGGACCAGCAGCAGGTAGCCGATCAGCGGGTGCCCGGGGGCGGCGCCCACCTGGGCGCCGTACTGCGCGAGCAGCGCCTGCGGGAGCGCGGACTGCGGCAGTGCCGCGACCAGCGCCCCCTCGGGGAGGCCGGTCAGCTGGGCCAGCGCGGCCGGTATCGCGGCGGGCTGCTGGGACGGCGCCGGGCGGGGCGGATGGACGGGCTCGCGCCAGCGGTCGCCGCCCGAGGGGACGGACCGGACCGCACGCAGGTGCGGGGTGGAGGCAGGGACGGGCAGGGTGGCCGTGGAAGAAGACATGGTGCCGCTCTTTCGCGCGTGACGACGGGGTGGAAGCGTCTGCGCGTCGAACCGGGGCCGTGCGGGCGGGACTGACGGAAGGTCAGGCCGCGGAGCGCCGGGACGCGCGAGGCGAACCCGGACACGTCTGGTCGAAGAGGTGCGGCTGTCGGGACGGCCAGAACGGCTCAAGGTCGTGGCGACCCTCAGCGCTGTCCTCGACATGATTCATGGGCCTATTCAATCAGATGAACGCGGTGCTGCGCCCCAACGGGCCGCACCGCCTTGGATTGCGTCCCATTTCGCCGGATCCGTCCCGGGCGGTCAGCCGCGCGCGGCCCTGACCCGGTCCGCGGCGTGCTCGACCAGCCGGATCAGCAGCTCCTTGCCGTCCTCCCGGCTGCGGGCGTCGCAGAGCAGCACCGGCACCTGCGGGTCGAGGTCGAGGGCGGCCCGGACGTCCTGCGGCGCGTGCACCTCGGTGCCCTCGAAGCAGTTCACCGCGACCACGAACGGGATCCCGCGCCGCTCGAAGAAGTCGACCGACGGGAAGCAGTCGGCCAGCCGCCGGGTGTCGGCGAGCACCACCGCGCCCAGCGAACCGCGCGCCAGCTCGTCCCAGACGAACCAGAACCGGTCCTGGCCCGGGGTGCCGAACAGGTACAGCGCGAGGCCCGGCCTCAGGTCGATCCGGCCGAAGTCCATCGCGACCGTGGTGGTCCGCTTGGCCTCCACCCCGTGGGTGTCGTCGACCGGCCGGCCCAGCTCGCTCAGCTGCTCCTCGGTCCGCAGCGGCCGGATCTCGCTGACCGCGCCGACCAGCGTGGTCTTGCCGACGCCGAAGCCGCCGGCCACCAGGATCTTCAGCGCCGCGTTGCCCCAGGGTCCCTGGCGCGCGGGTTCGGTGCCCGTC
Organism: Kitasatospora sp. MBT63; assembly: GCF_000710465.2. Taxonomy (GTDB): domain Bacteria; phylum Actinomycetota; class Actinomycetes; order Streptomycetales; family Streptomycetaceae; genus Kitasatospora. The sequence goes on along the minus strand of NZ_JAIZ01000553.1, from coordinate 1,245 downwards.
GGGGCGTCGGTGCCTGTCAGGGCGGAGGTCTCAGAGTGCGCGGAGGCCATTGATCACATCTCGCAGCAGGCGCTCGTCCGGAAGCTGGGCGAGCTGGACGGGTCGGGTGACGTCGACGAGCCGGGCGTCGTTCAGGTCGCCGAGCAGCACCCGCACGACGCTGACCGGCAGGTCGGTGTAGGAACCGAGCTCCGCGACGCTCAGCGGCTCGTCCCGGCACAGCGCCAGGATCGCGTGGTGCTCGGGCGCCAACGGATGCTCGGTGGCCTCCTGTTCGGCCCCGGCCACCGCGGTGACCAGGGAGATCAGGTCGAACAGACCGTCGTCGGCGGGCCTGGCCCGGCCTCCGGTCATCGAGAACAGCCGCACCACCGGGCCCGCGTCGTCGTCGAACCAGCGGTCGTCCACGGGCGTGCGGGGCGCGAACAGGTCGGGCACGGGCTCGGTGGCGGCGTCCTCGGTGCTCATCGGCTCACTCATCTCCCCGGCGGAGCGGGCTCGGTGCGCGGCTCGGCGGACAGGTGCTCGCCGACCCGCTTCACCAGCAGGGCCATCTCGTAGGCGATCTGGCCGACGTCCGACTCGGCGTCGGCCAGCACGGCCAGGCAGCTGCCGTCACCGGCGGCGGTGATGAACAGGAAGGCCTCGTCCAGCTCGACCATGGTCTGCCGGACCCCGCCGACCTGGAAGTGCCGGCCGGCGCCCTTGGCCAGGCTGTGGAAGCCGGCCGCGACCGCCGCCAGGTGCTCGGCGTCCTCGCGGCCGAGGCCGCCGGACACCCCGGTGGCCAGGCCGTCGCTGGAGAGGATCACCGCGTGCCTCAGGGTGGCCACCCGGCCGACCAGTTCGTCCAGGAGCCAGTCGAGGTCTCCGGACGACTGTGCTGCTGCGGTCATGATTCGGTTCCTTCCGCCGGTGCGGACTGTACGGGTGCCACGGGCATTGCGTCTGCTGCCGGTGCTGCTGTCTTTTCTGGAACTGCGGGTGCTGCGGGAACTGCGGGTGCTGCGGGTCGTGCCGGTGCTGCGGGTCCTGCGGGTGTTGCCGGTGCTGCGGATGCTACGGGTTCTGCGGGCCGTACGGATGCTGTGGGTCGCGCGGGGGCCGCGGGCAGCGGCACCGGCCGGGCGGGGGCCGCTGGGAGGGCGTGGGGTACCGGGGCGGAGGGCAGGGCGATCCGCAGCCGGGCCGGGCCGGGGATCCGCTCCGGCGGCCGGGCGGGCCGGCCCTCGGGGGCGCCGCCGG
>NZ_JAIZ01000552.1 GCF_000710465.2 Kitasatospora sp. MBT63 | reverse complement strand
CGACGACCGGGTTGGCGATCACGGTGGGGATGCCGGTGGGCACGCGGGCGCCGGTGATGCGGGCCAGCTCCTCGTCCCCGGCGCTGACCCGGGTGGTGACGGGGGTGATCCCGGCGGTGGTCATCATGCGGGCCATCTCGCGGCGCTGGTTCGGCAGGACGAGGGTGACGACGGTGCCGGACTCGCCGGCCCGGGCGGTGCGCCCGCCGCGGTGAAGGTAGTCCTTGTGGTCGGCCGGCGGGTCCAGGTTGACGACCAGGTCGAGCCCGTCGACGTGGATGCCCCGCGCGGCTACGTTGGTCGCGACGAGCGCGGTGACCTGGCCGGTGCGGAACTGCTCCAGGGTGCGGGTGCGCTGCGGCTGGGACTTGCCGCCGTGCAGGGCGGCGGCCTTCACCCCGTTCGCGAGCAGTTCCTCCACCAGGCGGTCGGCGCCGTGCTTGGTGTCGGTGAACATGATCACCCCGCC
>NZ_JAIZ01000551.1 GCF_000710465.2 Kitasatospora sp. MBT63 | reverse complement strand
TCTACGAAAAACTCGGCATCACCTCCCGCCGCCACCTCCGTCGGCTCCTCCCTTCGTGAGTGACCGGACCAGCGGCAGGCCTCAGGGTCGAGGCGGCTCACGCGGCGAGCCGTCTCGCGCCCTGTGCGGATCTGTGGTGATCTCATTGCCCGTATGGGCCGTGCGCCGTAGATCATGCGTTCACGGGTCACCTCAGGTCTGCCGAGGAGTCCGATGTTCAGATATCCGCCTGCCGTCACACTCGTCGCCGTTCTGGCTCTCGCGCTGACCGGATGCGGTTCCGACGGTGGTGGAGGCCAGGCGTCTGCGCCCGGGGTGACGGCTACGACGGTCACGATCGGCAGCCACCACCCACTGACCGGGCCCGCCGCGGCAGGACTCGGCGATGCGGGCCCGGCCATGAAGGCGTACTTCGACTACGTCAACGACCATGGCGGGGTCAACGGCCGGAAGATCGTCTTCAATGACAAGGACGACGCCTACAACCCCGCCAAGACGGTGGACGTGATGCACCAGCTCGTCGAGCAGGACAACGTCTTCGCCATCGTGGGGGGCCTGGGGACCCCGACCCACACGAAGGTCGTCGACTATCTCAACGCGCAGAAGGTCCCCGACCTGTTCGTGGGGTCCGGCTGTACCTGCTGGGACTCACCGTCCACGCACCCGTACACCTTCGGATGGCCGACCGACTACGTGCGCGAGGGCAAGGTCCTCGGTACGTACGTGGCGTCCGCCTTCCCCGGGAAGAAGATCGCCTACTTCACCCAGGACGACGCCCTGGGCGCGGACGGTATCAAGGGACTGGACGCAGTCCTACCGGCCTCGTCCGTCGTATCGCGTCAGACCTACCAACCCGGCAACCTCGACATCAACCCGCAGATGGACGCCATCGCCCAGTCCAAGGCCGATGTGATCGTCGCATTCGCCATCCCGACGTACCTCGCACAGCTCAAGATCGCACAACTCAAAACCGGCAATTCCGCCCAACTGGTGGCGAGCTTCGCCGGCGCCGACCCCACCACCCTCTCCGCCCTGCTGGCCCCCTACGCCCAACAGAGCGGCGAACAGGGCAACTCACTCGTCCAGGGAATCGTCACCGACTCCTTCACCTGGCCGATCTCCGACACCACGACCAGCTGGTACGCGCTGTACAAGAAGGTCCGCGACACCTACGCGCCGTCCCTTCCGCTGAGCCAGGCGACCAACTTCGGCATGTCCATCGCCTACACCTTCGTCCAGGCACTCCAGCGGGCCGGCAAGAACCCGACCCGTCAGTCGATCGTGGACGCCACGGAGCAAGGGAACTTCACGGGGCCCGGTCTGGTCCCGTTCGGCTTCAGCAAGACCTCGCGCGCCGGCTACACCGGCACACAGATCGGCGTCATCCAAGGCGACAGGATCGTCCTGCAGGGCCAGCCGATGACCACCGACGCCGGCGACGGCCCGGTCACCCCCTACACCACACCCCCCGCCACCGCCCCGGCCGACGGTATCCCCACGCCCTGACGGTGGAGGCGGGCCTGCGGTCCGCCGATCGACGAGGCCGGATCCGGCCGGACATCCCGGCCCGTGCCGGGGCGGCGCCGACAGCAGCACCGCCGGACGATCCGACGGTCCTTCACGAAGGTTCGATGCTAGGGGACAGGGGTGCGGGACTAGGGACTCTCCCTGGGGCGCGCGTCCCGGCCGGAGCGCGATGCTGAGGCAGGGCCTCCCGGCCCGGAATGCATCCCTGCCGCCTGCTGCCGGGCGGTATCCAGCACCGCTACAACAGGGTGGAATCAATGGAGAGCGCAATCCGTGCAGGAACGTATGCAATACCGGTTCTGCTTCTGCTGATGGCCATAGAGTTCGTCGGATATTCCCGGGACAAGGCCCCGGACGCACGGCGGGCCGGCGTCTCCGTGCGGGACACCGCCACCAGCCTGTCCATCTTCGTGGTCGGCCGGATCGAATTGCTGCTGGCCCGGTTCATCGAGCTTCCGCTCGTGGCGATTGCAGCGTCCTTCGCCCCGTTCACCCTTCCCGGGTCGGCGTGGTGGGTCTGGGTGGCGGCGATCATCCTCACCGAATTCGCCTTCTACTTCCGGCACCGGATGAATCACCGTATCCGACTGCTCTGGGCCGGGCACAGCGTTCATCACTCAAGCCGGCACTTCAACCTCTCGACAGCCGTCCGCCTGCCCTGCCTGATACCTGGAGCATTCCTGGCCAACGTGGTGGACGTGCCCCTGGCCCTGATCGGCATCCCGGTATGGATGATCTTCACCGCCCACATCATCATTCTGCTCTACCAATACCCGCTCCACACCGAGCGGATCGACCGACTTCCCAGAGCGGTCGAGTTCATGTTCAACACTCCGTCACACCACCGCGTCCATCACGGCGCGAACAATCCCTACCTAGACAAGAACTACGGCGGAATCCTCATCGTCTGGGACCGGATCTTCGGCAGTTACGCGGAAGAAGTTGAACGCGTCCGCTACGGCCTGGCCACGAACATCGACACCTTCAACCCGCTCAAGGCCAATTACCACGAGTTCGTCAGCCTTCTCCGCGACGTCCGACACGCCCGCACCTGGTCCGGCCGCGTCGGTTACCTGGTCAAGCCCCCCGGCTGGCACGAACCCGTCCCCGCCGTCCGGCCGGGGACGGCCCCTGTGATCGGGAGGCGACGCGGACCCGAGCCGATCAGCAGCGGATCGTTGGTTTCCGTTCACCATTCACCGCGAGGGTCGCATGCCGAAGTTTCCTGAAGTGCAGTTGGCGTCGAATTCTCGGGACGCCCGTCCAGCCGAGACGGCAGGTTCCGCTGCCCGCAGTGGCGCCGCCGGAGCCGAGCGTCTGCGCGTCCTCGTCGTCGCGGAGTCCTTCTTCCCCCAGCTGAACGGCGTCGCCCACAGCGCCTTGAGAACGGCCGAGGATCTCTTCAAAAAGGGCCATATCCCTGTCATCGTCTCCCCTGAAACCGGCCGGCGCTCGCACCGCGCCGACGATCTGGCCCAGTGGGGGAACATGTTCCCCGTGATCCGCGTCCGCTCGATTCCGCTTCCAGGATATCCTGAAGTCCGTATCGCACTTCCAGGACGCCACGTGGCCAGGGCGATTTCCCTTCACCAACCCCACATCATCCACCTGGCCAGCCCGTTCGTGCTGGGATCCCAGGGGATCGCCGCGGCCAGAAAATCCGGCATCGCCACCGTCGCCGTTTTCCAGACCGACATGGCCGCTTATGCCAGAACCTACCTCCCTTCCGTGGCCAACATCATGGAACGGCAGGCGTGGAGGCGGATCCGGAACATTCATTCAGCCGCCGACCGGACACTCGCCCCCTCCGAGTCCTCACGTCGAGATCTCGTCACACACGGGATCCCGCGCGTCCATCTATGGCCGCGCGGCGTGGACTCGATGCGCTTCTCCCCGCACCATCGCGACCATGCGCTCCGCCGGGCACTCGCGCCGGCCGGAGAGGTAATCGTGGGGTACGTAGGGCGGCTCGCGCCGGAGAAACAGGTCGAGCTGATGGCGGGTGTGTGTTCTCTGCCCGGCGTACGTGTCGTCATCGTCGGCGACGGCCCCTGTAGGACCCGGTTGGAGCGCGCCCTGCCCGGCGCGATCTTTCTGGGCCGTCGAACCGGACACGACCTGGCTCGCGTCTACGCCTCGCTGGACATATTCGTACACACGGGGCAGTTCGAGACGTTCGGACAGACCATTCAGGAGGCGATGGCGAGCAGGCTGCCTGTCGTCGCGCCGGCAGCGGGCGGGCCGTTGGACCTGGTGGACCACGGCCGGACGGGGTTCCTCATACCCGCGGGCGATGGATCCGCGCTGTGCGGAGCCGTGGACCGACTCGCCCGGTCCGGGGGCCTGCGTTCCGCATTCGGTCACGCAGGCCGCACCGCTGTCGCGGCCCGCACCTGGGACTCGATCGGTGATGTGCTCATCACGCACTACCGCCAAGCCCTGAGGGCGACTACCGAGGATCTCATCCTCCCGTTTCCCGCCGATTCTTCCGGAGCTCCCACGGGAAGGGCCGACCGGCCCGGAGCGGGAACAGCTCAGCCGGCTGCGTCGGCAGGACCTCGAACTGCCCTGCCGCCCTCCCTGAGCCGGGCCTCGACGCCCCGGAGCCCCGTCGGATGATCACCCGATAACGTGACGGCACCCCGTCGGCCGAGGTCCGATGCCTGGCGCCGCCGCCGTCCGGGCCGGGCATCGGTGAGGGATCACCCCTTTGCGGCTTCCTTGAGCTTGGAACCGGCGGAAACCTTGACGCCGTGACCGGCCGGGATCTGGACCGGGTCGCCGGTCTGCGGGTTACGGCCGGTGCGCGCAGCCCGCAGGGTGCGTTCCAGGGTCAGGAAGCCGGGGATGGTGACCTTCTCGTCGCCCTTGGCGACGACCT
>NZ_JAIZ01000550.1 GCF_000710465.2 Kitasatospora sp. MBT63 | reverse complement strand
GGCGGCCGGACCGGAGTCGGCCCCGCCCGCCCGGCCGGGAGCGGGGTCCGGGCCGGTGCGGCGGCCACCGGGCCGGGCCCGCCGGACGCCGCGGTGGCCACCGGGGCGTCCGGGCGCACCGCCGGTTCCGGGGTCCGGAGCAGGACGGTGGGCAGCAGCACCACGGCGGTGGTGCCGCCGTACGCGGAGGGCCGCAGCGCGACCCTGACCTCGTGACGCTTGGCGAGCCGGCTGACCACGAAGAGGCCGAGCCGGTCGCTGTCGAACAGGTCGGTCTGCTCGGTGGCGGCGATCCGGCGGTTGGCGTCGGCGAGCGCCTCCGGGCCCATCCCCAGGCCCCGGTCCTCGATCTCCAGCGCGTAGCCGTTGCCGACCGGTTCGCCGCGGATGTGGACCTTGGTGTGCGGCGGCGAGAACCCGGTGGCGTTCTCCACCAGTTCGGCGACCAGGTGGGTCAGGTCGGCGACGGCCGGGCCGGCCAGCGCCACCGGCGGCAGCCGGTGGACCTCGACCCGGGCGTACTCCTCGACCTCCGCGACGGCGGCCCGGACCACGTCCACCAGCGGGACCGGCCGTCGCCAGGCCCGGCCGGGGGCGGCGCCGGAGAGGATGATCAGGCCCTCCGCGTGGCGGCGCATCCGGGTGGTCAGGTGGTCGAGCCGGAACAGGTCGTCCAGTTCGGCCGGGTCCTCGGTCCGGCGCTCCATCGCGTCCAGCAGGGTGAGCTGCCGGTGGACCAGGACCTGGCTGCGCCGGGCGAGGTTGACGAAGACCCCGGAGACCCCGGAGAGCACCTCGGCCCGCTCCACGGCGGCGGTGACGGCGGCCCGCCGGACGGTGCCGAGCGCGCCGTGCACCTGGCCGATCTCGTCGTCCCCGTGCGGCCCCAGCGGAGCCTCCGTCTCCACGTCGATCTCCTCTCCGGCGCGCAGCCGCCGCATGGTGGCGGGGAGTTGGCGTCCGGCCAGTTCCAGGGCGGAGTTCCGCAGACCGATCAGCTCGGTGACCAGCCCGCGGCCGATCTGCACCGAGATCAGCAGCGAGGCGACCACCGCGCACAGACCCAGCAGGACGGCGGCCCCGGCCGGGGTGAGCAGACCGACGGCGTACGGGTCGGCGCGTTCCAGGGCCGCGGCGGTGGCCGCGGACTGGACGGCCCCCAGCCGGCGGGCGGTGCTGTCGGCGGCGACCACCCACCGGTCGGGGGCGACCGCGGCGGCCGCCGCCCGGCCGTCGGCGGAGCCGCGGACGGCGTCCTCGAAGCGGACCAGGTCCTGGTGGTCGCCGCCTTCGACGACCGCCACCAGGGCGGCCCGGTCGGCGGGCCGCAGGTCGCCGGCGGCCGTCTGCTCGAACAGCCGCCGCGCGTAGGCGGCCGCGCCGAACTCGCGGAGCTGGTCGTCGGGGAGGCGGCCGAGCGCCTGGCCGGGCCGCAGCAGCGCGTCCTCGCGGGCGAGCAGTTCGCGGGAGCGGGCGAGTTCCAGCAACACCCGGGCGTCCGAGCCGCCGGGCCGGTCCGCCTCGGCGGCGACCGCGCCGGTGACCTCCAGCGCGCGGTCCACCGCGGTGCCGTACGCGCCGTAGGCGTCGGCCCAGGTGACGGTCCGGGCGAGCAGCCTGGTCCGCAGACCGGCGAGGCCGGCGACCGCGGCGGTGAGCGCGTCCACCCGGTCGGCGGTGGCGGCGGGGAGGCCCTCGGCGTCGGCCCGGTTGTAGCCGGGGGCGAGGGCGAGCGGGGCGGCGGCCCGGTCGGTGGCGGCGGCGGTGTCGCGCAGGGCGCTCTCCCGGACCGGGCCGGGGGCGGCCAGCAGGTCCCCGGCGGCGGCCCGTTCGGCCTGCAGGGCGGCCACGGTGGCCTCGACCGGGACGCGCAGCGCATGGTCCACGGACCGGACGCGGCGCAGTGCGGCGACGTCCTGGGCGGTGGTCACGGTGGCGAACGACCACAGGGCGATCACCGACACCACCGGGACCATCAGCAGCGCGAGGATCTTCGCGCGGACGGTGCGGGGCC
>NZ_JAIZ01000549.1 GCF_000710465.2 Kitasatospora sp. MBT63 | reverse complement strand
GCGGGCGGCCGGTCGGGGTCATCATGAAGAACCTGCGCACGGCGCAGCGGCGTACCGAGGCGCTGGAGCGGCGGGCGGAGGCCGGCGAGGAGGGGCTGGACTTCACGGGGGCGCTGACCGCTGAGCGCAAGGCGGCGTTGGACGCGATCGATCCGGGGTGGTGCCCGGCCTGGCCGGTGGAGTGGCAGCGGTCCTTCGCCCTGGCCTGGCGGCACGTGAAGGCCGGCGGATCGCTCGCCGGTGACCCGGGTGCCGTCGTCATCCAGGGCGAGGACCTCGCCGGGTGGGCCCGGGCGCAGCGGGTCGGGTGGGACAAGCTGGGACCGGCCCAGCAGTGGGTGTGCGAGC
>NZ_JAIZ01000548.1:19357-30475 GCF_000710465.2 Kitasatospora sp. MBT63 | reverse complement strand
GCCACAGCCGGCGACCGGGTACTACTTCGACCTGCCGAGGCCCGAGCCCGACTGGTACTGGGGTCCGTTGATGTCGGAGTGGCTGACGTACACGGTGCTGCCGGCCGTCGTCGGCGCCCTGGTGGTAGCGGCGGCCGCCGCTGCCGCGGAACGGGCCCGGCGGTGGGAGGGCGCGGGCCGCGCGGCGCTGGCCGTCGCCGGGGTGACCCTGCTGATCCTGCCGCCCGTGGCCACCGCGGGCCTGCCCGCGCCGGAGGGCAACGGAGGGCACGTGAACGAGTCGGCGGCGGCCGGCGTCGCCGATTGGGCCGCCGGACTTGCCGCACTCCTCGCCGCGCTGGTGTGGCAGGTCCGGGCGGGCCGCCTGCGGGGATGACCCCCCGGGTCGGCGGGCCGCGATACCGTCAGGTGATGTGGGGCGGAGGGGGTCTCGTGATGAGTTCTGAGGGCGGGCAGGGGGCGTGGTCCGCGCCGCACCTAGACCCGGAGTTGGGCGCCGTGTTGGCGGCCCTCGGTGGGCGGGCACGGGAGCCGGTCACCCCGCAGGGTCTGGCGGAGCTTCAGCGGCGCGACGCCGCGGCGCGGCCGAGGCCCACGCTCGACGAGCTGGCGGACGGCGGGCGGTTCGAGGTCACGGAGCTGAGCGCGCCCGGGAACGGGGACGGCGGGCAGGTCGGGCTGGTCGGCGCGCGGCCCGCCGGGCAGGGCGGGCCGCTGCCGCTGCTGTACTACCTGCACGGCGGCGGCATGGTGATGGGCAACGCCCGGTCCGTGCTCCCTCGGCTGCTCCGCGACCTGGCCCTGCCGCTCGGGCTGGCGGTGGTGTCGGTCGAGTATCGGCTGGCGCCGGGGACCCGGTACCCGGGTGCGGTGGAGGACTGCTACGCCGGGCTGGTGCGGGTGGCGGAGCAGGCGTCCGCCCTGGGCCTGGACGCGGAACGGATCGTGGTCGCGGGCAAGAGTGCGGGTGGCGGACTCGCCGCAGCGCTCGCCCTGCTGACCCGCGACCGCGGCGGGCCGGTCCCGGCCGGCCAACTGCTGCTGAGCCCGATGCTCGACGACCGCAACGACACCGTCTCCGGCCACCAGATGGCCGGCCACGACACCTGGGACCGCACCTCCAACGCGACCGCGTGGCAGGCCGTACTGGGGGACCGTCGCGGCGCGGCCGACCTGCCGCCGTACGCGGCGCCCGCCCGTGCCACCGAGTTGGGCGGGCTGCCCCCGGCGTACCTGGAGGCCGGGTCGGCCGAGACCTTCCGGGACGAGACCGTGGCGTACGCCGACGCGATCTGGCGGGCGGGCGGTGAGGCCGAACTGCACGTCTGGCCGGGCGCCTTCCACGGCTTCGACACCTTCGCCCCGCAGGCGGCCGTCAGCCGGGACGCCCTCGACGCCCGCACCCGCTGGCTCCGGCGGATCCTCGGACGGTGAGCCGTCCGACGCCGCGCGTGCAGCAGCTGCACGTCGCGGGAGGGACCAGACCGGCGGGTGCTCGATCCGGCGGGGAGCGGCGAGACGCGCACACTCCCGTGCGCCGGTCCGGCCCGGCCGCGACGCGGCTACAGCTGAGCGCCCGCGGCCGGGCAGCCGGTCAGTCCGGGGGGTCGTCCAGGGGTGGGAGGACCTGGAGTTGCTGGAGGAAGCGCAGCAGGTCCTTGTCGGACCACTTCTCCGCGAGCCGGCCGTTCTCGATCCGGTGGATGACCGTGGCCGTCATCTCCAGCGGCCGGGGGCTGTTCCCGGCCGGGATGCCCGGCAGGTCGCCCGTCTGCTCGCCACGGGCCGTCAGGCGGGTTACCACCTTGTCGCCTTCGGCGATCTGGTCCTCGATCCGGTGCGTGCCCGGGGTGGCCCCGCGGAACAGCCGGAAGGCCGCTTTGAGGCCCTCGCGGCCGGGCGGCAGCGGCAGCGGGAACGGGGGAGGGGAGTGGTCGACGTAGTCCTCGGCGACCAACTCGTCCATCGCGTCGAGGTTGCCCTCGTCGATCTCCCGGTAGAAGCGGCGGACCAGGCGCTTGTTCTCCTCGGCGGACATCGGCGGCTCCTGTACGGATCGGGCGGGTCCCCTTCCGGCGCGCTGCGGTGGCGGGACTGTGACCGAGCCTCACCGTGGCCCGCGCCCGGTCGGCGCCGGACACGCCGACGGGGATGGGGAGTTCACCCGACCGAGCGGGTCCGGCCGCGGTCCGGCCGGGAGTGTGGCGGAGTGTGGCCGAGTCGCGCGGGCGGCGGGAAGAAATCTTGGTCCGATGGCTACCCGTGGGTAACCCTGATGCCCCATGCTGCTCCGGTCCCCAACTTGAAGGAGCATGCACATGACCGCACCACTTCGCCGCACCCGGGCCCTCGGCACGGTGGCCGTCATCGGCACGGCGGTCGCCCTCGCCGCCGCCACCCCGGCCGGCGCCGCGCAGCCCGCGAAGGCCCCCGAGGCCGTTCCGGCCGTCGCGCCCGCCGTGGCCGCCGCGCCCGCGCTCGGCAAGCCCAACGTGCCGTACGCGACCTGGCTCAAGGACGTCCAGGCGGTCGCCGACCAGGCCGACTCCTACCTGCGGACGAGAGTGCCGGCCAAGGCGGGCGAGCACCCGGCGATCGTGCTGGACATCGACAACACCTCGCTGGAGACCGACTACAACTTCGGCCTGCCGACCCCCGCGGTCCAGGCCGTACTGAACGTGGTCAAGTCCGCCAACGCCCGTGGCACGAAGGTCTTCTTCGTCACCGCCCGCCCGGGGTTCATCGACTGCATCACCCGGTACAACCTGACCTCGGTCGGCTACCCGGTGGACGGCCTCTACGGCCGCTCGTTCCTCGACCTGTTCCAGGAGACGTCCGCCTTCAAGACCGCCAAGCGCGCCGAGATCGAGCAGAGCGGCTACACCATCGTGGCCAACATCGGCAACAACACCACCGACCTGGTGGGCGGCCACGCCGAGCGGACCTTCAAGCTGCCGGACTACGGCGGCCAGCTGTCCTGACCCCGTCCGCCCGGCCGCGGCCGGGCCGGGGCTCGACGCCCGGTCAGCAGTAGTGCGCCGGTGGACCGTCGGTCCACCGGCGCACCGCGCTCTGCGTACGGTCGACCCGAAGATCGGCCACTTGCGCCGGGCCGCCGGCCTGGTGGAGGCTGCACGGAGGCGGCGCAGCGGGCCGGAAGGCCCGGCGCGGGCGGGGGCGGTCCCCGAACTCGCCGACATCCGCCACCCGTTCGGAAGGGGGCCGCCATGGCGGTCGACGAATCGGCAGCCGTGGACCACGAACCAGCGGGCGCCGCGCGCGAGTTGGCGGCCGCGGTCCACGCATCGGTGGCCGACGCGATCGGGGACACCCCGATGTTCCGGCTCTCCCGGCTCGGCGAGGGGATCGCCGCGCCGATCTACGCCAAGGCGGAGTTCCTCGGGGTGGGCGGCAGCGTCAAGGACCGCGCGGCGCTGTCGATGGTGCTCGCGGCCGAGCGCGACGGCGAGCTGCGCCCCGGCGGCACCATCATCGAGGCGACCTCGGGGAACACCGGGATCGGGCTGGCCGTCGTCGGCCGCCGCCGTGGCTACCGGGTGATCGTCGGGGTGTCGGACCGTTCCTCCCCGGAGAAGGCGGACATCCTGCGGGCGTACGGCGCCGAGGTCGTGGTGGCCCCGGCCGCCCTGCCGCGCCAGCACCCCGAGCACCTGTTCAACGTGGTCCGGCGGCTGGCGGCGGAGATCCCGGGCGCCTGGCTGGCCAACCAGTACGACAATCCGGCCAACCCGCAGGCGCACGTCCGCACCACCGGCCCGGAGATCTGGGCGCAGACCGGCGGCCGGGTGACGCACTTCGTGGCGGGGGTCGGCACCGGCGGCACCATCAGCGGCACCGGCTCGTACCTCAAGCAGGTCTCCGGGGGAGCGGTCACGGTGGTCGGCGCCGACCCCGAGGCGTCGGTCTACTCGGGCGGCGACGGCAGCCCGTACTTCGTCGAGAGCATCGGCCACTTCGTCCACCCGGAGACCACCGAGGACCTCTGGCCGCAGTCCTTCCACCGGGACGTGGTGGACCGCTTCGAACGCATCCCGGACCGCGAGTCCCTGCTGACCGCCCGCCGGCTGGCCCGCGAGGAGGGGCTGCTCGCCGGGCCGTCCTCGGGCACTGCCGTCGCCGCCGCACTGCGGGTGGCGCGCGGCCTCGGCTCGGACGACCTGGTGGTGGTCCTGCTCCCGGACTCCGGCCGCTCGTACCTCTCCAAGCTGTACAGCGACGACTGGCTGCGGCAGTGGGGCTTCCTGGAGGAGCCGCGCACCCCCGAGGACACCGAGCCGACCGTACGGGCCGCCCTGGAGGGCGGATCCGTACCGCCAGGGCCGCCCGGTCCGCTGCCCGCGGTGCCCGCCGGTGCCGACCTCGCGACCGCCCTGGAGGTGCTGCGCGGCGTACCGGGCGGCGTGGCGCCGGTGGTCGCGGCCCGCGAGGGACGGCAGTTGGGGATCGGTGGCACCGAGGTGGTCGGCTCGATCGCGGCGGCCGCCGTCGAATCGGCACTCGCGGCAGGCCTGGCCCACCCCGAGGACCCCTTGACCGGCCTGCTCGGAGCACCACTGCCGACCGTCGGCATCGGCACGCCGCTCTCGGAGGCCGCCCTGGCGCTCGGCACGGAACACGACGCGGCGGTGGTCCTCCTGGACGGCCGCGCGGTCGCCCTGATCGGCCGCGAACAGCTCCGCGCGGCCGGCGGGTAGCCGCCGGTCGCCGGTCGCCGCCTGGCGTTCGGGATCGCCGGTTGCTTGATGAGTTCCGGTGGTGCGGTGGCGCCTGTCCGGTGACGGCCGATGTCAGTGTCAGGTGAGAGGATCACGAGATGCCGCTGCCTCAGCCCGATGATCTGACCTCGCTGGTCCTGCGTACCGACTTCGGTGACGAGGGATCCTGGGACGCGCTTCGGGCCGCACTCGACGGGGCCGACGAGTACCCCCACGCCACGTGTGTCGGCGAGCCACGCTTTGCCGGCGTGGATGTCCAGGCCTTGATGGCCGAAGAGGCTGCTGCGGACGAGGACGAGCAGATCGTCCACCTGTTTCTGGCGGACGCAGCCACGATGAACGAGCCGGGTCACCCGCTCCTGGCCGTGGACCTCTCGGACGAGCCCGGCCGGACCTTCAGGGTTCCCGCTCGGTGGTTTCCTGACGTCTCGGCCAACCTCAGCATCGCCAACATGGACTTCGCGGATTTCGCCGACGCTGCTGATGCATCAGGGACCTTCCGCGGCTTCGACGAGGGCTGAAACCTTCTCGCTGCAGGCCGTCCGGCGAGCAGCTTCTCGCCGTCCAGCGGTGGCCGTCCAGACGCCCGGAGACCCACCCTCACAGCCCGCTGATGAACCGGTGCTGCGGACGTGCCGCCGATCCGCGTGTCAGGACGGGCCACCCGGAGCAGTCCTCCCGGCGCCGCCGACCCGCCGGAGTGGTCCGGGCGCGAGCAGGCCCTGATACGGCTCGAACTGAAACTGCAGGGGTGGAGCCATGTCGCCGAAGGACTCGCCGAACGCGCGAGGAGATCGCGCCAGCTCCAGCAGCACGCGGTCCGCCGTGTCGTCGCCTCCAAGGTCGGGCGCCAGAGCGGCACAGCCGCGAACGCCCTCGTGCGGGTCGGTGAGCCAGGGGCGCGTGTCGCCGCCGAGGTGGCCGATGGCCACCAGGATCGTCCCGAGGTCGTACGGGGTTTCCGCGGCCCGGGCCACCGACATCAACTGCTCCAACAGCGCCGAATGCTGCGTCATTGCCGACGGATGGCCGGCCAGTGACCCGATGGCCGCGGCCGCACACGTCCTGCGCCTGGCCCGTTTCGAGGCGAGGTACGGCAACGTCCGCCGCAAGAGCGTGGGCACCAGGTCGAAGCAGGCCAGCGCCGCCTGATCGAGCGCAAGTTCGCCGAGGCCCGTGCCGTCCTGCCACATCCGGGACCGGCCGTTGACGTCGGCCGACAGATAATCATCGGTCCAGGACCGCAGCTCCGGCGTACGCTCCCCGACCCGCGCGCGGAGCTCCGCGGCATGGTCGCCGAGGTCGGCAGCGATGCCGACCGCGTACAGGTGGACGAGCATCGCGTCCCGCAGCGAAGGATCGTCGGGTCCCAGCAACGGATCGTCCAGGAGCTCGACGACGATCAGCGCGGTCGGCGCCGTCGCAGGCCAGGCCCTGCCCTCGCGACGAAGCGTCGTCGACCACAGGTGCGAGTACCCAACGGCGAAAGCCCTCGCGTCATTGCCGCGGAGCGCCGCGAGGTGACGCGGTGTGTCGCAGGCGGGTCCCCCGGCGTGGAACAGCCCGGACCACTCCACATCGTTCAGGTGAGCAACCACAATCGGGATGGTGGCATGACGCACCGACAGCGCCACTACGAGCAGGGCGCACTCCGCGCCGGTCGTGCGCAGGGCCCACCCCCGCCCAGGAGCCCCGGATGGCAAGGACGCACAGTGCGAAGGTGGGCGACGTCCCGTGTCGTCAGGATCGTTCGGCAGTCGGTCAAGATCATCTGTTGCAGAATGCCAGGCGGCGAAGTCGTGCAGCAGGTAGCGACAGCGGATGCTGGCTCAACTTCCGTGAGCTGCACACGCCGAGTGACGGGCGGCCGCGCCTGGGGCCGTCCTGGAAACCGATTGGCTGGCTGCAGCGGACTTGCGATGATGCCCCCGTTTCCCACGACGGAGGACATTTGTTCGTTTTCGTGTGCGCGGGGTGCGGCGCTGAGCTGACCACTCCGCCGTCCCAAGTAGGCCTGCCGGTCCACGCGCATCAGAAGTACGGGAACGGGATTCAGCTCCCGGTGCTCATGGAGTCGGGCACCTTCGCCACGGACCCGGAGCCCTGGGGACCGCCGTGGCGCACGTGGGAGGAGATCCATCCGGACGAGGCGGCCGCCCGCGGTGTCTACGCGCCGGTCCATGCCCTGTCCGACGGCGCGCCGGGCGCGATCGTCATCGCCCCCGGCGACGGCCGCCGAACCGTGCTGATCCCGGAGAATCGCGGAGGCGGCTACTGCTGCGGCCTTGACGGGGCCGACGGCCCCAACGTGGCCTGCGCGGAGTGTGCCCTGCCCGTGGCGAGCCGGATCGACGACTGCTCGCTCTGGCAGGCGATGTGGCTCGCCCCGAACGCCGTGCGCCGCGTCCCTGTCGATGGCGCCGACGCCGCACCGCTCTCCTGGACGGACCTGATGGCGAAAGGGAAGGGCACACCCCCCTTCGAGCCCATCGCCGCATGGGGGTCGCGAGCGGGGGCGGGGCACTGGTCGAACTACTGGTGGTCGTGGAGCCCGCAGTGGGAGGCGGCGGCCGGCAGGGCGCTCGCCCACCTGCTGGTGGCCTCGGAGGGCCGACCGGTGATCGTCCCGGACGGCTCGTCGGAGAGGTGTTCCGACGCGCGCTCGACACCCTGCTGCCCGCGGGGCCGCCGGCGCGGCGCGCCGCCCTGGCCGGCCCGGGACAGCCTTCTCCCCACAGGGGTACCGACATCCTCCTCGTGCCGACCCATCCGCAGACGGGGGAGACCTGGGCCCCGGCCGACCCGACGGCGTACCCGGTGCCACTGCCGTTCGGGGTGTGGCTGTGGATGGTCTCCCCCGAGCCGGACTTGCCCGTTCCCGCGTCGGGCAACCTCCCTGGCGGCGTCCTCCGTGACGACTTCGACACGCTCCCGCTGCTCCCCGGTCGCCTGTTCCGGGCCGACCCGGAAGTGTTCCGGCACACCCTCGTCCGGCTGCCGGCCGTCCGCAAGCCGTGGCTGCGCGAACTCCTCGACGGCCTCCCACAGCACAGGCGCGCGGGCCTCTTCTAGCCTGCGACCCGGTCGGCGATCGGCCGGCCCGGCCCTTGCCGCGTCAACTCATCGTCGAAGGCGCGGTTCAAGTAGCGGCCGGCGACCGCCGTCTGGATACGCCCCCTGTCACCCGGCGACACCGACCTCCACCGTGATCGTTCGACTCCCCGGCCGCATCCTGCGATGTGTCACAGGCCGTCGGCCCTCCAGGAACGCCGCAGCACTCCGTCGTCCGGCACGGCGGGCGCCGCGACTCCCGCCCACACGAGCGCGGTGCCATGCGCCGACGACCAACCGGGATCCCCCGCGTACGGCGAACGCCGGCATCATCCGGCTCCTCGCCTCGGGCACCTTGGACCTCGCCCCCGAAGGGTCCGGCCGTTCGGCCTCGATGCCGTCAACGACGCCGCCACGTACGCCGCCTCACATGGTGGCCCGTTCGACCGCACCGCCGTCATCTCACCCGCCCGCTGACAAGACCGAGTGACCTCCCCGTGTCGGCGTCACGGCCCACCGCCCTCACGAACGCAGGTCACCGGTGCCGCTGCTATGGGTCAGGACCCCGGAGACCAGCAGGCCGAGCCCCGCCTCCTGTTCCCCGATGTTCCAGCAGTCCCGCACCTGCCGGGCCTCGGCCTCCGGCAGCAGGGCGGCGAGCCGGTCCCAGAGAGCAACGTCGTCGGTCATGGCCGGGAGGCTACCGGCTGCCGCCACCGCCGACGCGCCGCGCCCCCGGCGAGGGCCGTCGCAGCAGGAGCGGGGTGGCGCCGCCCGTTCACCGGCGAGCGGCGTCGGCGCCGGCGTTGGTGCCGGCGCCCGTGCCGGCCGGGCTGCGCAGCAGGTAGACGGCGGCGGACGCGGCGAGCACGGCCATGACGGCGATGAAGACCAGGCCCGCGTCGGCGAGGCCGAGCGGTTCGGTGAGCAGGCCGACGCCGATGACGGGGATCGAGATGCCGGTGTAGGCGACCACGAAGAGGGTGGAGATCGCGCCGGCGCGCTGGTCGACGGGTGCGGCGCCGGCGACGGCGGCGACCGACCCGCGGAACGCCGGCCCCTGGCCGAAGCCGCCGACCAGGGCGCTGAGCAGCAGCGGGGCGGGGGTCTCGGTGGCCAGTGAGAGGGCCAGCAGTGCGAGTCCGGCGATGAGGGTCAGACAGCCGGCCGGCAGCGCCTTGGTGACTCCGAGCCGGCCGGCCAGCAGCTGGCCGAAGGTGGAGAACAGGAACGCGGAGAAGACGATCGCGCCGACCACGGGGCCAGGCTCGGCCGCCGGGGTCGGGCGGCGAAGGCGGCCCTGGCCGTGCGTCCCGGCGGTGCCAGCTCCATCACGTACGCGGTGGCGGCGCCGGTGAACAGGCCGGCGGACAGCCCGGACATCAGCCGTCCGAGGTAGAGCAGCGGCAGTCCGCCCTCCAGCAGGAAGCACAGGGCGCTGAGTGCGGCGAAGCCGAGTCCGGCTAGCAGGACCGGGCGGCGGCCGACGGTGTCGGAGGCGTTCCCGGCCAGCAGCAGGACGCCGATCACCCCGAAGGCGTAGACGGCGAAGACCAGTGTGACGGTGAGTTCGGAGAAGCCGAGTTCCTCCTGGTAGAGGCCGTACAGCGGGGTGGGGAGCGTCGTCCCGGCCATGCAGACGGCGAAGGCGCCCGCGGCGCCGAGGTAGTCGGCCCGGCCGAAGCGCGTCCCGGCAGTCTGACGATCACTCATGCGTGCCACGGTAAGGGGAGAGGGGTGGTCCCCGCCGGTCTTCGGGTGGCGTGGCGGCCCGCGCGGCTGGGTGCACCCTTGACAGTTGGTCATGTCCGCGACAGCTTTGGGGCGGTCCCGGCCGGCCTCCGGTCCGATCCCCACCACCGTCCATCGCCGTTCACGTTACGGAGAGTCGATGCGCACCACGCTCAGAAGACTGCTCACCGCCGCCCTCCTGATACCGCTGCTGGCTCTCGGGCTCGCCGTACCCGCGCTGGCCCAGGCGCCGGCCGACGGCGACATCCGCGACCGCCTGGCGGCGATCCCCGGGATGACCGTCACCGAGGAGAAGCCCGCCCCCGGCTACCGGTACTTCCTGCTCACCTACACCCAGCCGGTGGACCACCGGCGGCCCTGGCTGGGCACCTTCCAGCAGCGGCTGAGCGTGCTGCACCGGGGCGAGGACCGCCCGACCGTGCTCTACACCAACGGGTACACGCTCGGGACCACGCCTTCGCGCACCGAGCCCACCCGGCTGGTAGACGGCAACCAGGTCTCCATCGAGTACCGCTACTTCACGCCGTCCCGCCCCGAGCCCGCCGACTGGTCGAAGGCCGGTATCGAGCAGGCGGCCGCCGACACGCACGCCATCATCACGGCGCTGAAGCCGCTGTACGGCCAGAAGTGGATCTCCACCGGTGCCAGCAAGGGCGGCATGTCCTCGGTCTACCACCGCCGGTTCTATCCGGACGACGTGGCGGGCACCGTGGCGTACGTCGCCCCGAACGACGTGGACGACCGCGAGGACTCCGCGTACAGCCGCTTCTTCGACCACGTCGGCACCGCGCAGTGCCGCTCCGCACTCGACGCCGCCCAGCGCGAACTGCTGGTCCGCCGCGCCACGCTGGAGCCCCGCTACGCCGCGGACAACGCCGCCGCGGGCAACACCTTCACCACCGTCGGCAGCGCCGACCGGGGGTACGAGCTGGGCGTGCTGGACGTGGTCTGGGGGTTCTGGCAGTACAGCACCGAGGCGGACTGCGCCGCGGTCCCGCCCGTGACCGCCACCGACGACCAGCTGTACGGCTGGCTGGACACCCACTCGGGGATCGACTCCAGCAGTGACCAGTCGCTGGCCGCCTACACGCCGTACTACTACCAGGCGGGCACCCAGCTGGGCTCCCCGAACTTCGACGTCTCGCACCTCAAAGGCCTGCTGCACTACAGCACCAAGGAGCTGTACGCGCCCCGCACCTACGTGCCGAGGTCGATCCCGATGCGGTTCGACCCGTCGGCCATGCGGGACATCGACGGCTGGGTGCGGCACTCCGCCGAGCGGATCCTGTTCGTCTACGGCCAGAACGACCCGTGGGGCGCCGAGCGGTTCACCCTCGGCCGGGGAAGCGAGGACTCGTACGTCTACACCGCGCCGGGCGCCAACCACGGCGCGAAGATCGCCGCGCTGAGCGCCGACCAGTCCGCGGCCGCCACCGCCGCGCTGCTGCGCTGGGCGGGCGTCGCGGGTCCGGACGCCCGGACCACCGCGCCGGCCCGCCCGGCGCTGCCGTTCGGCGAGCTGGACCGCGCCGGGCTGCTGCTGGAGCGGCACCGCCTCTGACGGGCGGTACGGCGGACC
>NZ_JAIZ01000548.1:0-19257 GCF_000710465.2 Kitasatospora sp. MBT63 | reverse complement strand
CGCCCGGTGCGGCAGTACGCACCGGGCGGGCGCCGCCCGTCGGCGGGACTACCGGGGGCCGTCGGGCCCGGCCGGCGCCTGCGAGCGGGCCGCCAGGCCGAGCCGGCTGTGGCCGCGCCCGTAGAGGAAGAACACCACCATGCCGATCACCATCCAGATCACGAACCGCAGCCAGGTGTCGACCGGCAGGTTGAGCATCAGCCACAGGCTGGCCAGCACCGAGAGCACCGGCAGCACCGGCACCCCCGGGCAGCGGAAGGAGCGGGGCAGGTCGGGGCGGGTGCGGCGGAGCACGATCACGCCGATCGAGACCACGATGAAGGCGAACAGGGTGCCGATGTTGACCAGCTCGGAGAGCTCCTCCAGCGGGATCAGACCGGCCAGTACGGCGACCACCAGACCGAGCATCAGGACCGCCTTCGCCGGGGTCCCGAAGCGCGGGTGCACGGTGGAGAAGGTGCGCGGCAGCAGGCCGTCGCGGCTCATCGCGAAGAACACCCGGCTCTGCCCGAGCAGCAGGATCATCGTCACCGAGGTGAGACCGGCCACCGCGCCGACGTTGATGATGTCGGCGAAGACGTGCTGGCCGACCGCCTTGAACGCGTCCGACAGCGGCGCGTCGCTGGAGAGCTCGGTGTACTTCTGCATGCCGGTCACCACCAGCGACACCGCCATGTACAGCACGGTGCAGATCAGCAGCGAACCGAGGATGCCGCGGGGCACGTCGCGCTGCGGGTTGCGGGTCTCCTCGGCGGCGGTCGCCACCACGTCGAAGCCGATGAAGGCGAAGAACACCACGGCGGCGGCGGTGAAGATGCCCATCACGCCGAAGTCGGTCGGCGTGTAGCCGAACAGCGCCTGCACCATCGGCGACTGCCCGCCGGACTTGCCCTCGACGGTCTGCGCGGGCGGGATGAACGGCGAGTAGTTGTCGCTCTTGATGAAGAACAGGCCGGCCACGATCACCACCAGCACCACGGTCACCTTGATCGCGACGATCACCCGGGTCACCTCGGCCGAGATCTTCATCCCGAGCACGATCACCCCGGTGAGCAGCAGGACCAGCGCGGTGGCCAGCAGGTTGAAGCTCCAGCCGCCGGTGGTGGAGCCGGAGATGGCGTGCGGCAGGGTGATCCCGCCGCTCTCCAGCAGTGACTGCACGTAGCCCGACCAGCCGACCGCGACCACCGCCGCGCCGAGCGCCAGTTCCAGGATCAGGTCCCAGCCGATGATCCAGGCCGGCAGTTCGCCGATGGTCGAGTACGCGAAGATGTACGCCGATCCGGCCACCGGGACGGTGGAGGCGAGTTCGGCGTAGCAGAGTGCCGCCAGCCCGCAGACGATGCCGGCCGCGGCGAACGAGAGGGCGACCGCCGGTCCGGCGTGGTTCTTGGCGGCGGTGCCGGTGAGGACGAAGATGCCGGTGCCGATGATCACGCCGACCCCGAAGACCGTGAGGTCCAGCGCGGAGAGGGAACGGCGCAGCGCGTGCTCGGGCTCCTGGGTGTCGGCGATCGACTGCTCGACCGGTTTGGTCCGGACGAGTTCGCGCAGCAAGGGAGTGGACTCGGGCGTACTGCTCATTCGGGCCTCCGAAGGGTCGTCCGGGTCACGGCTACCCAGTCGGAGCCGGTGTACGACCTCGGTCGGCCGGTGTTCAGCCGTAAGGCCCTGTGGTCCGTGGGGCCGGAGGGGTCCGGGTGGCCGGGTGTGGTGGGGCGTGCACGGTCGGTGGCCGCGCGCGGGGGCGGTTTGCGGGCGGAGTGGCCCGTTCGGCTGCCGGGCGCACAGGAGCGGACTATCGTCGCGTCCATGACAAAGTCGTTCCGGAGCGGGGCCCTGGGCTCCGTCCTCACCGCGATCGTCCTGTCCCTCGGCGCCCTCGGCGTCATCCCCGCGCAGGCCGCGGCCCCCGGCCCGCCGGGCGCGCCACCCGGACCCGGCGGCCGGGCACCGCTACGGATCGAGTCCACCGTCCGGGCCGGTGTCACCGCGTACGGCCCGTTCCTGATCCGCAACGCTGCCACCGGCTGGTGCGTCAACCTCCCCGGCCAGGGCGCCGGCCGGCCCGGCGGCATCGTCAACCTGTTCACCTGCGACGGCACCGCCGCCGACAACCAGCTCTACTGGTGGGACCACCAGGGCGACGGGCTCTTCACCCTCCGCAACGCCAAGGACAACCTCTGCCTCGACGCGCCGGGCACCGCCGCGGTCGAGGCCGGCACCCGGGTCGGCGAGTCCTACTGCGACAACATCGCCGCCGACAACCAGCTCTACCGCCTGGTCCCGCGCCCGGACCGCACCCTGTGGATCGTCAACGACGCCGCCGGCCTGTGCCTGGGCACCGAGACCACCCGCACCGGCCGGGACGGCGCCCGGATCGCCCTCGTCCCGTGCGGGGACACCGCGGACCGCCGCTGGCAGCTCACCGGATCCGGCGCACCCGCCGTACCCGCCGCTCCCGCTGTCTGACCTCCGTGCCCGGGGGTGCGGCGCACCCTGGGCCGGGGTCCCGGGCGGACGGGACCCCGGCCTGGGGAGGCGTCGGCCGCGCACGGCCGACCTGCGCGGCAGCCCGTCTCTCGGGGGGTGGTGGGACTGCCGTGACCATGGATGCCAGACCCGTGGCGAGCCGCTGAGAACCCCTCTGACCAGCAGAGTTTCCGGCCGCGGACATGCCAGGGCGGTCGGGGTCGGGACCCCGCCGACGCGCCGTCAGCTGCCGAGCAGACGGGCGAAGTCGTACCCGAGGTTCCCCACAATCAGCAGATCGCCGAGATCGGTGATCGCACCGACCGGGATCGGCTCGTGGTGGTCCCGCAGTGCCGGGCCGTGCGCCTGGGCCGCGGGCGCGGCGGCCAGTGCGAGGACGGCGAACAGGGCGCCGGTGGCGGCGAATCGGATGGCGGTACGCATCAGGGCCTCCGTACGTCAGGGGCGTGCCGCCCTGTTAACCGCCGACACGCGCCCAGGTCACGGGCGGACGGCGGACGACAGCCGGCGGGCGGCGGGCACCCGGGGCAGTTCTACCCCGCCGCCGCTGTCCTTCTGCCCCTTGGAAGCCCGGGGGACGAGGAGAAGAATGTGCCGCGCGAGGGGTGAGAAATGAGCCGGGGGACTCAACCACGAGCGGCCGGGCGCGTGACGCGCACGACCGCGCCCGAACCACGGTGAGTGCCAGACCGAGGAATCCGCCATGACGCACCGCTACCACTCGTTCGTGCCGCCGCACGTGCTAGACCACATCGCCCGGGTCCAGGGGCGCGAGAGCCTGGAACCGTCCGCCGCCCAACGCTCGACGGTCCTGTCCGCACAGTTCCGCCGCGCCCGCCGCAACCAGACCCCCGACGTCCCGGGGACCGCCCCGCTGCTGGCCGCGCAGGCGGCCGTCGGCCTCAAGGGACTCACCGTCCCGCCGACCGCGACCGCCGGCCGGCTGATCTACGACGACGAGACCCAGTCCAGCTACAACATCAAGCTGCTGCGCGGCGAGGGCGACCCCGCCGTGGCCGGGCAGAACGCCGACCAGGCGTACGACAGCCTGGGCGCGGTCCGCGAGTACTACAAGCAGCAGCTGGGCCGGAACTCGATCGACAACGCCGGCCTCAACCTGGTCGCCAACGTCAACTTCGGCGAGAACTTCGACAACGCCTTCTGGGACCCGGACGCGCAGGTCATGGTGTTCGGCAACGGCGACAACCAGATCTTCAAGGACCTGACCGGCGACCTCGACGTCGCCGCGCACGAGCTGACCCACGGGGTCACCCAGTACACCGCGGGCCTCAACTACACCAACGACCAGACCGGCGCGCTCAACGAGTCCTTCAGCGACATGCTGGGCTCCGCCATCGACGCCTTCGTCCACCACCGCGACGCCGACACCCACAACTGGCTGATCGGCGACGAGATCATGGCCGACGACCTGGCCGGCGAGGCACTGCGCTCGATGTCCGAGCCCGGCTCGGCGTTCGACAACCAGATCATGGGCCGTGACCCGCAGCCCCGGGACATGAGCGGCTACTTCGAACCCGCCGACCCGCACCTGATGTCCGGGATCACCAACCGGTGGTTCTACCTGATCTGCAAGGAGATCGGCATCGAGGCCGGCACCCTGATCATGTACCAGACCCTGCAGAACCTCTGGCCGACCGCCGTCTTCACCGACGCCGCCGTGGTGGCCGCCGCACAGGCGCGGATCCTGGCCGAGGGCAAGCAGGTGCCCGCCGAGGCCGCCCAGGTGGTCCGTGCCGCCGCCCGGCAGCAGGGCTTCTGGTGACCGATCGGACGGCTCGGATCGTCGCCGGCCCAGGGGCCGTCGGCCGGGAGAACGGGAGGCCCGACGTGGTGCGGGTGTCGATGGAACGCAGCGGCGGCTTCACCGGCCTGCGGTCGGCCGCCACGCTCGACACCGACGCTCTGCCGTCGGCGCAGGCGGCCGGGGCGCTGGACGGGCTCACCGCCCTCGAGCGCCTGGCCGCCACCACCCCGGCGGCGGCCGGCCGCCCCGGCACCGCGCTCCCGGGCTACCGCCTCACCGTCCACTGGCCGTCCGGCGACCAACTGGTCCAGCTGACGGAACCGCACATCCCGCCGGAGGTCCGCCCGCTGCTCACCGAGCTGCTGAAACGGGCCCGGCCGCCGGGGTAGCCGGCCCCGGTGCGGGGTTCAGCCCTCGTCCTCCGCCGAGACCGGGTCGGCGGCCGCGCGGTCCCGGCCCTCGGTGAAGAAGGCCAGGACCTCCGCGGCGTCGTCCGGCCGGCGGATCGGACGGGTGGCGCCGAACGAGGCGTTCCAGAACCCGCCGACGCGCCGGGTCCACGGACCGACGTACGCGTAGGGCTCGGGCGAGAAGCCGTCCCCGGGGGAGACCCCGTAGTTCACGGAATCGACCGAGATCCCGAGGTCGAAGTGTTCCGGCCACAGCACCGGCTGCTGGTCGGGGGCGAAGCGGCGCAGCGCCGCGTCGCCCGAGGCGAAGGCACCGACCAGGCGCGCGGCCGCGGTGGGGTCGACGGACAGTTCCTCGTCCATCCCGACCCCCGACCCGTCCTGGTACAGCCCGGCCGGCCCGCCGCCCTCGATGCCGAGCTCCGCGGCGAGCGCCGCACAGGTGGTGCCGTCCAGCGGCAGCCGCCGCCCGCCCGCGACCAGATGGGTGCCCTGGACCAGGAGTTCGGGCGCGGCGAGGGTGGCGAAACCGTCCGCGTGCACCCGCAGCCGGATGGTGCCGCTCTGCCGGTACTGCGGGCCGGCCAGCAGCAGTTCGGCGACGGCGTGCAGCGAACGGCGGGTGGTCTCGAGTGCGGTGGTGTCCACGGCTCCTCCAAGCGTGGTCGGCGTCGTCGGTGGCCGTCGGCGCCGGTGCCGGCCCGCCCGCCGGGGCCCAGCGTACGTCGACGCCCGCACCGGGTCCGCATTTGCCACCGGCGTGGCCGACCTGACGGCCCGAAGGGCCGCACACAGGCCCGTGGCCCCTGCCCGCCGGGGGACGGCGGGCAGGGGCCACGTCGGCGTCAGCGGGCGGCGGGTGCCGAGGGCACCACCGGCGCGGTCGGCGCGGCGGAGGTACCGGCGGACGCCAGCGGCCACTCGCGGTGGAAGACCGGCAGCGGCAGCCGCTTCTCCGCCACCGGGGTGCCGAAGATCTTCAGGTGGGCCAGCAGCGCACCGGTCAGGTCGACGCCGCCGTACAGCGCCCAGCTGCCCTGCACCTTCGGTGCGGCGCCCCCGGTCTCCAGCACGGCCGAGCCGTTCACCTCGCTGCGCAGGTACGGCTCCACGGTCGCCTCCACGCCCACCGCGTCGTACAGGCCCACGGACACGTCGGCGCCGAGACCGGCGCGGACCGAGGCCTGGCCGGCGAAGTGCGCCCGTACCGCGGAGACCTTGGTGTCGGCCGCGTCGGTGACCGGCTTCCAGCCCTTGCCGCCCGCGTAGTCGGCGTGCACGCTCCAGGCGCCGGTGAACTCCTGCTCGGCGTCGACGGTCACCTTGCCGTCGGCGCCGACCTCCAGGAAGCAGGTCAGCCCGAGGTTGACCACGACCGGCAGCCCGGCGACGGTGAGCACCGGGTTGGCGTGCAGCTCCGCGACCGGGATCCGCAGGGGCGTCCCGGTCCCCTTGGCGAGCTCGCCGCTCAGCTTCCACTGGCCCTGGGCGCCGAGGTCGAAGCCGATCGAGGCGGTCCTGGGCTCCCCGGCGCGGGCGCCGTGGTACGCGAAGTGCACGGCCGGGTGCAGCCGGAGCGAGGCCGACGCGGCCGCGGTCGCACCGGCGGGCAGCGGCAGCGGTGCGTTCAGGTCCAGCCCGAGGGTGCCGGAGGCGTCCGCCTTCGCACCGTTGCCGTCCTGGCCGAAGGACAGCTTGAAGTCCTTGACCAGCGGGGTGATGGTGATCGCGTGCGGGTCCACGGCGACCTGGCCGTCGGCCTCTGCGCCGCCGAGCAGTTCGGGCAGGGTCGCCGGACGGGTGGCGACCTCGACCGTCCCCGGGGTGGCGCTCGGGTGGACCTCGGTGACGGCGAGCAGCGCGCCCTTGGGCGCGGCCGGGGTCGGCGGGCTGGCGATCAGCCGGCCCACCTGGACCTGGCCGAGCGAGGCCGCTGCCGACGGCGTCGGCGAGGCCTGCGGGGAGGCGCTCTGCGATGTGGCCGGTGTGGCCGGCGGGGCTGCGGGCGGGGCGCTCTTCGGCGCGGGGCTGCCGGTGGGGGCCGGGGCGGGAGTGGTGGGTGCGGCGGCCGTACCGCTGAGCACGGCCCGGCCGGTGCCGGGGTCGTAGGAGGCGAGCCGGAGGTCCGCCGCGACGGGCGCCACCTCGGTGGCGCCCGCCCCCGGCTTGCCTATCGCCACCTGCTGCGCGCCGGGCTGAGCCGCCGTCACCACCAGGGATCCCGCCGCGGCGCGGGCGGCGGAGGTGGGGGGTGCGAGGGCGGCGGCGTCGCCGCCGGGTGCCTGCGGCGAGGACGGCGGAGTTGCCGGAGCCGCGCAGGAGCAGGCGCCGATCAGCACCGCCGC
The DNA here is from genome assembly GCF_000710465.2 of Kitasatospora sp. MBT63. Lineage (GTDB taxonomy): Bacteria > Actinomycetota > Actinomycetes > Streptomycetales > Streptomycetaceae > Kitasatospora. The sequence continues at coordinate 12,244 of NZ_JAIZ01000548.1, read as the reverse complement.
GGCGAGCGCGGGCAGGCCGAACGTACGTGTGGAGCTGTTCAAAGAGTCCCCTTCGGAGCGGCGGACGAGGACACGACCGCCCGAGATCAGTAGGCGGCAGGACTCCGCATCGGGCCTGCCGTCGGCGCCATGTTACTGACGAGTTGTCATCTTGTCGAAGACATGCCGAACGGCCTCGCGGGCCGCCGGGCTCCACCGATATCCGGCGACTTGCGAGGCAACCACCGATGGGGGGGTTTCGTCCCTGTATATGGGGGTCATATGCGGAGGAGACGGTGGTCATGAGACGTTGGACGGTGATCCCGATGGTGCTCGCTCTCGCCGGGGCCGGTGCGACGGTCGCACCCGTCACGGCTGCGGCCGCACCGCCCCCGGCGGCGGTCGGCACACCGCAGTGCCCGACCGGCTGGGGCAGCCTGCCCAAGGACACCACGGCGTCCGGTACCCGGCCGCTGGTGAACGTCAGGACCGGCGCCCACCCCTGCTACGACCGGCTGGTGCTCGACGTCCCCGGCACCTCGGCCGCGCGGCCGGCCGGCTACCACGTGCACTACGTCGACACCCTGGTCCAGGACGCGTCCGGCAAGCCGGTCCCGGTCCGCGGCGGGGCGATCCTGGAGATCGTGGTGGAGGCCCCCGCCTTCGACCCCGCGACCGGCCGCACCAGCTACCCGGCGCACCCCGGACAGCCCCTGCCCGGCGTCGACCTGGCCGGCTACCGGACCTTCACCGACACCCGCTTCGCGTCCAGCTTCGAGGGCCGGACCCAGATCGGTGTCGGCGTCCGCGCCCGCCTGCCGTTCCGGGTCTTCCAGCTCGACGGCCGCCTCGTCGTCGACGTCGCCCACACCTGGGGCCCGGCGCCGCGCTGAGGCTTGCGGGCGGTCGCCCACGGCTGCCCCGGGCCGCGGCATCGGCCTTCCGGCCGGTCACGGGTCCGACCGTGTTGATCAACATGCGGGCCGCGGATACAGTCGCCGGGTTCTGCACCGACGGCTCGAAGGAAACGGATGCGTCGCATCATCACCGCAACCTGCCTGCTCGTGACCACCGCTGCCCTCGCGGGCTGCACGAGCACCGGCAGCCGGGACGCCGGGGCGGCGGCCAGCGGCGCGGCGGCCACTCCGACGGCCGTCCCCGCGACGGGGGCGGCCACCGGGACCACCGGCGCGAGCCCAACGGCAGGTGGCGGCGCGGTGCGGGTCTGGGCCACCAACTCCACGCAGTTCACTGTGGTGACCAGTGCCTTCATCGCGCTGGCCTCGACCATCATGAAGGCACCCGGCGATGACCAGGCCATCGGCAAGGCGTGCACGGCCATGGCTGCCCACGTCGGCGGAGTGCAGCCGGAAGCGGGCGCGCCGGCGGAGTGGGAGCAGGCGCTCGCCGATCTGCAGCGGATCTCGAAGAGCTGTGATGCGGTGACCTCCGGCAATCCCGGCGCACGTGCGCAGCTGGACGCGGACTTCACCAGCGCCACGGTTCACCTGAAGGCGGTCACCGACCACCTCTGACCGGGACCCGCCCCGAGCCGACCGCCACCCGCCTTGGGCGGCCTGCCCCGGGAGGGTGGGGCGGCGTGGGAGGGTGGAGGCATGTGCGGCCGATTCGTCTCCACCGTTGCCCCGGTCGATCTCGTCGACCTCCTGGGCGAAATCCGCTGGGACCCCGACGAGACCCTGGCGCCGAGCTGGAACGTGGCCCCGACCGATCCGGTCCCGGCGGTCATGGAACGCCTCGACAAGGCCACCGGCGAGCTGGTCCGCCGGCTCCGTCCGGTGCGCTGGGGCCTGGTCCCGTCCTGGGCGAAGGACGCGTCCGGCGGCGCGCGGCTGATCAACGCGAGGTCGGAGACGGCCGACCAGAAGCCGTCGTTCCGGAAGGCGTTCGTGTCGAGGCGGTGCGTGATCCCCGCGGACGGCTACTTCGAGTGGCGCCAGGTCCCGGCGGAGAACGGCCGGAAGGCGTTCAAGCAGCCGTACTACCTCACCACCGGCACGACCATGCTGATGGCCGGCCTGTACGAGTTCTGGCGGGACCGGACACTGCCGGACGACGACCCCGCGGCCTGGCTGACCACGGCCTGCATCCTCACCCGCGACGCCACCGACAGCGCCGGCCTGGTGCACGACCGGATGCCGGTCGTCGTCACACCGCAGGACGTCGGCCACTGGCTCGACCCGGAGGTCTCCGACCGCGCCGAACTCCAGCACCTGCTGCACATCCCGGCCGACGGCGACGTGACGGTCAAGGCCGTGTCGACGGCCGTCAACAGCGTGCGCTCGAACGGGGCGCTCCTGCTGGACGAGGTCCCGGACCCGCTCGGGATCGTCGGCTGACGAGGGCACGCTGGCCCGCTGCCGCTGCACCGGACCACCCGCCCGAGGCAGGCGGCGGGCCCGGGTGCATGATTCACCCATGCGATGGACGGGTGGGGCGAACATTCCGGCGCCGATCGGACGGCTGCGCGCGGCGAGGCTCAACGCCACCTGGCCGCTGGCCGAACTGACGGTCGATGAGGGCCGGGTGCGGCTGCGGATCCGGCTGGTCGGCGCGCTCTGGCGCCGGTTCGGCACCGGGCCGCTCGACCGGTCCGCGGCCGAGGTGGCGGAGGTCTTCCCGTGCCGGGGACGGTTCGGCACCGGCGGCGTCGGGATCCGGACCGGCGCGGCGGGCACCAGCTACTTCTGGACCGGTGAGGGCGCCGGCGTGCTGGAGGACTGCCGGCGCGCGGGCTTCACCGTCACCCACCAGGTACGCCCGGCCGACTACAGCGCCCCGCCCGCTGCCTGATCCGGCGGCGCGGACGGCGGACCGGCGTCCTGGCGGGCCCGCTGCAGCGCCGCGCTGTCGAGCAGCATCTCCAGCGCGAGCGGGTACGCGCTGTCGTTCATCCGGGCGGCCAACAGGTCTGCGGTGGCGGCGATGTGAGGGTGCGTCCGGGCGGGCAGCCGGGCGTAGGTGGACGCCCACATCTCCTCGTCGGCGGCGCGGGCCGCGGCCGGCAGGGCGAGCGACGCCGCGTCCAGGGCGGCGAAGGCGAGGCTCTGGTCGATGAAGGCGTGGTAGATCCGGACGGCGGCCGGGTCGGTGAAGCCCGCGGTGCGCAGGATGCCGAGCACCGCCTCGTCGGCGACGATCTCCCGGGCCCGGCCGCTGACCCGGCTCGCGGTGAGGACGGCGGCCTGCGGGTGGGCCAGGTAGGCGCGGTGGATCCGCAGTCCCAGGCCGCGCAGGTCGGCGCGCCAGTCGCCGGTCGGGGCCCAGCCGTCCAGGGCACGGCCGATCAGTTCGTCCCCGATGGCCAGGGTGAGGTCGTCCATCCCCCGGAAGTACCGGTACAGGGTGCTCGGGTCGGCGCCCAGCGCCAGGCCGAGGCGCCGTGCGGTCAGCCCCTCGCCACCGTGCTCGCGCAGCATCCGCAGGGCCGTCTCGACGATCACCTGCTCGGACAGCACCGCGCCCTGCTTGGTCCGCCGCCGCCGCCGTCGGGCGGACTCCGGGACCACCTGCTTGGGCATCGTCCGCTCCTCCGCTCCGGCCGCAGCGACCCTCGGCGGTGACGCCGGCGGCCCTTATGCCAACGCCATTGACCCTACCGGAGGGCCAGGAGTTTCATCACATCCCAGGAGCTCAGAGCCCTGGACGCTCCGAAACCTGCGAGAGAGAGGTCCCCTCATGCGCATCCTGCTCGTGGGCGCCGGCGGTGTCGGTACCGCCGTCACCCGGATCGCGGCCCGCCGCCCGTTCTTCGACCACCTGGCGGTGGCCGACTACGACCTGGCCCGCGCCGAGGCCGCCGTCGACGCACTGGGGGAGGCGGGGACCAGGTTCAGCGCCCACCGGGTCGACGCCTCCGACGAGGCGGCGGTCGCCGCCCTGCTCGCCGAGCAGCGCTGCGACGTGCTGCTGAACGCCACCGACCCGCGGTTCGTGCTGCCGCTGTTCCAGGCCGCCCTGGCGGCCGGCACGCACTACCTCGACATGGCGATGTCGCTGTCCCTGCCGCACCCCGAGCGCCCGTACGAGCTGTGCGGCGTCAAGCTGGGCGACGCGCAGTTCGAGCGTGCCGCGGACTGGGAGAAGGCGGGCCGGCTGGCGCTGGTCGGGATGGGCGTCGAGCCCGGCCTCTCGGACGTCTTCGCCCGGTACGCGGCGGACGAGCTGTTCGACGAGATCGAGGAGATCGGCATCCGCGACGGCGCGGACCTGACCGTGGAGGGCTACGACTTCGCGCCCTCCTTCAACATCTGGACCACCATCGAGGAGTGCCTGAACCCGCCCGTGGTCTACCAGGCCGACCGCGGCTGGTACACCACCGAGCCGTTCAGCGAGCCCGAGGTGTTCGACTTCCCCGAGGGCATCGGCCCGGTCGAGTGCGTCAACGTGGAGCACGAGGAGGTGCTGCTGGTGCCGCGCTGGGTGGACGCCCGACGGGTCACCTTCAAGTACGGCCTCGGCGACGACTTCATCGGCAAGCTCAAGACCCTGCACGCGCTCGGCCTCGACAGCACCACCCCGCTCACCGTCCCGACCGACCTCGGGCCCGCCCGGGTGTCCCCGCGCGACGTGGTCGCGGCCGCCCTGCCGGACCCGGCCACGCTCGGCGACCGGATGACCGGCAAGACCTGCGCCGGCACCTGGGTCAAGGGCAGCAAGGACGGCCGGCCGCGCGAGGTGTACCTGTACCACGTGGTCGACAACCAGTGGTCGATGGGCGAGTACGGTTCCCAGGCCGTGGTCTGGCAGACCGCGATCAACCCGGTCGTCGCCCTCGAGCTGCTCGCCACCGGGGCCTGGAGCGGCGCCGGAGTGCTGGGCCCCGAGGCCTTCCCGCCGCGGCCCTTCCTCGACCTGCTCACCGAGTACGGCAGCCCCTGGGGCCTGCGCGAGCAGTAGCCTGCAACGGGCCCGCGGGACGGGCCGGACGGGCCCGGGGAAGGGGCGAGTGGACTCCGCCATGCGCCGCCGCCTACATTCGCGTAGTCGTATGCGGGCGGGCCCGTCCGCAGAGCAGAACCGGGAAGGTCCACGTGAGCGCCATCAGCATCGGGCAGGCCGTCATCCTCGGAGTCGTGGAAGGAGTGACAGAGTTCCTCCCGATCTCCTCCACCGGCCATCTGAAGATCACCGAAGGGCTGATGGGAATCCAGGTCGACGACAAGTCCGTCGTCGGGTTCACGGCGGTGATCCAGGTGGGGGCCATCGCCGCGGTGCTGCTCTACTTCTTCAAGGACATCGTCCGGATCGTCTCGGCCTGGGGCCGCGGTCTGGCGAACAAGGAGGAGCGCTACCACCACGACTACAAGTTCGCCTGGTGGGTGATCTACGCCACGATCCCGATCGTCGTCGTCGGTCTGGCCGCGAAGCCGCTGATCGAGGGCCCGCTGGCGTCGCTGTGGGTGGTCGCGGGCTCGCTGATCGTCGGCAGCGCCGTGATGTGGGCCGCCGACCAGATGGGCCGGCACAAGCGCGGCGAGGACGACACGGGCCTCAAGGACACCATGATCGTCGGCGCCGCCCAGATCCTCGCCCTGCTCTTCCCCGGCTTCTCCCGCTCCGGCGCCACCATGTCCGCCGGCCTGATCCTCGACCTCGACCGGGTCGCGGCCACCCGCCTGTCCTTCTTCCTCGGCATCCCGGCCCTCACCGGCGCCGGCATCTACGAGCTCAAGGACGCACTCGGCGCCGGCGTGGACCCGGCGCCGCTGCTGGTCGGCACCGCCGTCTCCTTCGTGGTGGCCTACGCCTCGATCGCCTGGCTGCTGAAGTACGTCGCCAAGCACTCCTTCAACGCCTTCGTGGTGTACCGGATCATCGTCGGCGTCCTGCTCTTCGGCCTGCTCGGCACCGGCGTCCTCGCCGCCTGACGGCCACAGCAGCACCACCGCACAACGGGCGGCGTACCGGGCGGGCCAACGGCCTGCCGGGTACGCCGCCCGCCCGCATCCCGGGCCGGCCGCGCGGCGCCGAGGACGGCCTGCGGCCCCCGCTACCGCTGTGCCGAGGAGTGGGCGGGCGCGTCGGGTGCCGGGGTGGCCGGGGCGGCCGTGCTGAAGACGGACTCGGTGAACTCGGTGACGGCGGTGAAGCCGAGGCGGCGGTACAGCTCGACGGCGGTGGTGTTGTCCGTCCGGACGTTCAGACCGATGGTGTCGACGCTCCGGGCCAGCCGCCGGCACAGGGCGGCCACGCACGCGCCGGCCGCCCCCCGGCCGCGCACGGAGGGATGCGTGGTGACGTTGCCGATCGCCGCCACCCCTTGGTCCGGCGCGTACACGTGCACGCCGGCGACGGCGACCAGGCGGCCGTCGAGGCGCGCACCGACGTACTGGCCGGTGTCCAGCATCCGCTCGTCGAACCAGTTGCCCGGGTAGCCCGCCTCGAACAGCGCGAGCAGGTCCGCCAGGTCGCCGCGGTCCAGCGGCTCGGGCCGCCACGGGCCGTCCGGGTGCCGCTCGGTGCGCGCGGGATCGGAGCGGACCATCCGGAGCAGGGTCTGCCGGTGCTCCGGCCGGTAGTGCGGTGCGAGGCACCGGTCCGCGGCGCCGGACAGGTGCGCGAAGAACCGGCGCGGGAGGACCGGGAGCATCGCCCGTACCAGCGACTCCAGCGAGGCCGCGCCGGCCGGCCCGGCCGGGTCCGCGAAGCCGAGCAGGGTCGGGATCTCGCCGACCGTGTACAGCAGCGCGACGGGACCTCCGTCGCCCAGCGTGTACCAGGAGGTGTACGGCCAGAGCAGGTCGTCGAGGTCGCCGAGTTCGAACAGGTGCAGCGCCGGGTCGCGCCGGAAGTGCTCGGACAGGGCGGCGCGGTCGTGCAGGCTGAGCAGAGACATCCGATCAGCCTACGGCGCGCCGCCGCGGCCGGTGCGGTGGGTGACGTCGGACGCCGCGGATGGTAAGCGTGGTCGGGCGGGCGGCCGCAGCCGGCCGCCCACGACCTCCGACGGAACGGGATGACCATGCCTCTTGCGGGTGAGTACCAGCCGAGCCCCGAGCAGTGGGTACGTGACCAGGTCGCGCTGTACGAGGGATCGGGCGGGGTCCAGGGCACCACGATGCGGGGCATGCCGGTCGTGCTGCTCACCTCCCGCGGCGCGAAGAGCGGCCGGCTCCGCAAGACCCCGCTGATGCGGGTCGAGCACGACGGGCAGTACGCGGTGGTGGCCTCCAAGGGCGGCGCACCCGAGCACCCGGTCTGGTACCACAACCTGGTGGCCGACCCGCGGGTCGAGCTCCAGGACGGGCCGGTGCGCCAGGACATGGCGGCCCGTGAGGTGTCCGGCGCGGAGCGGGACCTGTGGTGGGAGCGTGCCGTCGCGGCCTACCCCGACTACGCCGAGTACCAGACCAACACCGACCGGCAGATCCCCGTCTTCGTCCTGACCGCGGTCCCCGGCGGGCACTGAGGCGGCGGCCCGCGCTGCCCGGCCGCCGGGTGCTCCGAACGGCGGACCTTGCGGCCGTGCTGCCCCGCCGCGGCGGCCCGGCGGGGCAGGCTGGGACGATGAGCGAGCAGCCCGGCGAGGAGAACTTCGAACGAGCCTTCGCGCGCGCACGCGCGGCGGCCGACGCCACCGACCCCCGTACCACCGGACCGGACCGGTCCGCCCTCCGCCCGGACGAGCTGCCGTCCCGGCAGGTCACCCGGTGGAACCTGGTCCTGCAGCCCGGTGACGCCCCGTTCGCCCGCTGGGCCGACCGCGAGGGGTACCTGCGCGGCGACGACAGCCTGCGGTTCCTTTCCTACGAGGGCGCCGAGGTGCAGGCGCAGGTCCTCGAGCAGCTGCTGCTCGACATCCCGGGCGGCGGTCTGACGGGCGTCCGGGCGCAGGCCGGGGACGCCCCGCCGGTCTGAGCCCGCGCCGAAGCCGCTCCGGGCCCGCGCCGCGGCGCGCGCAACCGTTCCGGGTGCCCGGTACGTCCGTCCGGTCGAGGGACAGGAACGAGAGCGGGGGCCCGATGCGCGTACTGGTGGTCGAGGACGAGGAGATGCTGGCCCAGGCCATCGCCGAGGGGCTGCGCCAGGAGGCGTTCGCGGTGGACCTGGTGCACGACGGCGAGGCGGCGATGGAGCGGCTGGCAGTCAACAGCTACGACGTCATGGTCCTCGACCGGGACCTGCCCGGCCTGCACGGCGACGAGGTGTGCCGCCGCACCGTGGCCGCGGGCGCCGAGGTCAGGGTGCTGATGCTCACCGTCTCCACCACGCTGGCCGAGCGGGTGGCCGGGCTGAACCTGGGCGCCGACGACTACCTGTCCAAACCGTTCGCCTTCGCCGAACTGACCGCCCGGATCAGGGCGCTGGGCCGCCGATCGAGGCCCGCCACCCCGCCGGTGCTGGAACGGGCGGGCCTCCGGCTCGACCCGCACCACCGCGCGGCCGGCCGCGACGGCCGGCCGCTCGCGCTCTCCCGCAAGGAGTTCGCCGTGCTGGAGGAACTGCTGCGCGCGCAGGGCGCCCCGGTCTCCGCCGAGGAACTGCTGGAGCGGGTCTGGGACGAGAACATCGACCCGTTCACCACCATCGTCCGGGTGACCATCCGCAGCCTGCGCCGCAAGCTCGCCGAGCCGCCGCTGATCGAGACCATCACCGGCACCGGCTACCGGATCGCCTGAGCTGCCCGCCGGGCCCGACGGGCCCGGGCCACCCGGCTCCGTTCAGCGGCCCCGGCAGCCCGGCCCGTCCAGGGGCAGCAGCACCCGGACCGTCAGCCCGCCGCCCCGGCGCGGCAGCGCCGTCGCCTCCCCGCCGTGGGCCTGCGCCACCGCCCGCACGATGGACAGACCGAGGCCGCTGCCGCGGGCCGAGCCCACCCGGTCGGTCAGCCGCCGGAAAGGCGCGAACAGCACCGGCACCTCGTGCGGCGAGATCACCGGACCGGTGTTGGCGACCACGATCTCCGCGTCGGTGCGCCCCATCGAGGTGCGCACGGTCACCGAGCCGCCCCGGACGTTGTACCGGACCGCGTTGTCGACCAGATTGCGCACCACCTGCTCCAGCAGCACCGGATCACCGGTCACCAGCGCCGGTTCGACCCGGTCGTCCAGGGTCACCTCGCGGCGGGCGGCGCCCTCGGCGGCCGAGTCCAGCACCGACTCGGCGAGCTCCGCGAGGTCCAGCGGCACCAGTTCGGTGAGCGAGTCCTCGGCCCGGGCCAGCGTCAGCAGGGCGTCGATCAGCCGCTCGTGGCGGGCGCTGACGGCGAGCAGGTTCTCCCCGAGCTGCCGGATCTCCGGCGGGGCGTCGGGCCGGCTCATCGCGACCTCCACCAGGGTGCGGTTGACCGCGATCGGGGTCTTCAGTTCGTGCGCCGCGTTGGCGATGAACCGCGACTGCCCGGCGAACGCCTGGTCGAGGCGGTCGAGCATGCTGTCGAAGGAGTCCGCCAGGGACTTGACCTCGCCCGGCGGCGCCTCCAGGTCGATCCGGCGGTGCAGGGTCCGTCCGGCGATCCGCTCCGCGGTCGAACTGATCATGCTGAGCGGACGGACCAGCCGCCCGGCCACCAGCCATCCCGCCGTGGTGGCCACCACGCCGACGGCGACCACCGTCAACCCGCCCTTGAACAGCAGGTTGTCCTGCATCGAGTCCAGCATGATCCGCTTGGTCGCCGGTTCGGCCGACTGCTGCTGCGCCAGGTACCGCTGCACCTCCTTGGACATCCCCGGATCCACGCTGTAGCTGCCCGGGAAGGCCAGGTCCAGGCCGTAGCGCATGGAGTTGTCGACCAGCACCACCGTCACCGCGAGCACCGCAGCGGCCGCAACGAAGAACATCACCCCGAACACCACGGTGAGCCGCAGCCGAAGGCTCCCGCCCCAGGTGTGCCGGGCACCGGCGGCCCCCGGGGAGCCGGCCGCCGTCACCACGGCCGCCCGCCGCGCCCGGCGGCGCTGCCCGCCCCGGTCCCGACCCCGGTCATGGGCATCCCCGCACGTCCCGTACGCCCCACTGGTCCCCCTGGTCCACCCGGTACCGGCCACGAGCAGCCCAGTATGCGGGATCCGGTGTGAGTCCCGCGTGAGTGATCGACTCACCGCCCGTTCACCGCCCGCCCGCTGGACTGGGCGTCAGCCGGGGCCGTACCCGGCCGACGCCGCCCACCAGGTGTCCGGACACCCGAGGCACCTGAACTCCGGGTTTCCGAACCCCGGGTGCCCGTATCCCCGGGTGTCCGCATCCCGGCGTCACCTACCAGGAGAGGTGCCCACCCATGCGGAGCACGACGAGCGGACGGCCGGGCGCGATCCGCGACCGCTGCGGGCCGCCCCACCCCGGGCCCGTCCACGCCGGGCCCGTCCACGCCGGGCCCGTCCACGCCGGACCCGTCCACGCCGGGCCCGCCACCGGCCCCGACCGCACGGCAGGTCAGGCCCGGGCCGCCGGTGGCCGGTACGCCGAGGCCGTGGTCGACCTCGCCGCGGTGGCGCACAACACCGCGCTGCTCGCCGCGCACACCCGCGGCGCGCTGATGGCCGTGGTCAAAGCCGACGGATTCGGCCACGGCGCCGTGCCCGTCGCCCGCACCGCGCTCGCCCACGGCGCGAGCTGGCTCGGCGTCACCTCGACCACCGAGGCGCTCGCCCTGCGGGCCGCGGGCATCACCGCCCCCGTGCTGTCCTGGATGCACCTGCCGGACGAGGACTTCACCCCGGCCCTGCTGGCCGGTATCGACCTCGCGGTCTCCTCACCACTCCACCTGGCCGGCATCGCCGCCTGCGCGGCCCGGGCCGGGACCCCCGCCCGGGTCCACCTCAAGGTCGACACCGGACTGCGCCGCAACGGTGCCGCCCCCGGCGACTGGCCCGCGCTGACCGCGCACGCCCGGGCGCTGGAACTGCGCGGTCTGCTGACGGTCCGGGGCGTCTGGTCGCACCTGGCCGACCCGGACGGCCCGGGACGGGCCACCGACCGGCAGGTGGCGGAGTTCGAACAGGCCGTCGCCGTGGCCAGGGCGGCCGGCCTGCGGCCCGCCCTGCTGCACCTCGCCAACTCGGCGGCCGGCCTGACCGATCCGCGTACCCACTTCGACCTGGTCCGCGCGGGCCTCGGGCTGTACGGCGTCGAGCCGGTGCCCGGCCGGGCCTTCGGCCTGCGGCCCGCGATGACCCTGCGGGCCCGCGCGATCATGGCCCGCCCGGTCGTGGCCGGCCAGGGCGTGTCCTACGGCCACGAGTACACCGCCGAGCGGGCCGGCACCCTGCTGCTGGTCCCGCTCGGGTACGCCGACGGGGTGCCGCGGGCCGCCGCCGGCCGGGCCCGGATGTGGGTCGCCGGCGCCCGGCGGCCGGTGGCCGGGCGGATCGCGATGGACCAGTGCGTCGTGGACGCCGGTTCGCTGCCCGTCCGGATCGGCGAGGACGTGCTGGTGTTCGGGCCCGGGGACCGCGGCGAACCGACCGTCGCCGACTGGGCCCGCTGGGCGGGGACCAACCCGCACGAGGTGCTGACCGGGATCGGCGCCCGGGTGCCCCGCCGCTACCTCCCGGCCCCAGGCCGCGCCGTCCCCGCAGGCGCCGCGCCCCATCCGCAGACCCCGACCGACCCGGAGGACCACCCCCGTGACTGACACCGACACCCTGCCCGTACCGGCTCCCGTGCCCGTACCCGCACCCGCCGCCGGCGGGCGGAGCGACGTGGTCGTGCTGTTCGGCGGCCGCAGCGGTGAGCACGCGGTCTCCTGCGGCTCGGCCGCGGGCATCCTCACCCACCTCGACCGCGCCCGCTACCGGGTCCGGCCGGTCCGGATCACCACCGACGGCGAGTGGATCCCCGGCCCGGCCGACCTGCCCGCCGCCTCCTACGACGCGGCCGCCCTCGCCCGGCTCACCCCCGCCCGCGGCACGTCCGCCTGGGAGAGCCTGCTGGCCGCCGGTCCCGTGCTCGGCGCGGCCGACCTGGTGTTCCCCGCCCTGCACGGCCCGTACGGGGAGGACGGCACGGTGCAGGGGCTGCTGGAACTGCTCGGCGTCCCGTACGTCGGCAACCGGGTGACGGCGAGTGCGGTCGGCATGGACAAGGACGTCACCAAGCGTCTGCTCGCCTCCGCCGGACTGCCCGTGGCCGCCTCCGCGCTGCTGTGCGCACCGGGCTGCGACGGCCTGCCGGAGGGCGAGCGCGAACGGCTGGGGCTGCCGGTGTTCGTCAAGCCCGCCCGGGCCGGGTCCAGCCTCGGGGTGACCAGGGTCGACACCTGGGACGCCCTGGCCGAGGCGGTGGCCGTCGCCCGCCGTTCGGA
>NZ_JAIZ01000547.1 GCF_000710465.2 Kitasatospora sp. MBT63 | reverse complement strand
TGAAGATCACCAACAGCATCCCGATTACGGGACAGAGCCGTTCTTTTTACAGACCCGGCCGTGGCAGCATCGGCGGCCGAAACGGCATCGGGCTCGGGGACAAAGCAGGCAGATGCCAGAGGGCAGAGATGAGGTGTCGGCACGGAGGGACCCGACCTCGGACTGGATCAGGTCCGCGAGATGGTGAGTCGCCCGCCCGGGCTGGCGTCTTGCGAGGCAGCTGGGTCCTGGAGGGGACGGGTCAAGCAGCGGTGCCGCACCAGGTCCGATCGCTCGGCCGGAGTCAGCCGCCTCGGTTTGCCGAGAATGTCCTGCTCCGAGTCGGGCTCCTCGTCGACGTTGAAGCGGAAGGCGGTATCGGTGAGGTAGTCGCGGCGGAAGTCGGTCTTCCACTGCGAGTTGTGGCCCCAGCCCAGCGACCCGTCGAACGTCTCCCGGTAACGGCGCATGAACACGTCGTGGAGCGGTGACCGGTCCGCGATTCCCGCGACCAGGTGCTGGGCGCCGGCACGCACCGTCACACCGGTGCGGCTGAACAGCATCTCCCCGAGCATCAGGCCCGGCCAGACCGTCCCGGTGATCTCAACCGGCGCCTCCGGGCGCTCGTGCTGCGCAACGTGGACGACCTCATGGAAGAACGGTTCGAATGCGACGTCGCCGATCGGGGCCATTCCGAGCCGGGAGAACGCAGCCAGGTACTGGTCCCGGGTGCCATGCGGCCAGCGCTCAGGCTCGTGGATCTCGTGCGCCCAGGGAATCCCGGAGCCCGGAGGCAGCCGCGGCTGGAACTTGTAGATCAGTGCGTCGCTGACGCGGCTGAGCGCATACAACGTCTCCAGAGGATCGCCGAACTCGTACTCGGTCCGTGTCCATCCCCCGAAGGCGGCCAGCGGCGCGAGGGCTTCCCGGACGGCACCGGCGTGCTCGTCCAGCCACGGATCCACTACGGTGAGGAAGACGTCCACACCCTGGTACTCCTCCACGGTGCGGAAGAGTCGGCGGACGCGCAGTGCGGGAATCACGCAGTGCAGCCTAGACAGCCTCGCCCACGCGGTCGACGGGGTTTCCCGTGAGGCGGCTCAGGATGCCTGGTAGGTCAGCGCGTACCGCACACCAACGCCAACAGCACCAGATCAAGTTCAGTGCCTCCCTCGCGGCACGGATTGCAGACAGAGGGTCGCGGCGGCCGAGGGACTGCGGCGGACGGGGCGGGGCGGGGCGGTGGCCCAGGCCTGGAGCAGCAGGCTGTCGCCCGGCCGCAAAACCCGTGGTGCGCCGCCCGCCGACGCGGCGGTAGCCTCGGCAGCGTCCATGCGAGTTCGCGCGGATCGGCGCCTTCGACCGGCACGGGTACGTGGCGTCGTCGCCCTGCCGGCCACCCCCGAAGCCGCCCGCCCGACCATCCCGCAACGGAGCACCAGCGTCGTCCGCCTGTGGCGGGTCCGAGCGCCTCGGATCCCTATCCCTCGAACGGATCTTCCAGCACAGGGATACAGGGCGACAGCAGCGGCTCCGAGTGCTCGCTCACCCGCCCGCGGGCCAACCTGACGACGAGGAGCTCGTTCCCCCGAGCGGGGTCCTCGTCGTCGCGCACATGCAGCAGGCCGTACGAACCCGGAGCCCGCTCACCGACCTCCTCGAAGAACTCCACGATCTCCGCGTGCCGGTGGTTGCAGAAGCCGCCGAAATGGACGAACGCCTGACCGTTCATCCATCGCAGGTCAAGCAGATACGGGCTGTCGATCTCCCGGATACGCCTCTCGATGCCCTCGACGATCCCCCGCAGACGGCCGTCTTCACAGTCTTCATCGTCGGCGCCGGCGCTCTCCTGAACGTTGATCCAGCCGTGATATTCGAACATGGCCGCAGCCTACTGACCCGCTCACCAGCGGCCCGGCCGATTCCCGCTCACCTGATTCCCCACATCGTTCGACCTGCTACAGAGTGGGGAGTTGGAACGCCACTGGCCGTTTTCGGAGCCCCATCACCATTCCTGACCACCCGCCGGACCCACCCAGGCCGGCCAGCCACAGCCGCGACGACGCCGGGCGCAGCCGGCCGGGCGGTGAGCAGGAGGACACACCACGGCGACGGCAGAGCACCGGCGACCGGGAGCATCGCGGCGGCGGAAGGCGGAGAGGGCAGGATTCGAACCTGCGCGGGCCCCGAAGGACCCTGCTCGGCCATCGTGGCCAGGCACCCGATGAACCGCTCCGGGCACCTCTCCCGACCAGGGACCCACCGGCCCCCTGGCGTGCCACCAGCATGCCCCGACAGCCTGACCCGGCACTGACCCACCACTGACCGACCACTGACCCGGCGCCGGGGCCCCCGCCGCCCAGCGCCGCAATACGGGAGCCAGCCGGGCCGGGGGTGCCCGGTGGGAAGGCCTACCGGGCCGTCGGCGCGGCCGGGGCCGGCCGGCCGGGCCAGGGCCGGGCCACTCGGTCGGGTGGACGTCTCCGCACACGGCCGAACGGCCGCCGCCGAGCTCTTCGTGCACGGATATGCCTTGACCCGTGGCGGTCAGCCCCCGGCGCCCGGCCGGTCCCGCCCGTGACGAGAGGACCCGAGATGGCCCCCGACCCCAGCACTGCCAGGTTGGACAGGCTCCCCGACTCCACCGGCCCCGGCACCCGCACCAGCACCAGCACCGACGGCCGACCGTCCGGTGGCCCCGCCCGGCTGCGCAGGTCGGGCGCGGCGGCCGGGGTGCTGTGTCTGTCGGCGGCGCTGCTGCCGGGCGCGGTGGCGCTGCCGGCCCGGGCCGCCGAGGCGGCCGAGGTGCGCAGCGTGCAGTTCGGTCCCGGTGAGCACACGTTCGCGGTCCCTTCGGACGTCGGGGAGATCACGCTGATGGTCTGGTCGGGTGGTGGCGGCGGAGGTGGGGGTGCCGGTGGGGGC
>NZ_JAIZ01000546.1 GCF_000710465.2 Kitasatospora sp. MBT63 | reverse complement strand
TGACGGGGACGCCGTTGTGGGTGAGGGCGCGGTGTTCGCGCCCGTAAGGGGTGAGGAGGTAGGAGGCGGTGAGGCCCTTGGTGCTGTCGTTGGCGATGGTGCCGGCGGGAGTGTAGTGGAAGGTGGTGGTTTGTTCGTTGGCGCCGTTGGCGTCGATGGTGGTGAGGGTTTTGCGGGAGCCGTCGGCCCAGTAGCTGGTGGTGGTGGTGCCGTTGTTGTTGGTGATGGTGACGGGTTTGTTGTCGGTGTTGTAGCTGGTGCGGTTGTTGTCGCGGTCGGTGAGGAGGTTCCCGGCCGCGTTCCAGGCCTGCTCGGCCCGCTGCTCGCCGTCGCCGTTGCTGTCGTTGGTGGTGATGGCGGTGCGTCGGCCGGCCTGGTCGATGGTGTTGGTGGTGCTGGTGGTCCTCTCGTCGGTGCCGTCCTCGTTGCGGGTGGTGACGGTGGTGCTCACCACGTCTCCGGAGGCGTTGATGGTGTAGG
>NZ_JAIZ01000545.1 GCF_000710465.2 Kitasatospora sp. MBT63 | reverse complement strand
TTCGGGGCCCGCGCAGGTTCGAATCCTGCCCTCTCCGCCCCTGGGCATGCCGCGCACGCGGCGGCCCGCCCGCTGCGTCTCCTGCCCGCCCCCTGCTCGGCCGCGCGTCTTCGCCCGCCGGAGCGAGGGTGTGCTGTACGGTCGCAGCCGGGGACGGGACGTCCACGCTGATCCTGCCCCCGGCCGTGGCCCGGCCGCACCCCCGACGGCCGGGCCCACCCGGCAGGTCCACCGGCAGGACCAGGACGCGGTGGTGTTGGTGTCCGCCTCCTCGGAGGGCGCGGTACGTCGGATGCCCGCCCGGCGGCCGGTCCCGGCCCCGGTGATGGCCGAGGCGCTCGCCGTACTCGACGCCCCGGTGCCGCCGGCGGTCGCCGGTACGGTCGCCCGGGCTGGAGGGCAACCCGGTGCAGGCGCTGGAGCCGCT
>NZ_JAIZ01000544.1 GCF_000710465.2 Kitasatospora sp. MBT63 | reverse complement strand
GGGCGCGGTGCGGCCGCGGTGGCGGCCGGCGTCGCGCAGCGCCAGCCGGGGGCCGAGCGGGAGCAGCCGGGCGAGCCGGCCGAGCCGTCCCACCAGGAACGGGACGCACAGCACCAGGCCGAGCTCGGCGAGCACCGAACCCGCCGCCACCACCCTGGTGCGGTAGCCGCTGCCGGCGCCGAGCAGCGCGAGCGCCGCGCCGGCCAGCACCGTCGCGGCACCGAGCAGGGTGAGCCAGCGGGCCGGCGGGCGGATGGTGCCGCGGTCGGCGAGGGAGGCGGCCACGTCCTGCCGGGCCGCCTGGACGGCCGGGACGACCGCCGCGAGGACGGCCGTCAGCAGGCCGATCGCGGTGATGCCGAGCAGGTCCGCGGGCTCGACCGCGAAGTGGCCGAAGCGGGCACCTGACCGGCTCTCCAGCCAGGGCCGGCCGAGGGCCACCGCGAGGGCGCCGAGTCCGGCGCCGGCCAGTGCGCCGACCCCGCCCAGCACCACGCCGCCGGCCAGCACCACACCGCGTACGTGCGAGCGCTCACCGCCGCCGGCCGCGATCAGGCCGAGCTGCCGGCGGGAGCGCCGGGCGCCGACCGCGAACGCCGGGCCGGCCAGCAGCACCATCTCCAGCAGGGCCATGCCGACCACGGTGGCGGCCACCGTGGACTTCTTGTCGGCGGCGAGCACGGCCTCGGTGTGGGAGCGGGAGCCGTCGCGGTACAGCGGGACCTCGCGGTCCGGCGGCGGGTCGGCCAGCACCGTGCGGGAGGCCACCGTGAAGCCGTACGCGTTGGCGTGCTGCACGTCCTGCCAGCCGAGGCCACCGCCACCGGGGACGGTGACCAGCCAGCCGTGGGCGGCCGGGTCGCCCGCCGTGGACCGCCCGGCGGCGTTCAGGACGGGTTCGAGCAGCCCGGACAGCTCGCCCGGCCGGCCGATCAGGCGGTCGACGCCCAGGTCGCCCGGGTACTCGACGGCGGCGGTGATCCGCAGCGGCTGGGCGGTCCCGGCCAGGGTGGTCTGCTGGCCGACCTTCAGCCCCGCGTGGTCCAGGAAGGCGGTGGTCGCCGCGACCTCGTGGCTGCCGGACGGCCAGGCGCCCTCGCGCAGGGTGGTGAGGCCACGGGCGGCGGGGGCGCCCAGGTCGACGCCGTAGGTCTGCACGGGCAGCTGCCCGTAGGCGGTGCTGGTGCCGACGTAGCCGGTGGGCGTCTCGACGGGCAGCAGGACGGCGCCGCGCGGGAGGGCCGCCTCGACCAGCCGCTCGAGGGGCTGGCCGGCCCGGGCAGCCTCCTCCTCGGTCGGGGTGGGTTTGGCGCCGCTCCTGGACAGCACCAGGACGTCACCGGCCGGGTCCGGCGACTGCTGGAGCCGCCAGCCGGGCTGCCGGGCCGCCACGTACGCATCGGCGGAGCCCATCACCCGGGTCGCCTGTTCCTGCGGGGTCAGCCGGCCGCTGCGGGCGGTGATGTCGGCGGCGGTGACGCCGAGCACCGGGAGCGCGACCATGGCGATCACCAGGGCGCTGCGGCCCTTGGCCCGCAGGGCGTCGCGGCGGGCGATCCGCAGGGCGGCCCGCCAGGCGGAGAGCTTCACCGGGCACCGCCGTGGGCGCCGGGGACGGTGGGGCCGGTGGCCTCGGCGGGGTCGGTGATCCGGCCGTCGCGCAGCACGACCACCCGGTCCGCCCAGTTCGCGTGCCGGGGTTCGTGGGTGACCATGACGGTGGCGGCCCCGGCGGCGCAGCGGGAGCGCAGCACGGACAGGACGGCTTCGCCGGTGGCGGAGTCGAGGGCGCCGGTGGGTTCGTCGGCGAGGACCAGGCGGCGCTGGCCGATGAGTGCCCGGGCGATGGCCACCCGCTGCTGCTGGCCGCCGGACATCTCGTCCGGGAAGCGGTCGGCGAGTTCGGCGATGCCGAGTTCGTCGAGGGCGGCGAGCGCCTCGGTGCGGGCGGTCCGGCCCGGGGCGCCGTCGAGTTCGCGCGGGATGGCGACGTTCTCGGCGGCGGTCAGGGCGGGGATCAGGTTGAAGTCCTGGAAGACGTAGCCGACCGAGCGGCGGCGGACGGCGGCGACGGCGTTGCGCGAGAGCGACCCCAGCGGGCGGCCCTCGATCACCACCCGGCCGGAGGTGGCCCGGTCCAGGCCGCCGGCGAGGGCGAGCAGGGTGGACTTGCCGGAGCCGCTGGGGCCCATCACCGCGACGAACTCGCCGGGGCGGACGGCCAGGTCGACGCCGCTGAGCGCGTGGACCCGGGCCGCGCCGCGGCCGTGCACCCGGGACACCTCCTGCAGGTGCAGGACGGCGCCCCCGGGTTCCCTGTGCTGTGTCGTCACTCTTCGGTTCTCCTCGCGTACGGGTGCTGTGCGCGGCCGCCCCCTCGGTGCCTGCCGCGCCGCCGGGTGGCCCCGGCGCTGGCGCATACCGAGTATGTATACCCGGTATGCTCATGGGCGGCAAGGTCGACAGCGGCGGAGCCGAACACCCCGCCGGGCGGAGCGCGGCCGGGCAGTCGTGGCCGAACCATCCCGACCGGGGGCGGACCCGCCGCGGTGCGGGCCGGGACGGCCCCGGCGCCGAGCTGCCGCACGACAACGGCGCTCACCCCGCCGGGGCCCACCGCGCGCCCGGAACCCGGGCCGGGCTCAGTGAAGGGCGGCGGTGAAGGTGCGGGCGCGGTCGGTGATCTCCCGCCAGCGGCCCGCGGCGACCAGCGCCGGCGTCACCACCTCGCTGCCCGCGCACACCGCGAGCGCACCGGCCGCCAGGAACTCGGCGGCGTTGGCGGCACTCACCCCGCCGGAGGCGATCAACGGCGTGCCGGGGAACGGGCCGTGCAGGTCCCGCAGGTAGCCGGGCCCGAACGCGCGGGCGGGGAAGATCTTGACCGCGGCCGCGCCCAGGTCGACCGCGGCCGCGACCTCGGTGGGCGTCAGCGCGCCCATGATCACCGGCACCGTGCTCACCGCCGCCACCTCGGGCCGCAGCCCCGGCGTCACCAGGTACTCGGCGCCCGCGTCGACGGCCTGCCCGGCCGCGGCGGCGGTGAGCACCGTGCCCACCCCGATCCGGCAGCCGGTGCCGGCCGCCGTCGCCCGGCGCAGGTGCGCCGTGACGCCCGGCGTGGTGAAGGTGAACTCCACCCAGCGGATACCGCCCTCGGCGAGGGCGGCGCACAGCGCGGCGGCGTCGGGGATCGCCGGGGCGCGGACCACGGCTATCACGCGGTCCGCGGCGAGCGGACGAAGGACGGTCATCGGGTCTCTCCGGTGGTTCGGCGGCGCAGGGTGCGGCCCGGCAGGGCGCCGGTCGGACGGGAGTCGTCGATCACGGCGGTGCCGTTGACGAACACGTACGGGAGGCCGGCCGCGGGCCGCCGCGGTGCCTCGAAGGTGGCGGTGTCACGGACCGTCAGCGGATCGAACAGCACCAGGTCGGCGGCGTACCCCCGGCGGATCAGCCCGCGCCGGTGCAGACCGAGCCGGCGGGCCGGCCGGCCGGTCATCCTGGCCACCGCCCCCTCCAGCGTGAGCACGCCCAACTCGCGGGCGTAGTGGCCGAGGTAGCGCGGGAAGGTGCCCCAGGCCCGGGGGTGCGGGCGGGCGCCGGTGAGCAGCCCGTCGCTGCCCGCGGTGTGCACCCGGTGCCGCATGATGGCGCGGACGTTCGGTTCGTGGCCGACGTGCTGGAGGATGGTGGTACCCAGCCGGTCGGCCACCAGCAGGTCGAGGAAGGCCTCGGTCGCACCGCCGTCGCCGGCCAGCTCGGCGACGGTGCGTCCGACCCGGTCGGCCAGGCGCGGGTCGCGCACCCCCGAGATCTGGACGGTGGCCCAGTCGGCGACCACCCCGTGGCAGCCGTCGCTGCCGGACTCCTCCATGTCGACCCGGATCCGCGCCCGGGCGGCCGGGTCGGCCAGCCGTTCCAGGGTGCGGTCCGGGCCGCCCTCGGTGGACCAGGAGGGCAGCAGCGCGGCCAGCGTGGTGGAGCCCGGCAGGTACGGGTAGCTGTCCAGGCTGATGTCCAGGCCGTCGGCCAGTGCGGCGTCCACCAGCGCCAGGAACTCCTCGGCGCGGCCCGCGTTGACGCCGAAGTTCATGGTGGCGTGGGTGAGGTGGAGCGGGGCGCCGCTGCGCCGGGAGACCTCGATCATCTCGGCGTAGGCGGCCAGCGCCCCGGCGCCGTACGAGCGGGTGTGCGGGCAGTGGTAGCCGCCGTACGCGGCCACCACCCGGCACAGCTCGGTGAGTTCGGCGGTCGGGGCGTACATGCCGGGGGTGTAGGTGAGTCCGCTGGACAGGCCGACCGCGCCCTCGCGCAGGCCCTGGGCGAGCAGCGTCCGCATCCGGGCGAGCTCCGCCGCGGTGGCGGGCCGGTCCTCCCAGCCGACGGCCAGGGCGCGCAGGGTGCCGTGCGGGACCAGGTAGCAGGCGTTGGCGGCGAGGCCGGAGGCGTCCAGGCGGTCCAGGTACTGGCCGACGGTGCGCCAGTCCCAGGCGAGGCCGTCCGGATCGCCGTTCCAGCCGGCGAGTTGGCGGCGCAGCCGGTCCAGGGTGTCGTCGTCCACCGGTGCGTAGGACAGGCCGTCCTGGCCGAGCACCTCCGAGGTGACGCCCTGGCCGACCTTGGCGAGGTGCGCCGGCTCGGTGAGGACGGCCAGGTCGGAGTGGGCGTGCATGTCGATGAAGCCGGGGGCCAGCACCAGTCCGTCGGCGTCGATGGTGCGGGCGGCGGGGGCGCCGTCGGGTTCGGTGATCACGCCGCCGGTGACGGCGAGGTCGGCGCGGCGGCGCCCGGCTCCGGTGCCGTCGATGATCCAGGCACCCCGGATCAGCAGGTCCGGCATCAGAAGAAGGTCCTCACCAGGTCCACCACGCGCGGGACTTCGGCGTCGGCGGAGTCGAGCACCGGGATCAGGGTCCACTTGTCGAAGGCGGTGCACGGGTGCGAGATGCCGAGCCGCACGACGTCGCCGATCCGCACGTCGGCGTCGCGCAGGAACGCGTGCTGGTCGTTGAGCGCGCTGACGGCGCCGGTCAGCGGGCCCCGGCCGCGCACCAGTTGGGGCTTCGGCAGGCCCAGGTCGTACGGCAGGTCACGGCGGCCGCCGTCCAGCAGGGCGAGGGCGGGCTCGGGCCGGGAGACCACCCGGGCCCAGCCGTGCAGGGCGGCCCGGAAGGGTTCGGAGTCCGGGGTCCGGCCGAACGGCGAGATGCCGCGGTAGAAGCCGTCGTCGTGGGCGGCGTACGCGCCGGAGCGCAGCACCACCCGGGTGCGCGGCCCGGCCAGCGGCGCGAGGTGGTCCGCGACAGTGTCGAAGAAGGCGCTGCCGCCGGCCGTGACCCAGACCTCCTCGGTCTCGTACCGGCCGGTCAGCTCGTGGTGCAGCTCCGCGAGGTGCGCCAGGTAGCGGATGACGGTGGCGACCGAGTCGTCCGAGCCGTCCGGGCCGAGCGGTCCCTCGTAGCCGCTGACGCCGGCCAGCCGCAGGCCGGGCGAGGCGAGCACGGCGTCGGCCACCTCGACGGCCTCGGCGACGGTGCGGGCGCCGGTCCGGCCGCCGCGGGCACCGAGTTCGACGCAGACGTCGACCGGGGCCGGGGCGCCGCGCAGCGCCCGGTCCATCAGGGCGACGGAGTCGGTGGAGTCGACCCAGCAGGCGAACCGGAACTCCGGGTCGGCGGCCAGTTCACCGGCCAGCCAGCGCAGGCCGGCCGGGTCGAGCAGGGAGTTGGCCAGGTGGATCCGGCGCAGGCCGAAGGCGCGGCCGACGCGCAGCTGCGGCAGGTTGGCCAGGGTGATCGCGACGGCCCCGGCGTCGAGGTGGCGCTGCCACAGCGCGGGGGCCATCGAGGTCTTGCCGTGCGGGGCGAGCTCCACCCCGGCGCGTTCGCACCAGCCCGCCATGGTGCGCAGGTTGTGGTCGAGGGCGCCCGCGTCGAGGGTGACCAGCGGGGTGCCGAGGTCGTCCAGGGTCGGGCCGGTGGCCAGGTACTCGGCGACGGTGCGGCCCGCGGCAGCGGCCGGCACGGCCTTGAACCGCCAGTCCAGCCGCTCCTCGGCGAGCGCCGCCACCCTGGCGCGGTCGATGGACTCCACCGGGGCCACCCCTTCTCTGTTGCGTTTTCCGCAACGGTCGTTGCACAGCTTGTGGACGTGATCTAACCTCAGGTCCAGACCACTGGTCAACGACCCCGCCCCCGCCCGTCTGGAGCCGCCCGGTGACCACCCCCGCCGCCGTCTGTCTCGGTGAGTCGATGGCCGTGCTGATGCCGGAACGGACCGGCCCGCTGGAGGACGCCGAGACCTTCCGGCGCGGCTTCGGCGGCGCGGAGTCCAACGTCGCCTGCGCCCTGGCCGCGCTCGGCGTCGGCGCCGCCTGGATCAGCCGGGTCGGCGCGGACGGCCTCGGCCGCAGCCTGGTGGCCCGGATCGCCGCGCACGGCGTCGACACCTCGGCGGTGTCCGTCGACCCCGACCGCCCCACCGGCCTCTACCTCAAGGAGACCGGCGCGGGCGACGGGCACCCGTACGACCTGGGCGCCGGCCGCAGCCGCCTGCACTACTACCGGCGCGGCTCGGCCGCCTCCGCGATGGGCCCCGAGGTGCTGGCCGACCCGGTGGCCGCGCCGCTGCTGGACGGCGCCCGGCTGATCCACCTGACCGGCATCACCCCCGCGCTCTCCGACAGCTGCCACCGGCTGGTGCGCTCACTGCTGGCGGTACCGGGCCGCCGGATCAGCTTCGACCTGAACTGGCGGCCCGCCCTGTGGGCCGGCCGGGACCGGCAGGCGCTGCGGTTCCTGATGAACGGCTCGCAGATCGTGCTGCTGGGCGCCGACGAGGCCCGCGAGGTGCTCGGCACCGACGACCCGGAGGCCCTGCGCAGGCTGCTGCCGCGGCCCGAGGTGCTGGTGCTCAAGGACGACGGCCACCGCTCGACCGCCATCGCGCCGGACGGCTCCGCCCTCGCCGAACCCGCCCTGCGGGTCGAGGTGGTGGAGCCGACCGGCGCCGGGGACGGCTTCGCCGCCGGCTACCTGGCGGGCGTCCTGCGCGGCCTGCCCGAACGCGGCCGGCTGCGGCTCGGGCACCTGACCGCGGCCGCGGCGCTGACCCACCGGGGCGACCTAGCCGTCCCGCCGCCGCCGGAGACGGTCGAGCGGCTGCTGGCCGCGGACGAGGCCGGCTGGGCCGCCGTCCGGGTGGACGCGGCCGGCTTCCACCCGGGCGGCGCCCGGTGAGCAGCACGACGGTCGCCCGCGCGATGCGCCTGCTGGCCGAACTCGCCGAGGGCGAACGGACCCTGGAGCAGCTGGCGGCCGTCCTGGACGCGCACAAGAGCACCGCGCTGCGGCTGCTGCGGCCGATGGAGGAGGCCCGGGTGGTGCAGCGCGACGCCGCCCACCGCTACCGGCTGGGCCCGCAGCTGTTCGCGCTGGCCGGCCAGGCGCTGGAGCAGCGCGGGGTACGGACGGTGGCCGCCGGCCACCTGCGCGAGCTGAACGCGGCCACCGGCCAGACCGTGCACCTGGCCGCCTACGAGGGCGGCGAGGTGGTCTACATCGACAAGTACGACTCCCGGCACCCGGTGCGGATGTACTCGCGGATCGGGCTGCGGGCCGCGCTGCACTGCGCCGCGGTGTCCAAGGTGCTGCTGGCCGGGCTCCCCTTGGCCGAGCGGCGCAGGGTGGTGGCGGGGATCGAGCTGACGCCGTTCACCGCGAACACCCTGACCACGCCCGAGGCGCTGCTGGCCGAACTGGACCGGGTGGCCGAGCGGGGCTGGGCCCGGGACCGGGCCGAGCACGAGTCGTTCATCAACTGCGTGGCCGCACCCGTCCGGGACGCCACCGGCCGGGTGGTCGCGGCCGCCTCGCTGTCGGTGCCGGACGTGCTGCTGCCGTACGAGGGGGTGCTGGCGCTGCTGCCGCAGCTGCTGGCCACCGCCGCCGCCATCTCCGCCGACTGCGGCCACCGGGCCGCCGGCTGACCGACCGACCGACCGACAGGAGCGATGCAGATGAAGACCGAGGTCCGTACCGACGGCGCGCCCGCCCCCGCCTGGGTGTTCTCCCAGGGCGTCCGCAAGGGGCCGCTGCTGCAGGTCTCCGGGCAGGGCCCGCAGGACCCGGCCACCTCCGCGTACCTGTACCCGGGGGACGTGAAGGCGCAGACCCTGCGGACCCTGGAGAACGTCCGGGCGGTACTGGAGGCGGGCGGCGCGACCGTCGAGGACGTGCTGATGTTCCGGGTCTACCTGACCAAGCGGGAGGACTTCGGCCCGATGAACGAGGTGTACGGCGAGTTCATCGCGCGTCACCTGCCCGAGGGCGGGGTGAAGCCCTGCCGCACCACCGTCTTCGTGGAACTGCCGCACGAGGCGATGCTGGTGGAGATCGACGCCCAGGCGTACATCGGCTGAGCGGCCTGCGGGCGGGCCCGGCCGTCAGCCGCAGAGGCCGTCGACGTACTCCTCGAAACCGGGGAACTCGGCCTGCGCGGCGGCGACGATCTCCGCCGCGGGACGCCGGGCACCGGGCGCGTGGCGTTCGGCGATCGCGGCCAGCGCGGGCATCGGGTGCTCCGGCCGGTCCGGGTACTCGACCGCCTCCAGCGGGCCGAGCCCGGCGGCCAGCAGCCACAGCAGGTCGGCCAGCGAACCGGCCGCCACCCCCGCCTCGCCCTCGGAGCCGAGGAAGACCACCGGCTGCTCGGCCACCGGCCGGCCCGGGCGCACCAGCCAGAAGGCGGCGTAGCCGCCGGTGCCGTCCTGGCCGAACACCCGGAACGCGGCGGCGTCGGCCTCGGGGTTCCCGGTCCAGGACAGCAGCCAGTCGGCGGTCTCCTCGGCCGCCAGGAAGGCGTCGAACGGCTCGTAGTCGATGCCGTCCTCGGCGTAGTCGAAGGCGGACCCGGCCACCTCGGCCAGGGCTGCGGGGAGGGTGCGGTCGTCGGTGATCGTCATGGCGGCAGGGTAGGGCCTGTCCCACCGTTCGCGTCGGATCAGCGCGCGGCGGTGGGCGCCCGGCCGGGCGGGCCGGCGAAACGCCCACGTACTGGGTCGCACCTGGGCGATTCGGCGGTGCGTCCGAGCCGGGGGCGCCTCCCGGACGGAGCTCCGGGGGCGGAGCGTGCGGGGACGGGCCGCTCAGCCCGGGGCGATCAGCGGGCGCCAGGGCACCGGGCTGGAGAGGATCATCGAGCTGGCCGGCTGGCCGTAGCCGGCCAGCCGGTCGATCAGCCGCTCGAAGGCGGCCATGTCGGCGACCCCGATCAGCAGGGTGCAGCAGGCGCCGCCGGTCACCCGGTGCAGTTGGAGGACCTCGGGCCAGTCCGGCACCGCCGGGTCCCGCAGCAGGCAGCGCGGGCCGTAGCACTGGATCGACACCAGGGCCATCACGGCCACCCCGGCCCGGGCCGGGTCGATGTGCGCGTGGTACCCGGCGATCACCCCGTCGGCCTCCAGCCGGCGGACCCGTTCGGCGACGGCCGGCGCGGAGAGGTTCACCCGGCGGGAGAGCTCGTTGTAGGACAGGCGGGCATCGGCCTGCAGTTCGGCCAGCAGCAGGCGGTCCACGGCGTCCATCACGGCTCCCTCCGGTCGGCAGGCACCGGCTCCGCCCGCCGGCGGTTGCGGTTCGCAGAGTCCGGCTTTGCGTTCGGAAGGCCGAACCGGGCGAACGGCTTTCGTCCGCAAGGCTGACAGCCGCATCGGATGCCCGTCGCCCATTCAAGAGCAGCGCGCGCCACCGCACAATAGGTGCCACCCCGCCGGTAGGCGGGCGATCCCAGGCGCTCCAGGAGGAACCGGTATGAATGGGGACGCCGCAGACCGGCCGAACCTCTCCTTCCGCGACGGGGAGGAGCCGGGCACCGGCACCCCGTACGCCCGCTACGTCCACCTCGACACGCTGCACAGCCTCCAGCAGCCGCGCAGCAAGGTGCCGGCCGAGCTGTCGTTCATCATCACCACCCAGGTGATGGAGCTGCTCTTCGACCTGCTGCAGCACGAGTGGACCTCCGCCCAGCACGCGCTGCGCGAGGACGATCTGACCGCCGCGCTCGCCGCCCTGGGGCGCGGCGCCCACGTCCAGGACGTGCTGGTCTCCTCCTGGGACCTGCTGGCCACCATGACCCCGGCCGAGTTCAACGGCTTCCGCTCGGTGCTCGGCGAGGCCTCCGGCTTCCAGTCCTCCGCCTTCCTGCGGCTGGAGTTCCTGCTCGGCAACAAGAGCGAGTCGCTGCTGCGGATGTACGAGCAGTCCCCGGCCACCCACGCCGACCTCGCCGCCGCGCTGCACGCCCCCAGCCTGTACGACGACGCGCTGGCGCTGCTGGACCGGCGCGGCGTCGCGGCGCCGCACCGGCCCGTCCCCGCCCGCCACCGGCCCAGCGAGCAGGTCGAGCAGGCCTGGCACACCGTCTACTCGGACCCGGAGCTGGCCGAGCTGGCCCGGCTCGGCGAGGCCCTGCTGGACACCGCCGAGCGGGTCACCCGCTGGCGGCAGCGGCACTACGCCGCGGTCAAGCGCTCGATGGGCGCCAAGCCCGGCACCGGCGGTTCCAGCGGCCTGAACTGGCTGAAGCAGTCCGCCGACCAGGACGTCTTCCCCGAGCTGTGGAACGTGAGGAACGCCCTGTGACCGCCACCCGCGCCGACTGCGCCGCGCTGGACGCCGCCGACCCGCTGGCCCACCTGCGCGAGGAGTTCGCGCTGCCCGCCGGTGTGCTCTACCTGGACGGCAACTCGCTGGGCGCGCTGCCCCGCGGCACCTCGGACCGGATCCGCCGGATGGTCGAGCTGGAGTGGGGCGAGGGCCTGATCCGCAGCTGGAACGACGCCGGCTGGTACCAGCTGCCGCAGGGCCTCGGCGAGCGGATCGCACCGCTGGTCGGTGCCGCGCCCGGGCAGCTGGTGGTCTGCGACTCCACCTCGGTCAACCTGTTCAAGGTGCTCGGCGCGGCCCTGCGGCTGCGTCCCGGCCGCACCGCCGTGCTCGCCGAGCACGGCGCCTTCCCCACCGACCTGTACATCACCGAGGGCGCGACCGCCCTGTTCGACGGCGTGGAGCCGCTCCTGCTGCCGACCGCCGCCGACCTCGGCCGGCTGCTCGACGAGCAGGTCGCGGCCGTGGTGCTGTCGCACGTCGACTACCGAACCGGCGAACTGCTGGACATGGCCGCGATCACCGAACAGGTGCACCGCGCCGGGGCCCTGATGATCTGGGACCTGTGCCACAGCGCCGGCGCCCTGCCGGTCACCCTGGACGACTGCGGGGTCGACTTCGCCGTCGGCTGCACCTACAAGTACCTCAACGGCGGCCCCGGCGCGCCCGCCTTCCTGTACGCCGCCGAACGCCACCAGGCCGACGCCCGGCAGCCGCTCAGCGGCTGGTTCGGGCACGCCCGGCCGTTCGCCTTCGAGCCCGGCTACGCCCCCGTCGACGGCGTGCGGCGCTTCCTGACCGGCACGCCCCCGCTGCTCGGGATGGGCGCCCTGGAGGCCAGCCTGGACGTCTGGGAGAAGGCCGACCTGCACGCCGTACGGGCCAAGAGCCTCGCGCTGAGCGGCCTGTTCCTCGACCTGGTGGCGCCGCTCGGCCTGCCGTCCGTCACCCCGGCCGAGGACGCCCGCCGCGGCAGCCAGGTCTCGCTGCGGCACCCGGACGGCTACGCCGTGATGCAGGCGCTGATCGCGCGCGGGGTGATCGGCGACTTCCGCGCGCCCGACCTGCTGCGGTTCGGCTTCACCCCGCTCTACCTCTCGTACACCGACGTCTTCGACGCCGCCCGGCACCTCGCCGAGGTGCTGGACAGCGGCGAGTGGCGCGAGGAGCGCTTCAGCCGGCGGGGGGCGGTGACGTAGCGAAGGCGTTCTCCAGCGTCTCCCAGGACAGCGGCCGGGCGGCCGGGATCCGGGTCTCGTGCGCGACCTGGACGATCCGTACCGCCAGCCGGTGCACCGTCAGCTCGTAGCGGCCCCGGGACCGGCCGGTGCGCATCAGCCCGTACAGGCCGCCGCCCAGCGGGTCCGGCCCCGGGCCGACGTGCTCCAGGCCGAGCCGCCGGGCCGGCTCCGGCAGCAGCGCCGGCTCGGTCGGCAGCCACTGCACCGGCACGATCCCGCTCGACCAGCCGGCCGCCGCCCTCGGCGCGCGCTCGGCCCGCCGGGCGAAGCCGTACCACTCCCGGCCGCAGCGGTCGTCGGCGAAGTACTGCGGCGAGTACAGCGGGACGAAGACCCGGCAGCCCGCCAGCGCCTCGGTGATCTGCCAGCGGGCCCAGCTGTCCAGCTCCGAACCGCGGTCGGCGAACCCCGCCGGGACCGCCGTCGGCAGGTCGGTGAGCTGCAGCACCTCCTCGCTCAGGTCGTCGAACAGCTGCTCCACCCAGCGCCCGGCCGCCGGGCCGCGCGCGTAGCTCAGGAAGAAGTACGGCCGCGGGACCTCCAGCGGCTGCACCTCGCGCCACCGGCCGCCGCCGTGCGAGGGCCGCACCGCGGCCGGCCCGAGACCCAGCGGCAGCGCCGCGTTGCGCGACAGCGGGAAGGTCCGCCCGCCGTCCGGCTCCCGGACCCCGAACGACGGCGCGGGCTGCTCGAACAGCGCCAGCGAGATCACCTGACTGGCCGTCAACTCCCGTGGCAGCGCGGGGTCGCCCTGCCGCAGTGCGGCGGCCAGGCAGCCCGCCACCGAACGCTCGGCCGGATCCCGCACCCCCATCACCAGGTGCCCGTCCAGCTGCACCGCCGGGGCGGGCGGCGCCTCCGCCGACGGCTCGGCCGAGCCGTCCAGGATCAGCAGCCGCTTGGCGGCCGCCGCACCCGCCACCACCGCCGCCACCGCCTGCCAGCCCACCGCGGGCACCCGCTCCCCGGCGGGGGTCGCCGGCTCGGTCCCCGGCAGCGGCGCCGGACCGCCGAGATGGACGATCAGCGCGTCCTCGGCCTCCTGGGCGGCCCGGCGCAGCGCCCGCAGGAAACCCTCCGGGTCGTCCTCGCCGAGCCAGATGTGCCGCCGGTCCAGCCCCACCAGGTACGGATCGGCCAACGCCTCCGCCAGCCCGGCCAGTTCGCGCAGGGCCCGGTACTCGTCGGGGGTGCGCGGCTCACCCGGGTCCTGCCGGGCCGTGGTGAGCAGCAGCACCGCCCGGGAGCGCTCCGGGTCGGGCAGCCCCTCGGCGGCCGGTGCCGCGGCCGGGGGCTGCGGGGTGCCCGGGCGGTGGGCGGCGCCCGGGGTCCGCCCGGCCGGCTGCCCGGGACCGGACGTGCGGTCCCGGTCCTGGCCGCGGTCCTGGCCCTGGGTCCGGCCGTCGGCCCCGGCCCGGTCGAAGGGCCGGAACTCGGCGCGGCCCCGGGCCCCGAGCAGGTCCAGCGCGTCCGGGTCGACCAGCGCGAACGGGCGCTGTTCCAGCAGTGCCGCCATGCCGCCGCGGTCGGTGGGGGCCAGCGCCGGGAACGGACTGCGGGCGGCGCCGCGGCCGGAGGCGTCGGCCAGCTCGCCGCCGATCCTGGTCAGCAGTTCGACGGCCTGGTGCGCCAGCGAACGCGGCACGGTACCCAGCAGGACGTCCCGCACCCCGGCCCGGAAGTCGTAGTAGCCCTGGCGTCCGGTGTGCTCCCGCAGCAGCCCGCTGACCACGATCTCGGCCAGGTGCTGCGGCTGCGGGCGGGCGAACCCGGCCCGCTGGAGCAGCCGCATCACCGGCAGCGCCGGGGTGGTCAGCGCGGTCAGCCCGGCCAGCGCGAAGGCCTCCCGGGAGGCGGTGGAACGGAACCGCAGCACCAGTTCCTCGGCGGTCAGCTCCTCCGGCTCCGGACCCGCGCCGCCCTCGGCGCCGCACCGGTCGGCGCCGACCAGCAGCGCCGCGCCGAAGACCCGTCCGCCGGTCGGACTGCCCACCAGCTGGGCCCAGTTGGCCAGCCAGTTGGCCGAGGGTTCCAGCACCGGCAGGGCGACCGTGCCGGGCGGCCGGGCTGCGGCGGCCGGGGCGAAGCCGTACCCGGCGGCCGGCTGGCCGGCCTCCGATGCGGTGAACTCCCCGGCGGCGGCCGGTACCGCCGCCAGCGGCCACAGCCGCTCGGGCAGCGGCTGCACCACGGCGACCGGCACCCGGCGGGCCAGGCCCAGCATGGTGCGGTGCCAGCGGTCGCCCGCCGCGCCGGGCCGCCACTGCGGGCCCATGCAGTCGCTCAGCACCAGCACGGCGCTGCGGCCGTCGGTCGGCCGGCACTCGGTCAGGGCGCCGTCGGCGCCGAGCCGGGCGGTCTCCACCGTCCGGAAGGCGCCGGTCTGCTGGAGCACGCCGCGCAGTTCGCGGGCGAGCGGACGCCACATCGCCATGGTCGGGCCGCAGTCCAGGACCAGGTGGACGTCGAGCCAGCGCTCGGTGTCCGGGCGCAGCACCGGCAGCCAGCGCAGCCCGCTGCCCTCGCGCGGTGCGGCGGCATCACGCGGCGCGGCCGGCCCGCGGGGCCGTTCCGGGGAGCGCAGTGCCTCGGCGAGCCGGTCGGCGGTGGCGGCCTCGTCCAGCAGGCGGCGCCGGGGGTGCGCGACCCGGCGCTTGAGCGGGCGCAGCGCGCGCTGCAGCATCAGCGGACGGGCCAGCATCGGCGG
This sequence comes from Kitasatospora sp. MBT63, assembly GCF_000710465.2. GTDB lineage: Bacteria > Actinomycetota > Actinomycetes > Streptomycetales > Streptomycetaceae > Kitasatospora. The sequence continues at coordinate 11 of NZ_JAIZ01000544.1, read as the reverse complement.
GCTGGCGGCGG
>NZ_JAIZ01000543.1:10069-16182 GCF_000710465.2 Kitasatospora sp. MBT63 | reverse complement strand
GGAGGGCGGAACGGAGGATCGAGCGGCAGGTCGGACCGGGGCCGGGCGCGCGGGGCATGCGGGGGCGGACCGACCGCGGGCGGCAGCGGGCGGGCGGTCCGCGGGCCGGAACCGGCCCGGCGGTGTGCGGGGGATCCCGGCCGGACGGCGGCAGGGCGAGGTCGGGGCCTCACTGGTAAAGTTGAGGCATGCCTCCAGATTAGCGGAGGCACCCCTCCGGTTCAAGCCGGGTGTCCGAGATGAGGTCCGCGTGCCGGAACAGGTCGTCGTCCACGAGTTCCTCGCGGCCCAGCGCCCGCGCCGCGCCGACGCCGCGCGCAACTTCGACGCGCTGCTCGCCGCCGCCCGCGACGCCTTCGCCGAACACGGCGCCGACGCCTCCTTGGAGGACATCGCCCGCCGCGCCGGCGTCGGCATCGGCACCCTCTACCGCAACTTCCCCACCCGCCGGCACCTCTTCGAAACCGTCTACGCCAACGAGGTCAACGACCTCGGCGTGGTCGCCGCCGAGCTCGCCGGCGAGCCGCCGTGGGAGGCACTGGCCGCCTGGCTGCGCCGCTTCGTCTCCTACGCCCTCACCAAGCGCGCCATCCGCGAGGCCCTGGCGGGCGAGGAGACCGACGTCTTCCTGGCCTGCCGCCAGTCCATGTACGACGCCGGCACGCCCCTGCTGACCCGCGCCCAGGAGGCCGGCGAGGTACGCCCTGACATGGACATCGACGACCTGCTGCGCCTCGTCTCCGGCGTCAGTACGGTCGCCTTCCCCGACGACGAACAGCGCGACCGGGTGCTCGGCATCGCCCTCGACGGCATCCGCGCCAGGCGCTGAGCCCGGGGCGCTGAGCCCGGGCCCCGGGCACGGGCATGCGGACCGCCCCTTGCGGCCCCGGGTCAGTCCCGCGCGCGGTACAGCGCCCGCGCCCGGACCAGGTCGACGGGGCCCCCTTCGGGGACCGGCAGGAAGAACTCCAGCTGCCAGGCCTGGGCGGCGCGGGCCTGGCGGTTGGTCGTGGTGACCCACGGCGGGTAGACCCGGAACGCCCGCTTCCCGCCCACCCCGTCACGGGACAGGACGTCCCGCTCGCCCAGCGCCGCGCACGGGAGGACGAACTGCCCGAACTGCCCGCCGTCCCGCGAACTGATCACCACCAGGTCGAGGTCGTCGGCGGTGTCGAAGGGCCGGATCGGCCCGCGCGGATCGGGCCGCTTCCACACCGTGACGAACTGGCCCGCCTTGGCCGGAGTGGTCCGCGCCGCCCGGAACCGCACCGCGCGGCCGTCCAGGTCGAACCCGTACGCCGCGTACTGCGCGCTCTCCGCCTCCGCCACCGGCGGGGAGCACGCCAGCCCGGCCGGGTCGTAGACCCGGGCCTTCGCCGCCAGCAGGTCCGGGTGCAGATCGCCGGACCAGGTCCGGGGTTCGTTCGACATGCCGCCATCCTGGCAGGCCGCACCGACGGCGGACGGGGGGATACTGGGCGGATGCGCAGGGCCTACGTCCATGAGGCGGTCGTGGTACTGGCGGCGGGCGGCGACGTCCGGGCCCTCGGGGCCGCCGTCACCGTCGCGCTGTGCGGGCACTGGGACCACGAACCGCCGTGCCCACTCGCCCCCCACCACACCGCCGTCGAGCCGTCCACCGACGCCCGGGTACGGCTGCGGGTGCTCTTCGCGGCCGAACCGGCCGCCGAGGCGGAGGTCCGCGAGCGGATCGAGGCGGCGCTGCGCGGCGGAGCGCTGGAAGGCCCGGACGGCGTCACGACCCGCTGGCGGCCCGCCGGCTCCCGGCCCGGCGCGATCCGGCCGGACGAGGCCGAGCACGCCGAACGGCTGGTACGGAGCTGAGCGACGGGACCGACCGGTACGGCCCCTGCGGACACCGGGCCTGACGGTCCGTCGTCCCGCCGGCCGGTCACCACGACCGCGCCTGCCCGGACCCTGGCCTCAGCCGCGGTCCTCCCGGCGGCGGGGATCCTCCGCCTCCGGGCCCGCGGCGGGGACGGAACGGCGCAGCGTCACGACCGTGCCCCCACCGGGCGGGAAGGCGTGGTCGACGCTGTCCATGTAGTGGCGCATCAGCAGCAGTCCCCGGCCGCCCGGGAGCAGCAGCCGCTCGGGCGCGCGGGGGTCGGGACAGGCGGCCGGGTCGAAGCCCGGGCCGTCGTCGGTGACCGTCGCGGTGATCCGGCCGTCCGAGACCTCGAGGTCCAGCAGGACGGGACGCCCGGCGCCGTCGAGGGTGCGGCCGTGCCGCAGGGCGTTGGCGACCGCCTCCAGGATCGCCACCAGCACCTGGTTGCAGACCTCGGGCCCGGCGTCGACGGCCGCCAGCTCGGTGCAGACCGCCTGTTCGACGGCGGGCAGATCGGGTGACTCCCGGTCGATGGCCAGCCTCACGGGCCACCGCGCCCGGGGCATCGGCGACCGCGCTCCGGCGGGCGCGGGGGCCGGGGGTGGCTGCGGGGCACGGCGCTCTCCCGTCGACGGCGGGCCCGCGTTCGCCTCCAGCGGGACAGCACACATGGTGGTCCACGCCTGTCGCCCGCCACCGCGGACGACACCCCGGCGACACGAACGAGTGAACGGCCCGCACCCGCGGACGCGGGCTGCAGCGCGGGCGGGCCGTCGCACGGGCGAACATTTCCCCTCCCTCCCGCGATGCTTCGACCGCGGAGCGTGGTCGCTGTCCTAGCGTGGGACCACTCGCGGCCGGGACCGGCCGCCGAATCCCTCCGCACCGCAGCGCCGGATCCGGCGGAGGTCCGCCGTGGCCGAAAGGGAACGACCATGCAGGTAGCCGTCAGCCGTACCCGACTCGGCAGGGCTGCCCTGGCCGCCTGCGGGGTCTCGGTGCTGCTCGCCCCGTCCGCGGTCGCCGCGGCCTCGGAGCCCGGTACGCCCGGGGGAGTCCGGGGCGAGGTGGTGACCGTGACGACCGTGAAGGTCGGCGCCCCGGGGAACCCGGCGGTCGCCGTCGTCCCGTTCACCGACGCGATCTACCGGACCTGCGCCGACGCGCCACCGGACACCTCCGGGTGCCTGATGGTCGGCGGCGTCCGCGACCCGTACGAGATCGGGGAGTTCGAGGTCACCATCGGACAGTGGGTGGCCTTCCTGAACACGGCCGACCGCCGGGGACGGGACCCGCACGGCCTGTACGACCGGAGCGAGAGCTCCTCGGCGTGGCCCAAGTACGGCCCGATCGAGTTCTCCGCCGCGGCGGCCGACGGCCACCACTACACCGTGGCGTACCCCGAGTGGGCGGACAAGCCGTACGGCTTCGCCGACTTCCTCAAGGCGGCCCGCTTCGTCAACTCGCTCCACAACGGCCGGCTGGTCTCCCGGCAGTCCGGCGTCCGGGACGGGCACGACTACGTCAGCTACCAGGTCGAACTCTCGCCGCAGACCGAGCGCGGCATGTACGACCTCGCCCGCCCCGATGCCACCCGCGCGCAGGACTCCGGCTTCGTCGTCCCGAGCCAGGACGAGTGGATCAAGGCGGCGTACTACGACCCGAGCGGCGGCGGCACCTACTCCTACTGGAAGTACCCCACCAACCCCGGTGTCTTCGGGGACGGCGACGCCACCGCACCCGCGCCCACCGTCCTCGACCCCGCCACCGGCGACGTCACCAACGCGGCCACCCAGCCGCTGGCCTCGTACCACGCGAGCAACCTGCCCGCTCCGAGCTGGTGCCCGGGCCAGGTGCAGCCCGTCACCTGCGCGACCGTCAACCCCTTCGGGCTGGACCCCATCGCGTACCGGATGCTCTACCAGGGCAGCCTCAGCACCGTCGGCCAGGCCAGGACCACCTCGCCCTGGGGCACCCTCGACCAGGGCGGCAACGCGGTCGAGTGGACCGACACCATCACCCCGCCCCCGGCCGGCGGGGACTCCGCACGGGTCTGGCGCCGGGAACACGGCGGGGTGTCCAACGCCCCGGCGTACCAGATGTGGCCCTCCGCGGTGGGTCTCCAGCCGCAGGACAACCCCTTCTTCAGCCACACCTACCCGTGGCTCGGCTTCCGCGTCGGGGTGATCGGCGACCTCGGGCCCTGCGCCCCCTGAGCGGGCGGACGGGACATCAGGCCACCGTCGGGGGACGCTTAGCGGTCCCGCCACCGTGGCCCTCGTGAACGGCGCGGGAGACCGGCCCGGGAACGAGCAGAGGTGCCCGGAGCGGTCGATCGGAGACCGGGGCCCCGGCCGGGCGGTCCCGCCCGCCTCCGCAGCTCCGAATCCAGCCCGCTCCGCCGACGCCCCGCCGACGCCCCGCCGCGCCTGCCGTGCCCGCCGGGCGTCGTCAGTCGTGGGCCGGGGGGCGGGTGGTGTCCGGGGTGGTTCTGGCCGGGGGGACCGGGAGCGGGGTGCCGTCCCGCATCACCTCCTGGACCAGGCCGTTCCAGTCCGAGGAGAGGTCGGCGTAGTCGGCGGTGGTGGCCGCGGCGGCCCGGCGGGCCTCCGTGAGGTCGTCCCTGGCTGTCAGGAGCAGCCCCAGCAGGGAGTCCACCCCGTTGCGCTGCCGCTGCTGCTCCTGGATCTGCCGTCCGAGGGCGGCCAGGTCCAGGGCGAGGGCGTCGTGCTCCGCGGCGGCCCTCGACTGCTCGGAGAGCACGAAGGCCAGCTGGGTGTGGAGCTGGTCGTCGGCCCGGTGGACCCAGTGGCGGACCTTGGCGAGGGCGAGTTCGGTGGCGGTCAGGACCGCGAACAGGAAGCCGGTCAGCGGGGGGATCCAGGGCGTCTCGCGGCCCGCCACGACGGCGAGCGCCAGGCCGAGAACGGACATCGAGACTCTGACGACGGTTGGTGCGAATCTGGCCACGCTGACCTTCACCTCATTCCGGCACGACGTCAGCCCGCATTCTCCTCCCGTTGCCCGTGCTGCATGGTGATCGCCTGCGAGATGGTGGCGAGCAGGAATTTCCGGATCACGGGGTCGGTAATGCCCCAGGCGTCGGCCGCTTCCTCTGGGCTGATGGCCTGTGAGCGTACTCTCAACGGAAGGCTGTTGGCGGAATCTCGGGAAATAACGCCGCCGCGGACCAAGAGGTCCCGCAGTTCGACATGTACCGCGTAGGCGATCTGCTCGAACTGCGACGGACGGGGGAGCGTGTCCCCCCGCAGCATCCGGCCCACGGCTGACGCGCTCATTCCGACGTCCTTGGCGAGCGCGGCCCGGCCGCCCGCGCCGGGGCGCAGATCGTATCCCGCGCGTTCGGCGGCCTCGTGGACGGCCGCACCGAAACGGCGGGCCGTGGAGCGTCCGGGATCTTCGTCAATGGTGGGTGGCATGCGGGCAGACTACCGCGCCGCCACGGAGCGGCCATTCACCTTGCGCGCATGCAAGCCTGTACGGGATTCCCCTTGATTACCGGGGATTGGCTCGGGATTATCGATTTCCTTGCTTGCATGCGTGCAAGGGTGTTAGCGTCTGCGCCTACCCCGCAGAGGGGTCGGAGCGGACCGGGGAGGAAGCCCTGACACGCAGCAACGTCGACCGCATGTCGATGCTCATCGATCTCGCGCAGGCCGGCGATCCGGCCGCCTGGAGCGAGTTGTACCGCCGCCACCGAGGCCCGTTGCTGGCCTATCTCCTGCGCCGGACGCAGGGGAACGAAGCACTCGCCGAGGACCTGACGCAGGAGACCTTCGTGCGGGCGATGCGCTCGATCCGCGGATACCGGTGGACCGGCACGGACTTCTCCGCATGGCTGGTCACCATTGCGAAGAATCTGCTGAAGGATCATGTACGGCGGAGGTCGTCCATTGCCGAGGTGCTGGTTCTCGAGATGCCCGAGATGGATGCGGGAGTGCGCGTGGAGAGCGCGGTCATCGCGGCATTCGACGGCGCGGCCGATGCGGCCAGGCTGGCTATTGCCATGACAAAATTGACCGCCGCCCAGCGGGAGATGCTGCGAATGCGCTACTGGGAGGGTCTGACGTCCGAGGAGATCTCCCGCTTGACCGGCCGGCGGGTGGGGGCGGTCAAGACGCTCGGATACCGCGCCAGGGTGAGGCTCCGCAAGGAATTGGTGGGCGCCGGCCGGGGGGACCGGTGAATCCGCGGGCCGGCGGCTCTCGCCGGCCGGTCATCCGTCGTCGCCGCGCTCCGC
>NZ_JAIZ01000543.1:2913-9963 GCF_000710465.2 Kitasatospora sp. MBT63 | reverse complement strand
CGCCGGCCCCGCCGGTCCGGGGTCTCGGCCCGTCGGACGGCGCGGGGCGCCCGCCGCCGCGGGACTGCCGCGGCCGGGGGACCGGGGAGCCCGGGACGGTACGCCGCTGGGCGACCCACAGCCGGACCAGGTTCCGGTAGATGGGTTCGGCCTCGGCGGGCCCGAGGGGACGGTCTGCAGAATCGTTTCTGTCCATGCTTTCCTCAACGCAGTCGCCGCTCGCAGGGCACGCCCGAGGGCGCGCCGCGCGCCGGCCGCGCCGGTCCGTCACCACCCCGCCGGTCGCACCCGGCACCGCCGCGCGGCGACCCCGCCGGGCCGTCGGACCCACCGACCGGTCGCCGGGCGCCCGGGTCAGCCGAGCCCGTCGATGGTGGCGCGGACCTGCGCCGCGATCGGCACCGGCAGCGGTACGTACCCCTGGGCGCCGATCGCCCGCTGGGCCTTGTCGCCGGCGGCGTAGGACAGGAAGGACCTGAGGGCCGGCAGGACCGCCGGCTTGTTGCCCTGGTCGCAGACGATCTCGTAGGTGACCAGGACGAGCGGGTACGCGTTCTCCTGGTCGGTGGTGTAGTCGAAGGCCAGCGTGAGGTCCTCGCCCGGCCCGGAGAGCTTCGCGGCGGCGATGGTGTTGGCGGCGTTGGCGGCGGTGGCCTCGACCGGCTTCGGCGCACCGGTTCTGATGGCCGCGCTCCGCAGGCCGTCGGCCCCGGCGAAGGAGAGTTCGACGTAGCCGATCGAGTTCTTGGTCTGCTCGACCTGGGCCGCCACCCCGGCGCTCCCGGTGGCGGACTGGCCGCCCTGGCCCGCCCAGGCCTTGGCGGGCGGGTAGGGCCAGGCGCCGTTGGAGGCCGCGGCCAGGTACCGGGTCAGGTTGTCGGTGGTACCGGAGTCGTCCGCGCGGTGGATCGCCTGGACACCGGCCGAGGGCAGGGTGACCCCGGGGTTGAGGGCCGCGATGGCGGGGTCGTCCCAGCTGGTGATCCGGGAGTCGAAGATCTTGGCGAGGGTCGGCCCGTCGAGGACCAGGCGGTCGACACCGTCGATGTGGTGGACGATCGAGATCAGTCCGGCGACCAGCGGCAGGTCGATGCCCTGACCGCCGGGGCAGACCTGGCGGGTCGCCTCCACGTCGGCCGGGCCCAGCGCCGCGTCGGAGCCCGCGAAGGCGACCTTGCCCTGGACGAACTGCTGGAGCCCCGCCCCCGAACCGCTGGCACCGTACGTGACGGTCACCGCCGGGCAGAGGGCGGAGAAGGCCGTCTTCCACAGGTCGATCGCGTTGGCCTGGGCCGTCGAACCGGCCCCCAGTACCTGGCCCGAGCCCGCACAGGCGCCCGACCCGGACGTCGCCGTGGATCCGCCACCACCGTCGGATTGGCACCCCGCGGCCGCGCACACAAAGGCCAGCGCCAGCGCGGCGCCCAGGAGGCGGATGCGGGACGAGCGGACCCGTACGGGCATGACGACTCCAGACGGCGGCGAGGCGCGGACAGCGTCATCGTCACTCACGGCGCACGCCGCCGCCGGGACGCTCGCCGCCGTTCGACCCAACGGCTCAAGAAGGACGGCCGCAGCCGCCTGCGGCGGGCCCGCACGCTGCCCGCGACGCTCTCCCGGCTTCCCGCGCGCGCCCTCGCCGTGCCGGCGGCCGGTCGGATCTACGCTGCTGGCTGTGCTCGGTGAGTGGAGCGGGGCCGCGCCCCTGACCGGACGGCGCGATTTTCTGGCGGGCGTCGGCAGACTCGGGGCGGCGGCCCTGCTGGCGGTGCGTCCCGAGGCCGGCCCGGCGGGTCCTGACCGGCCCCGGCCGGACGGCGCCGTCAGGCGGGAGATGCGCGGGGTGTGGATCGCCACCGTGGGCAACATCGACTGGCCCTCCGCCCCCGGCCTGCCGGCCGAGCAGGCGCGCGCGGAGTTCACCGCACACCTCGACCGCGCGGTCGCGCTCGGCCTGAACGCGGTGTTCGTCCAGATCCGCCCGACCGCGGACGCGTTCTGGCCCGGCGCACCGGAGCCCTGGTCGCAGTGGCTGACGGGCACCCAGGGCCGGGACCCGGGCTGGGACCCGCTGGCCTTCATGGTCGACGCCGCCCACCGCCGCGCCCTCGCCTTCCACGGCTGGTTCAACCCCTACCGGGTCGCCACGCAGCCCGACCCGGCCCGGCTGGCGCCCGGCCACCCGGCCCGGCTCCACCCCGAGTGGATCGCGTCCTACCAGGGCGGCCTCTACTACAACCCCGGGGTGCCCGCGGCCCGGCGGTTCGTGGTGGAGGCGATGATGGACGCCGTTCGCCGCTACGACCTGGACGGCGTCCACTTCGACGACTACTTCTACCCCTACCCGGCTCCGGGCCGGGCCTTCCCCGACGACGAGGCGTTCGCCGCCCACGGCAGCGGCTTCACCGACCGCGCGGCCTGGCGACGGCACAACGTCGACCTGCTGATCCGCGAGATGCGCGACCTGGTCCGCGAGGCCCGGCCCGAAGCGGCCTTCGGCGTCAGCCCGTTCGGGATCTGGCGCAACGCCGCCACCGACCCGGCCGGCTCACGCACCCACGGTACCCAGTCGTACGACGACCTGTCCGCGGACTCCCTCGGCTGGGCCCGGGACGGGCTGGTCGACTACCTCGCCCCCCAGCTGTACTGGGCGATCGGCACCGAGGGCTCGGACTACGCCGAACTCGCGCCCTGGTGGGCCGCCCGGACAGCCGGCTCCGGCACCCAGCTGTGGATCGGCCAGGCCGTCTCCCGGGTCGGCGACCCGGGCCGCCCCGGCGCCTGGCAGGACCCCGCCGAACTCTCCCGCCACCTCACCCTGAACGCCGGACTCCCGCAGATCGGCGGCAACCTGCTGTGGAACGCCACCAGCGTGTGGGCCGACCGGCTGGGCGGGGTCGGCCGGATGGCCGCCGACCACTGGCCCCGCCCGGCGCTCGGACCGCTGCTGCCCCGGCTCGCCGCCGCCCAGGCACCGCCCCGGCCGCCGCTGGCCGTCCCCGGCCTCGACGACCGGGGCCGCCCGCAACTGGTCATCCACCCCGGCGGCCCCCGCCCGGAGCCGTTCCAGCACGCGGTCTACCGCTACGACACCCACCCCGGCCCGGGCCCGCGGACCGACCCGGACCGGCTGACCGCGCTGCTGCCGGGACGCACCCGCCGCTTCACCGTCCCCACCACGGACGGCTCCTGGTACACCGTCACCGCCGTCGACCGGGCCAACCGGGAGAGCCGGCCCGCGACGCCGGTACGGCCGTCCGGGGGGCTCGCCTGACCCGAACGGTGGGCGCGGAACCGGGGACGGGAATCCCCCGCCGGTCCCGGAGCACTGTGACCGGTATGGCTACCCTCGGACTCATCGGCAGCGGAAACATCGGCAGCACCCTCGCCCGCCTCGCGGTGGACGCCGGGCTCGACGTGGTGCTCAGCAACTCGCGCGGCCCGCAGACCCTCTCCGGGCTGGTCGCGGAACTCGGCCCGCACGCCCGCGCGGCCACCCCGGCCGAGGCGGCAGCGGCGGGCGACTGGGTGGTGGTGACGGTCCCGCTGAAGAACTACCTCAAGGTCCCCGCGGCGCCGCTCGCCGGCCGCACCGTGCTGGACACCAACAACTACTACCCCGAGCGCGACGGCCACTTCGACCGGCTCGACTCGGGCGCCACCACCAGCAGCGGCCTGCTCCAGGAGCACCTCGCGGACGCCCACGTGGTGAAGGCGTTCAACAATATCTACTTCGGTCACCTCGCCGCCCTGGCCCGCCCGGCCGGTGCGCCGGACCGCACCGCCCTGCCGATCGCCGGCGACGACGCGGCGGCCAAGGCCGCGGCCACGTCCCTGCTCGACGCACTCGGCTACGACACCGTCGATGCCGGACCGCTCGCCGAGGGGTGGCGCTTCCAGCCCGGCACCCCCGCCTACGGCCTGCCGTACCTGAAGGACCCGGGGTCCCCGCTCTCGGAGGACCCGGGCCACTCGGCCGGCGCCCCCGCGGTCCGCGAGGCGCTGGCGGCGGCCACCCGCTGACCCGGCCGGCAACCAGCAACCGGTAACCGGCAGCCGACCGCCACCCGGTGACCCGGGGCGCCGGGCCGCGGGCGTCAGCCCGTCCCGGGTCCCGGACCGGGCCGGCCGCGCGCCGCCGGCCGGCGCAGGACCCGCGCGCAGCGGCGGACGTAGAGCCGCTGGAAGACCGGGACCAGCGGGGACACGGCGCGGGTGAACCAACGGGCCGGGCGGCTGAAGGCGGTGACGGTGAACCAGACCTGCCCGTCGGGATCCAGCTCCACCTCGAAGCACTCCTCGCCGCGCTCGGGATGACCGGGCAGTGTGCCGTAGGCGAAGCCGATCCGGGTCGGCCCCTCGACGGCCCGGACCACCGCGCAGGGGGCGGTGAGCGCCAGCCTGCCGCGGCCGAGCACCACCGTCACCAGCACCCCCGGGGCGGCCCGCGGCGCGGACGCCGACACCCCCACCCCGACGGCGCGGTGCATCCGCCAGGTCATGATCGCCTCGCCGGCCGCCGCGAACTCCTCCCGGCCGGCGCCGATACGGGCGCGGTGACGCAGGTGGTGGTACCCGGCCGGCAGCGGGCCGTCCGAAGCCGTCGCGCCGACCTCGGGGTAGCTGAAACGGTTCATGGTGGAACCCTTCCGGATCAGGCCGTCGGACGGTCGGAGTGCCGGGCCGTCAGGGTGTCGGACCGTCAAGGTGTCGGGCCGTCGGGGCGGAGCAGGGTGCGGAAGGTCACCGACACCCGGCGGCCCCGGGGCACGCGCCCCGCGGGGCCGGGGTCGGACCGGCGGGCGGCGATGGCGTGGCGCCAGCTGAATCGTGCCGGGCCGGTCATGACCAGCAGGCTGCCCGCCGCGATCGGCAGCGCGAGCCGGGTTCCGTCCTGCGGGTCGGTGAAGTCCATCGAACAGGCGGAGCCCAGCGAGACCGCGGCGATCACCGGTCCGAAACACGGCAGGCAGTCCACATGGGCGCTGATGCCCTGGCCGGGCAGGTACTCGTTGACGATCACCTGCTCCGCCTCGCGGTCCATCAGCCCCTCGCCGAGCAGCCGCCCGGCCACCTCCCGGGCCCACCCCGGGACCGGCGGCACCTCGGCCGTCCGGTCGGCGGACACGCTGCGCCGCCCGTAGTCGTACCGGTGGCCGTAGTGCTGCACCCGGCGCCTGAGCTGGGTCGACCACGCCTCGGCGTCGACCTCGGCGAGCAGCGCCCGGGCGCTCTCCGGGGTGAGCCAGTCGGCCAGGTAGTGCAGGCCGGGCACCTCGGGCACGTCAGGTGCGCCGGGCACGTCGGCGGCGGACCGCGGGTGGGTTTCGGGCATGCCCGCACAGTAGCCAACGGCCCGGACAGCGGGACGGCGGGAGGTCAGGCCCGCCCGGGTGCGCGGGGACCGTCCGGACCTTCCTCGGTGCAGGTGGTGCAGGTGGTGCGGGTGGTGCGGGTGATGCGTTTGATGCCGACCAGGGTCCGGTAGCGCTCGCGGGCGGCGAACTCGGCCATCGGCCAGACGGCCGGGCGCCCGACCTCCGCGCAGAGGTGCAGGACCGCGTCCTCACCCGCCCAGACGCCGAGGTGGGCGCCGTACGGGTCGGCGGTCCGGTTGAAGAACAGCAGGTCGAGCCGGTGCGGATGCCGGACGCGGACCGAGTGCCGCTCGTCCTCCCACAGGTCGCCGGAGCGCAGCGGGGGAGCGGCCAGCCCGAAGCGGTCGAGGACGGCGTACGCGAACAGCTGGCAGTTGGCGCCGTCCGCGAGGCCGGGGCGCTCGGTGACGGCCGGGGATCCCGGGTAGCGGGCGCCGGCGTACGGCACGTCCCACAGGCCCGGGATCCGGAGCAGATCCGACGGGTCCCGCCGGATCAACGCCACCAGTCGTCGAGCGGGGTGGCCGGCACGGTCCGCTTGTGCCGGGTCGCGAAGAAGATCGACTCCACCTTGGCGGCGACGGCCGGGGTGACCTCGGCGCCCTCCAGGTAGTCGTCGAGCTCGGCGTAGGTGAGGCCGAGCGCCACCTCGTCCGGCAGCGCGGGCCGGTCGTCCTCCAGGTCGGCGGTCGGGACCTTCTCCCAGACGCTCGACGGCGCGCCCAGCTCGGCCAGCAGAGCCGCACCCTGACGCTTGGTCAGGCCGGTCAGCGGGGTGAGGTCGACACCGCCGTCGCCGTACTTGGTGAAGAAGCCGGTGACCGCCTCCGCCGCGTGGTCGGTGCCGACCACCAGCATGCCCAGCTGCCCGGCGATGGCGTACTGGATCACCATCCGCTCGCGGGCCTTGATGTTGCCGCGCACGAAGTCCCGCAGCTTGGGCTCGTCGCCCAGCAGCTCCTCCAGGCCGAGCGCCGCCTCGGCGGCGACGGCGTCCGCGCTCGGCTTGACGTTGACCGCGATCGAACGGTCGGGCCGGATGAAGCCCAGCGCGATCTGCGCGTCGTGCTCGTCGGCCTGCACGCCGTACGGCAGCCGGACCGCGACGAAGGTCGCCTCGTGCCCCTCGGCGCGCAGCTCCTCGGCGGCGAGCTGGCACAGCCGGCCGGCCAGCGTGCTGTCCTGGCCGCCGCTGATCCCGAGGACGTAGCCCGTGGCCGGGGTCGACCTCAGGTAGTCCTTGAGGAAGTCGACCCGGCGCCGGATCTCGGCGGCGGGCACGATGGACGACTGGACGCCGAGCTCGGCGAGGATCTGCTCCCGTGAAATGGCCACCCGCGAACTCTACTGAACGCGGCCGCCGGGCCGGGAACCCGGTCCGCGGCAGGCAGCGGACCCGGCGGACCCTGCGGAGCCAGGGCCGGGCTCAGGACCGGCCGGGGTGGGGTCCGGCGACGGACTCGGCGAGCAGGCGGCGCCCGGTCCGGGTGGTGAGGACACCGCGCAGGGCGGCGTCCCGGACGGCGCGCGCGGGCGCCGAGCGCAGCGTCCAGGCGCGGGTGGCGAGGTCGGTGCGGGCCAGCACCCCCAGGGCGTCGGCGCGGCGGGACCGGCGCCAGGCCGTGAGCGCGTTCGCCACCGCACCGCCGCGCGCGGTGGCGGCGGGCAGCGC
>NZ_JAIZ01000543.1:0-2620 GCF_000710465.2 Kitasatospora sp. MBT63 | reverse complement strand
CGGCGGCGATGGCGGCGGGGTCGGCCCGGCCGTCGGGGACGGGCGTGGCGGCGGGCGCGAGGGCGCCGTCCGGTGTGCGGCCGGACGGCAGGTGCAGCACCACCCGGGCCCAGCCGTCCAGGTGCATCGGCAGCACCACCAGCAGGCCGCGCGGCCCGCCGACCATGTGGACCCGGGTCAGGTCCAGCGAGGAGTCCTCGACCCGCAGGTCGGCCAGCTGCCAGGTCCCGGTGTAGGTCCGGCCCCGGAACGCCGTACCGGCCAGGGCCCGCAGGGTGCTCGACGCACCGTCGGCCGCCACCACCCAGCGGGCGCGCAGCGGGTCCAGGGCGTCCGCCCGTACGGTGACGCCGTCGGCGTCTTCGGTGACCGACCGGACCGCCGTCGAGCGGTGCACCCGTACCCCCGCGCGCTCGGCCCGCTCGGCGAGCAGGCCCTCGGTCGCACACTGCGGGACGGTCAGGATGTACGGGTACGGGGAGCGCAGCCCGCCCAGGTCGAAGCCGCCGAGCCGGCGCCCCCGCGACCACATCTCCACGGTGTCCACCCGGCGGCCCAGTGGGTGCAGCGCCTCGGCCAGCCCGCTCGGCGCGAGCGCCTCCAGGGTCCGCGCGTGCAGGTCCGTGGCCCGGGACTCGGTGACCGGACCGGGGCGGCGCTCCAGCACCACCACGCCGAGCCCCGCCCGGGCGAGCAGCAGCGCGGCGGCGAGGCCGACCGGCCCCGCGCCCACCACCGCCACGTCCGCGTCCACCGCCATGTCCGGCACTCTAGCCGGGCCCGGCGGGGTGTGATCCACGGGCGCGGTGCCCGTTCCCCCGAAGCCTTCTGACGGTCCGTCGGTGATGGTGCGGGGGGCCGGGCCGCGGCGCGGGGGAATGCTCGCGCGACGCGCGGAGGTAATTCCTCCTCGAATCGGCCGGCGCCTGCTACAGTCATGCCAGTTGCAGTTGTGGTCCCCATGAACGTGTGTGTGCGCCTGCTGATGTGATCGCGGGCGCATTTTTGTTGTCCGGGTTTTCCCGGTGGGTCATCATCGCGGCGACTCGAGGTCTGCACGGTGCTGACCTCGGACGGCCCCTCGAAGGAGAGCTTTAATGGCTAATGGCACTGTGAAGTGGTTCAACTCGGAAAAGGGCTTCGGCTTCATCGAGCAGGACGGCGGCGGTCCGGACGTGTTCGCCCACTACTCGAACATCAACGCCAGCGGCTTCCGTGAGCTGCTCGAGGGCCAGAAGGTCGAGTTCGACGTCACGCAGGGCCAGAAGGGCCCGCAGGCGGAGAACATTCGCCCGCTGTAGTTTCCACTGCGCAGGCACCTGCCGACGCAGCAGGGACCCGCACCGCGTAGACGCACGGTGCGGGTCCCTGGGCATTTCCGCCGACCACCGCCGAGGCCCCACCGGCCCGGCTCCGTCACTGGCGACCACCCCCCACGCGAGACGCACCGCGCCGCGGCCCGGGGCCGCCCGTGACCATCCGCGGATCGAGGCCGCCGCCGTCCCACGGCGAGCGCCCACCGCAGGCGACGTGCCGCACGGCTCCACCGTCCACGCCCCGCCCGTTCCATCTCCGGCCCGTTCGTGCGATCCCGCGCTGCCCTGAGCCGCGGGGACCTCCTCGTGACGTGCCGCCCCGAGGAAGGCCCTTCGCATGAACCGCTCCGACCGCAGCAACCGCTCCGATCGCCCCTCCTACCGCGGCGGTGGCGCCGCGGCCGCCCGCTCCGGCGGCCGGGCCGGTGCCGGGTCCCGTTCCGGTGGCGTACGGCGCCCGTCCGGCGGCAACCCGCGTCAGCGCTCCGCCGTCCAGGGGGAGTTCGCACTCCCCGTCACGATCACCCCGGCGCTGCCCGCCGTCGCGTCCTTCGACGAGCTGGAGCTGCCGAACGCCCTGCTCGCCACGCTGACCCGGCAGGGCGTCAGCGCGCCGTTCCCGATCCAGGCCGCCACCCTGCCGAACACGCTGGCCGGCCGTGACGTCCTCGGCCGCGGCCGGACCGGCTCCGGGAAGACCCTCGCGTTCGGGCTCGCCCTGCTGGCCCGCACCGCCGGCCGGCGCGCCGAGTCCCGCCGCCCGCTCGCCCTGGTCCTGGTACCGACCCGGGAACTGGCCCAGCAGGTCACCGAGGCGCTCACCCCGTACGCCCACGCGGTACGGCTGCGCGTGGCGACGGTGGTCGGCGGCATGTCGATCGGCCGTCAGGCGATGGCGCTGCACCGCGGCGCCGAGGTCGTGGTGGCCACCCCCGGCCGGCTGAAGGACCTGATCCAGCGCGGCGACTGCCGGCTCGACGGGGTCGGCGTGACCGTGCTGGACGAGGCCGACCAGATGGCCGACATGGGGTTCA
Organism: Kitasatospora sp. MBT63; assembly: GCF_000710465.2. Taxonomy (GTDB): domain Bacteria; phylum Actinomycetota; class Actinomycetes; order Streptomycetales; family Streptomycetaceae; genus Kitasatospora. The sequence continues at coordinate 270 of NZ_JAIZ01000543.1, read as the reverse complement.
TGCCGCAGGTCACCGAACTGCTCGAGCAGGTCGCCGAGGGCGGGCAGACCATGCTGTTCTCCGCCACCCTGGACCGCAACGTCGACAAGCTGGTGCGCCGCTTCCTGCACGACCCGGTGGTGCACTCGGTGGACCCGACCGCCGCGACCGTCAGCACGATGGAGCACCACCTGCTGCACGTCCAGAGCCACGACAAGAATGCGGTGGTCGCCCACATCGCCGCCCGCGAGGGCGGGGTGATCATGTTCACCGACACCAAGCACGGCGCCG
>NZ_JAIZ01000542.1 GCF_000710465.2 Kitasatospora sp. MBT63 | reverse complement strand
CCCCGCCGGCGGCGACCGCGCCGCCGATCAGGACCACGGAGTACGCGACCACCCAGTGCATGGCGCCGATCCCCGCGTACTGCAGCAGCCACGGCCCCGCCCCGAGCGCGATGCCGATGGCGCGGAGCCGGTCGGGCCGCCGGGCCGAGAGGTGCACCAGCAGCAGGCCGGCCACCGCCACGAGCGACCAGAAGCAGGCCGCCGCGGGCACTTCGTACCAGCCAAGGCCGAGCAGGGTCACCCCGGGACCCAGCATCACGGCGAGCCGCGCCCCGGTCGCGAGGGCGACCGAGGCGGTCTCCCAGCGCCCCCGGCGGCCGGTGTCCACCAGGTCGGGTGGGGCGAGCAGCAGCAGGGCGGCCAGCGCTCCGGTTCGGAGCAGTTCACCGGTGGCCGGCCCGTACCGGCCGAGAATCAGCAGCGCGATGCCGAGATCGATCAGGGCCGCGAACGCCGCCACCGCCCGGGCCGGGCGCCAGCGGCCCGCTGTCGCGCAGAGCAGCGCCACGATCCAGGGAACGAACATCACCACGGCCATGACGGCCTGAACGGCGAGCATGCCAGGACGCGTGCCCGAGGAGTAGGCGGCGAACTGGACCAGGCCCGGCAGGCCGGATATGCGCTCTCCCGCCGCCAGGGCGAGTGCGACCGGGGCGGCGGCGGCCAGCATCCGGC
>NZ_JAIZ01000541.1 GCF_000710465.2 Kitasatospora sp. MBT63 | reverse complement strand
AAGCTGTCCGCCGACACCGTGAAGATCGGTTACTTCGCCAACCTGACCCACGGCACCCCGCTGGTCGGCCTGCAGGAGGGCCTGTTCCAGAAGGAGCTGGGCGCGACCCAGGTCAAGACCCAGATCTTCAACGCCGGCCCGGCCGAGATCGAGGCGCTGAACGCCGGCTCGATCGACATCGGCTGGATCGGCCCCTCCCCGGCCATCAACGGCTTCACCAAGTCCAAGGGCAGCTCGCTGCGGGTCATCGGCGGCTCCGCCTCCGGCGGCGTGAAGCTGGTGGTCAACCCCGACCGGATCAAGACCCTGGACGACCTCAAGGGCAAGAAGATCGCCACCCCGCAGCTCGGCAACACCCAGGACGTGGCGCTGCTCAACTACCTGGCCGAGAAGGGCTACAAGGTCGACGCGCAGTCCGGCGCCGGCGACGTCTCGGTGGTCCGCTCGGACAACAAGGTCACCCCCGACGCGTACAAGTCCGGCTCCATCGACGGCGCCTGGGTGCCGGAGCCGACCGCGTCCAAGCTGGTCACCCTCGGCGCCAAGGAACTGCTCAACGAGAAGCAGGTCTGGCCGGACGGCAAGTTCGTGATCACCAACATCATCGTCTCGCAGAAGTTCCTCAAGGAGCACCCGGACGTGGTGGAGGCCGTACTGCGCGGCTCGGTGAACACCAACGCCTTCATCAAGGCCAACCCGGACAAGGCCAAGGCCGACGCCAACGACGCCATCAAGGCGGCCGCGGGCAACGCCCTGGAGCCGGCCGTCCTCGACCCGGCGTGGAAGGACATCGAGTTCCTCGACGACCCGCTGGCCAACACCTTCCAGGCCGAGGCCGACCACGCGGTCAAGGCCGGTCTGCTGGAGAAGCCGGTCCTCGACGGCATCTACGACCT
>NZ_JAIZ01000540.1 GCF_000710465.2 Kitasatospora sp. MBT63 | reverse complement strand
TACCGGCCCGTCGACACCAAGGTGACCATCCCCGCCTCCGAGGGGGCGCTGGCGGGCACCTACACCACCCACAACGAGTACACGCCGATCCTCGGCAACCTCGCCTACACCGAACTGCCCGCGATGGGCGGCCTCCCGGCGGAGGGCATCGACTACACCTACACCACCACCGGCCTGCTGCTCGCCTCCGGCGGCAACAACACCCTGGTCACCGACGTCCAGTACGACGCGCTGGGCCGCCCGACCCGCACCACGGTGGGTGACTGGGGACGTCAGGTGGTCTCCACCCAGCAGATCGACTGGGCGACCGGACGGGTCGCCAAGTCGTTCCTGGACCGGCAGGTCGGCACGACCTCGCTGGACGAGACCGGCTACACCTACAACCCGGCCGGGCGGATCACCTCCGTCACCGACAAGCAGAACGCCTCCGCGACCGACACCCAGTGCTTCACCTACGACCACCTGGGCCGGCTCACGGGCGCCTGGACCGACACCGCGGGCACCGCAACCCGGCCCGCACCGTCGGTTCCCGGCATCGGCGGCTGCACCAACCAGGGCGGCCCGGCGGCCGGTTCGGTCGGCGGCCCGTCACCGTACTGGCAGACCTACGGCTACGACGCCACCGGCAACCGGACCTCCCTGGTCCAGCACGACGTCACCGGTGACACGTCCAAGGACGTCACCACCACCCAGACCTTCGGCACCCCGAAGAGCGTCAACACCG
>NZ_JAIZ01000539.1 GCF_000710465.2 Kitasatospora sp. MBT63 | reverse complement strand
GCTGCCGCCCCGGCTCCTGGCCGCCCGGGGGCGGGCTGCCGGTGCTGGGGAAGGTGGTCTGGTGGCCGGCCCGGCCGCGCGGCCGCCGCCCGGCCTCCCCGCTGGGCGTCACCGCGGCCCGCCGTCCCGCCCGCCTGCCCGGTCCGCCGGGGCTGGCTGTTGCCCGTCGCCGCCGGTGGCCGTTGTCCTGGCCGGGCCCGAAGCCCGACCGGGCGACGCGCGACCCTGGACTTGTGGCACGTGCCCGGTACTGCGCAAGCTGCGGCGGCCGGCTCCCGAGGGGAACGTCCTCCCGGCGCCGGTACTGCAACGACGCCTGCCGGGCCCAGGCGTACCGCGACCGCAAGGCGGAACAGCGCCGCCTGGACTTCCTGGCCCTGCTCGGGCAGGCCCACTACGCCGGTCACCGACGGCTGATCCGGGTACTGTCCTGCCCGGTCTGCGGGCGCGCGACCATGGCCAGGGCCGGCCGACGGCGCGATGCCGTCTACTGCTCCGGCCGCTGCCGATCCCGCGCCTGGCGACGCCGGGCTGCCCGCCGGGCCCGGTCGGCAGCGTGACGTCGAGCCGTCACCCATCAGCCCCGAACCCGCCGGTATGACGCCTCCACGTCACGCTACGCAGCCTTTTCGGTCGAAAAGGCTGCCGCCGCCAGTGCACTGCCTCATGTACCTCGATGGCGATCGTGGGGCTGATCTGCAGGATCACCACCCCAACCCCAGACAGTGGTGGCCCCCACCGCCAGGGCCCGACCGCCGCCCCCGCCCGCTGCGCGCCGGTCCGGGGCCGCCCGCGGTGCCCGCCG
>NZ_JAIZ01000538.1 GCF_000710465.2 Kitasatospora sp. MBT63 | reverse complement strand
CGGCAGGCCGTGGCCGGCCGGGGCAGCCGGTGGGGCTGACCGCCCGGTCGGCCCACGGCCGGGCACGGGCCGTACCGGGGACGGGCGCGCCCCGCTACTGCGCCGGCGACGACCCCACCACCGCGGGGCTGTTCGGCGCGACGCTCCCGGCGCTGGAAACGGGCGCGCTCTGCGACTGGACCGAGGCGCCGCCCGACGACGGCCCCACCGCGGGGCTGTTGGGCGAGACCGGCGAGACCGGCGCGGGCGACGCGGCCGAGGAGTGGCCCGGGGCCGGTGGTGAGGAGGCGGCCGTGGAGGGCCCGGAGACCGGGGGCGAGGAGCCGCCCGATGGGCCGGACTTCGAGGCGGACGCCGACCCGTGGCCGGAGGGTGGGGCGGAGGCCGAGGCCGAGCCGCTGCCGACCGGTTTGGTGACCGTTGCGCCGTTCGGGTCCACCACCGCCAGGCTGGGCACCGGCGAGGGCGCCGGACTGACCACCACGACGGCGTCGCTGTGGAAGCTCGGCCAGGGGATGCCGCTGTACTTCACCGACGATCCCTGGTGCTTCGGCGGCAGCAGCGGGTTGCCACAGGCGCACCGCACCCGGGGCACGCCCTGGGAGTCCACCAGCACGGCGGTACCTGCCTGCAGCACCGCCTGGTAGGGGGTGGCCTGGCCGTTGCTGAAGCCGTGGTTGGTGACCCGGGTGTCCTCGCGCAGCACGACAGAGGTCAGCCCGCCCAGGTAGCCGGAGATGTCGGACGGCTGGATGCCCTCGACCGTGGCCCAGGCCGCGGCCTTGTCCGGGTTCTCGTTCAGGTAGTGGTCCAGCTGGGGGACGTCGCAGCTGGCCACCGACTTGCTGCCGCCGTACAGGCCCGGGTCGGAGCCGCTGCGGGTGCCGCCGGCCGACGCCGAGGCGCCCGGTGGGGGCGAGACCACGGCCGCGGCGGCGACCGAGCCGGTGAACGGGTCGGGGCCGACGTCGGCGGCCGGGGTGAGGGCCACGTCGACGACGCTGGACGGCTTGTTGGTGAGGACCAGGACCAGCGCGACGCAGGCCGCGACGAGCGCGCCCGCCAGCACCAGGACCCCGCGCCGTCCGCGCCACCAGGGGCGCTTCCCGTCGCCGCCGGAGCTCGGGGCCAGCGGCCGCGACGGTGGGCCGGACGGCGGCACCGGCGGCACCGTCGAGTCGGGGATCTTGCCGATGGGCTCGGTCAGCGGACCGGAATCAGCACCCACCGGCGGGTGCCCGCCAGGGGTCCGGTCGGATCCGGAGCCCGGCCCCTGTCCGGGGCCGGAGAGCGGGCCGGACGGCGGACCGGCCGGCGGGCCGGAGCCGGGGCCCGAGCCCGGCGAGGACGGGCCCGCACCCGGGTCTGACGGCTGCTCGGGCGGCGGGTCGGGCGGCGGCTGGGAACTCACCGGGTCTCCTCCGGATCACTGCGGGTCAAAGCGGCGGCCCCCCGCCGCCTCATTCTGGGTGCGACCGCTGCACTCCGCGACTTCCCGGTCACCGGTTCGCCGTTACCCGCGGCAGGCCCGAAGCTGGAGAGGTCCGGCCGGTCCCGGCCGGGGCGGTGGGGGGCAGGCCTGCCAGGAGTCGGCATGCAACGGACTGACCACCGGAGCGCTCCTTCCGTCACCGCCGCCGGCGAGCTGCACCGCTGGCTGGCCGCGCTGGCGACGGTGGTCGCGGCCCTCGCCGCGATGGCCGTGGTGGCCGCGCTGGGGCTGTGGCTGGCGGGCGCCAACGGCCTGCCGGGCGGCGGCTTCGGGGCGGTGGTGGCCGCGACGGTGCTGATGGCGCTCGGTGTGCCCACCCAGCTGGAGGGCAGCGCGGTCTTCGTCGCCACCGCGCAGGGCGGGATCACGGCGCTGCCGCTGTCGGTCACCCTGGTCGGCGCGCTGACCGCCGGGGCGGTGTTCCTGCGTCCGCTGCGGCTGCACGCCGTGGTCGGCGGCAGGGACCTGGCCGGGCGGGTCCTGCGGACCGCGGCGCTCTGGGTGGTCGCCGTGGTGCTGGTGTCCCTGGGCGCGCAGCACAGCTTCACCGTCTCCACCGGCGAGGACCTGCTGGACGAGATCGGCGGGCTGATCGGCGGCGCACCCGAGGTCGGCTTCAAGGTCGAGCCGGGCGCCGCGGCCGGGCTCGGGCTGGTCTGGCTGCTGGTGGTGCTCGCCCTGGCGCTGGCGGTGTCCCGGCGGACCCCGCTGCCGGCCCGGCTGCTGCGCTTCCATTCGGCCGTGCGGCCCGCCGCGCACGCCGTGCTGACCCTGCTGCTGGCGTACGTGGTGCTGGCCCTGGTGATCGGGGTGCTGGCGGTCTTCGTCCACGGCAGCCCGCGCGAGACGCTGGCGGTGATCACGCTGGCGCTGCCGAACCTGGCCTGGATCGCGCTAGGCGTCGGCCTCGGCGGGTCCTGGCACGGCCATGTGACGGACACCATCGGGCTGCCGATGCCCGAGCCGCTGGCCGCGGTGCTGCGTTCCAACCAGGACGTCACCCTCGACCTGGGCTCGCTGGCCGAGCAGGACGGCCATGCCTGGCTGCTGCTGCCGCTGGCGGCGGTGGCCGTGCTGCTGACCGGGGTCGGCATGGCGTTGCACACCAGGCCGGGGACGGCGCCCTGGCGGCACGCCCTGCACCTCGCGGTGGCGCTGGCGGTGGCGATGCTGCTGGTCGGGCTGGTCACCCGGATCTCGGCGGCGTTCGGCCTGGCGCTGCTGGGCATGGGCGGCCGGGGCGCCACCGAGCTGTGGCCGAACCTGCTGGTCCTGGTGGCGCTGGGGGTCGGCTGGGGCGCCGTGGGCGGATTCCTCGGCGGCCTGGTCGCCACCCGCGTCCGGCGGCCCGGCACCCCGTAGGGTCCGGCTACCGCTCGGGGACGCCGAAGACCGGCCAGGCCCAGAGCGGCGGCGCGGGCGCCGGCCGGTCCGGCCCGGCGGAGGGGACCGCCTCGGGCGGGATCAGCTGCGAGACGACCGCGGTGGGGGCCGGGGCGGGGGCGGCCGGGGCTTCGGCCGCCCGGGGGGCGCGCGACACGTCGCGCAGGGCGGCGATGAAGGGCAGGCAGCCCTCGTAGCGTTCCTCGGGCGCCTTGGCGAGGGCCCGGCCCAGCACCTCGTCGAGTGCTTTCGGCAGGTCGGGGCGGTGCTCGCTGAGGTGCGGCGGCTCGTCGTGCAGGTGGGCCCAGAGCAGGGCGAGGTCGTCGTCCCGGGTGAACGGAGGCCCGCCGGAGAGCATCTCGTACACGACGCAGCCGAAGCCGTACACGTCGCAGCGGCCGTCCACCGGCTTGCCGGAGATCTGCTCGGGGGCGACGTAGTCGAGGGTGCCGACGAACTGGCCGACGCTGGTCAGGCCGGTGAGCGACAGAGACTTCTTGGTGAGTCCGAAGTCGGTCAGGTAGGCGTGTTCGGGGTGGTCGTGGTCGGTGCCCTCGGCGACCAGGATGTTGCCGGGTTTGACGTCCCGGTGGACCAGGTCGTGGGCGTGGGCGGCGTCCAGCGCGGAGGCGACCTGGCTGCCGATCCGGACGGTCTGCTCGACGTCGAGCGGGCCCTCGCGGTCCAGCAGGGCGCGCAGGTCCCGGCCGCGGACGTAGCGCATCGCGATGTAGAGCAGGCCGTCCGCCTCGCCGGCCTCGTAGACCGGGACGATGTGCGGGTGGTCGATGGCGGCGGCGACCTTGGACTCGTGGGCGAAGCGCCGGCGGAAGACGTCGTTGCGGGCCAGCTCAGGGGCGAGCAGTTTGACCGCGACCATCCGGCCGAGCCGCAGGTCCTCGGCCCGGTAGACGACGGCCATGCCGCCGCGGCCGATCAGCTTCTCCAGCCGGTAGCCGGCCAGCTGGTGGCCGGTGAGGTCGGCCGTGGCGGCGGTGGTCACGGGGTGTTCCCGGGCTCGGCCGGGTCGGCGGCGCCGCCCGGGTCCACGGTGGCGAGGGTCTGCAGCTGGGCGCTGTCGCAGTAGTACCAGCGGCTGTGGTCGAGGTCGAGCAGCCAGGCCTGGGTGCCGTCCAGGACGGCGCCCAGCCGCAGACCGCGGCTGCGGGCGCGGTAGGCCTCCAGGTCGATCCGGCCGTCGGCGAACTCGTCGACCAGCTGCCGGTACTCGGCGAGGGCGTGCTCCAGGGCGGCCAGCAGCGGGCGCGGGTCCTCGGTGGTGCCGATCGGCTGCCCGGTGCCGGGCGGGCGGTGCGGCAGGGCGACCAGCATCCGGCCGTCCACCCAGGCGGACCAGCCGTTGGAGCAGATGATCCGGGCCCAGTTGCCCTCGGTGCCGGCGAGCCGGACGGGCAGCAGCGCATCGAGGCGGATGCTGGGCCGCGAGGGGTCCGGCGAGGCCCAGGTCTGCAGTCCGTCGGCGGGTGCGACGTGGGTGGGACGGAACTCGTACGGGCTCCCCATCGCCGCCGCCTATCGCCGCATCACGGCGGGCTCGTGGCGGCGCAGCAGCCGGGCCACGATCACGCCGTAGACCACGGCCAGCCCGGCCAGCGCACCCATGTTGATCAGCCAGGTGGAGGCCTGGTGGGCGAAGAGCGGGTCGGAGGTGATGTCGCCGGGGACGATCGCGTGCAGGTCGACGGTGGAGGCCATCGCGGCCAGCGCCCAGCGCGAGGGGATCAGCCAGGACAGCTGCTGCAGGCCCGGGACGCCGTTCAGCTGGAGCAGCGCGCCGCAGAAGACCACCTGGACGATGGCGACCAGGACCAGCAGCGGCATGGTCACCTCTTCCTTCTTCACCAGCGCCGAGATGACCAGGCCGAGCATCATCGCGGTGAGCGAGAGCAGCGCGACGGCGAGGGTGATCTCCACCAGTGGCGGCATCAGCACGCCGCCTCCGCCGTCGGGTCTGAGCTTGACCCCGACCAGGGCGACCATGGTCAGCACCACGGCCTGCACCACGGTGATGGTGCCGAGCACGATGATCTTCGAGCAGAGGTACGCCGATCTGGACAGGCCGACGGCTCTCTCGCGCTGGTAGATGGTCCGTTCCTTGACCAGTTCGCGGACCGCGTTGGCGGCGCCGGTGAGCACGCCACCGACGCACAGGATGAGCAGCGCGTTGAGCGCGGTGTCGACGGTCAGGGCGCTGCCGGCCAGGGCGCGGGCCATCACGCCCATCACGAACGGCAGCGCGATCATCACGGCGAGGAAGGTCCGGTCGGCGGTCAGCGCGCTGGCGTAGCGGCGGACCAGGGTGCCGACCTGGCGGTGCCAGCGCTGGGGCGGTGGCGGCGCCGGGTGAACGGCGGGCGGGGCCTCGGGGCCGGGCTGCTCCTGGCCGCCGGGGCGCTGCATCGCGGAGGCGATGTAGCGGCGGTAGGGAGTGGAGGAGCGGTACTGGCCGGCCCAGTCCCGTTCGGTCTCGTTCTCGAACGCCTCGAAGGCCTCCGGCCACTGGGTGAAGCCGAAGTACTCCAGGCTCTCGCCGGGCGGCCCGTAGTACGCGATCCGGCCGCCCGGGGCGAGCAGCAGCAGCCGGTCGCACAGGTCGAGGCTGAGCACGCTGTGGGTGACCACGACGACCGTGCGGCCGTCGTCGGCGAGACCGCGCAGCATCTGCATCACCGAGCGGTCCATGCCCGGGTCGAGGCCGCTGGTGGGCTCGTCCAGGAAGAGCAGGGAGGGTTTGGTGAGCAGCTCGAGCGCGACGCTGACCCGCTTGCGCTGGCCGCCGGAGAGGCTGGAGATCACCTGGTCGGCGCGTTTGCCGAGGCCGAGCTCGCCGATCACCTCCTCGACCCGGGCCGCCCGTTCGGCGGGCTCGGTGTCACCGGGGAAGCGCAGTTCGGCGGCGTAGCGCAGGGCGCGGCGGACCGGCAGCTGGGTGTGCAGGATGTCGTCCTGCGGGACCAGGCCGATGCGCCGGCGCAGCTCGGCGTAGTCGCGGTAGAGGTCCCGGCCGTCGTAGCGGACGGTGCCGAGGTCGGCGGGGCGCAGTCCGGTGAGGGCGTTCAGCAAGGTGGACTTGCCGGCGCCGCTGGGTCCGGCGACGGCGAGCAGGGTCTTCTGGCCGACCGGGAAGCTGATCCCGTCGATCAGTTTGCGGCCCTCCCCGACGGTGACGGTCAGGCCCTCCACGTCGAGGTCGATGTCGCCGGTGTCGACGAACTCCTGGAGTTCGTCGCCGACCAGGCAGAACACCGCGTGGCCGATGCCGATCAGATCCTGCTCGCCGACGATCTGCTGCTGGACGGGCTGGCCGTTGAGGTACGTGCCGTTGTGGCTGCCGAGGTCGGCGATCTCGTAGGCGCCGTCCGGCCGGGCGCGCAGCTCGGCGTGGTAGCGGGAGACCGAGAGGTCGGCGATGGTCAGGTCGTTGTCGGGGGCGCGGCCGATCCTGATCACCTTGGCGGGCAGCGGCCGGACCGTGGTCGGGGGCCGGTAGGAGCCGGTGATCGAGGTCAGGGCGGACGGGCGGGGGCG
>NZ_JAIZ01000537.1 GCF_000710465.2 Kitasatospora sp. MBT63 | reverse complement strand
CCACGCCGCCGCCGGAGCGTGCCGCCGCCCCGGCGCCTCGGCGGGCCGGGGCGCCCGGGCGCTGGCGGCCGGGCGCCGGGGAGTGCTCCAGCACGCCGCCGAACAGATCGCCCTGGGACGGGGTGGCCGGCGGCAGGCTCTTCGGCCGCTCGGCGGCCGACGGCTCGGGAGCGGACTCCCAGCCGTCCTCGGACCCTCCGCCCTGCGACCGCCAGGCCGGCGGCTCCTCGCCGTAGCCGGGCTGGCGCTGGGGGTAGCCCTGGGGCTGCTCGTACCGGCCCGGCGGGTAGCCCTGGCCGTACGGCTGCTGCTGGTAGCCGCGCTGGTAGTCGGGCGCCGGGGGGTAGTCCTGAGCCGGCGGGTACTCCTGCGGCGCGGGGTAGTTCTCGGAGCGCGGCCAGCCGCCCTGGGCGTCCTGGCGGCCGCCGTACTCGGGGTCCTGCCGGTGCGCGGGCTGCTGCTGGGGGTGGGCCGCGATCGGGTGCGCGGACTGCGGATGGCCGGACTGGGGGTGACCGGACTGCTGCTGCGGATGGTCCGGCCGGTGCGGCCAGTCCTCGCCGGGGTGGCCCTGGTCGGGGTCCTGGCCGGAGTGCGGGTCGCCCTGGGGGGCCGGCTCGGCCCCCTGCCCGCCCGCCGCCGGGCCCGCGTTGGCGTCCACCATCACGGCGATCCGCACGGGGCGGCCGAACTCCCGCGACAGCGCGTCGCTCAGCTGCGGCAGCAGCCGGCCCTCCAGCACCTGCTTCGCGCGCTCGTTCGGTGCGGCCAGCAGGGCGGTGTCGTGCATCATCCACATGGGCTGCGTGCGCCGGAGCCACATCTTGTCGCTGTCCCCGACACTCGCGTCGTTGACCAGCCGCTCGACGACCGACGCCCAGACCGGGACGAGATCGCTGTTGACATCAGCCACTGGTGCACGCCTTCTCGTTCCCCGTCAGGGGGTGTCAAGGGACTTCGGGGGATGGTGGTCCGCCCCGAAGAACAAACCAGACAAGTCCTGCAACGGTAGTCAGCCGACAGAGCTGATTCAAGTTGTTGTCCACAGGCTGTGGGTATCGTGGAGCTGCGGCCCGGGCACAGGCCCGGGACCACCAGGTTTGACCCTCCACCCCTGGTCCGCGTACCGTAACCAGGTCGAGTTGTCGATGGCCGCTGCCGCATGTCCGCGGGTCCGCCCGCTTCCATGACGCGCGCAGCACGGGCGCCGTGGATTGCCTCAAACCCCAGCAGATCTGGGTCTTTGGGGCCGGATTTCCCATAGATGGGGGAGATCACGCGGACGCACGGTGACGGCCAAGCGAGACCCGGTCACCCTACGATTCACCTCAGGAGCCCCCGAGTGAGCAAGCGCACCTTCCAGCCGAACAACCGCCGTCGTGCCAAGACCCACGGCTTCCGGCTGCGGATGCGGACGCGTGCCGGCCGCGCCATCCTGGCCGCGCGCCGTGGCAAGGGCCGTTCCGCCCTGTCCGCCTGATTCACGCCAAGGGTCTGCAGTGCTGCCCTCCGAGCATCGGCTGCGGCGGCGCCAGGACTTCTCGATCGCGGTGAAACGCGGTCGTCGTGCCGGTCGGCCCCTGCTGGTCGTCCATCTCAGTAGAGATGGCGCCGTGACGGGACCGGCCGGCACGTTGAACGACTCCAGCCCGCACGTCGCCGAGGGGCTTCCTCCGGCGCGTGCGGGTTTCGTCGTCAGCAAGGCCGTCGGCCCCGCCGTGGTCCGCAATCTGGTCAAGCGCCGACTGCGGCATCTGGTCGGCGCACGTCTGTCCCGGCTGCCCGCAGGTAGCCTGGTGGTGGTACGCGCGCTGCCCGCTGCGGCAGCGGCCTCGTATCTCGAACTTGAGCACGACCTGGACGCGGCGCTCCGGCGCCTGCTCAGGGCGGAGCCGAGCGGCGGAGCGCCGACAGGAGCAGGGCGATGAAGTACCTGCTGATGGGGCTGATCAGGCTCTATCAGTGGACGATCAGTCCGCTGTTGGGCCCGGTCTGCCGTTATTACCCCTCGTGTTCGCACTACGGGTACGAGGCTGTGCGGCTGCACGGTGCGGTCAAGGGCAGTGGCCTGACCGCCTGGCGCATTCTGCGCTGCAATCCCTGGTCCCCCGGTGGGGTCGATCACGTTCCGCCGCGCAAGCATCCGGTGTGGCACCGCCGGCTGCGCAATCTGCTGAGCCCCACGAGCGGGACCGCCGGGCCTGAGCCGGTGGCGAAGCCCGATGCCCAAGGAGTCTGACCGGTGACTTTCGGTTTTCTGAGTCCCCTCTACACAGCGGTGTCCTGGATCATCGTCCAGTTTCACTCGCTGTACAGCCACATCTTCGATCCCAACGGTGGCTGGGCCTGGGGCCTGTCGATCGTCTCCATGGTGATCATCATCCGGATCTGCCTGATCCCGCTCTTCGTGAAGCAGATCAAGGCGACCCGGGCCATGCAGGCGATCCAGCCGAAGATGAAGGCCATCCAGGAGCGTTACAAGAACGACCGGCAGCGCCAGTCGGAAGAGATGATGAAGCTCTACAAGGAGGCGGGTACCAACCCCTTCTCGAGCTGTCTTCCGATCCTGGTCCAGGCCCCGTTCTTCACCGCGCTCTACGGCGTGCTGGCCTCGGTGGCCAAGGACAAGCCGATCGGTGTCATCAACGAGAGTCTGCTGGAGAGCGCCCAGCAGGCGCACATCTTCGGTGCTCCGCTGTCGGCCACCTTCCTCGGGTCGGACGAGCTCAGCGTCAAGATCGTCGTCGCGATCATGATCGTCCTGATGTCGCTGTCGCAGTTCATCACCCAGCGCCAGCTGATGACCAAGAACATGGACCTCACGGTCAAGACGCCGTTCATGCAGCAGCAGAAGATGCTGATGTACGTCTTCCCGATCATGTTCGCCGTGATGGGCATCAACTTCCCGGTCGGTGTGCTGGTCTACTGGCTCACCACCAACGTCTGGTCGATGGGCCAGCAGCTGATCGTCATCCACAACAACCCGACCCCGGGCAGCAAGGCCTTCGCGGAGCGCCAGGCGCGGCTGAAGAAGCAGGGCCGGCTCAACCCGGACGGCTCGGTGAAGAAGGTCGGCCTGCTCGCGACCATCTCGGGCGGCGGCGGCAAGTCGGCCTCGGCGGCGGTCAGCGCCGAGAGCGTGGTCGAGGACACCGTGCACGTGCGCCGGCAGCAGCCGCGCAAGCAGACCAAGGCCCAGCGGCAGGCCGCGGCCGGTCACACCGCCGGCACCACCGGCGCCGGGACCAGCCTGACCAAGGCGGACGAGCCCGAGGAGACCGCCGAGACCGCCGAGACCCCGGCCGGGACCGAGAGCAAGACCCCGGCGGCCCGGGCGGCCACGGCCAAGCCCGCGGGCCAGCGCCAGCAGCCGAAGCGCAGCGGACAGGGCGGCCAGCGGCCGAAGAAGAGGTCCTGACCGGTCCGGTCCGGGGACACCGGCCCCAGATCTTCGTTCTCGGCCCCATCCGAGGGCCCATTCCCGAAGGAGTCCAGCAGTGACGGAAGGCACCATCTCCGCGGTCGACACCGAGGCCGACGCCGAGGGCGGTAAGGGCACGCTCGCCCGCCTGGAGCAGGAGGGTGACATCGCGGCCGACTACCTGGAGGGTCTGCTCGACATCGCGGACCTCGACGGGGACATCGACATGGACGTGGAGGGCGACCGCGCCCTGGTCTCCATCGTCGGCGACGGCGCCGACCGCTCGCTGCAGCGTCTGGTCGGTCACGACGGCGAGGTGCTGGAGGCACTGCAGGAGCTGACCCGGCTGGCGGTCCACCGGGAGACCGGCGAGCGCAGCCGGCTGATGCTGGACATCGCCGGGTTCCGGGCGCGCAAGCGCACCGAGCTGGCCACCCTGGGCGCCGAGGCGGCCGAGCGGGTGAAGAGCTCGGGCGAGCAGGAGAAGCTGCGTCCGATGACCCCGTTCGAGCGCAAGGTGGTGCACGACGCCGTGGCCGCCGCGGGTCTGCGCAGCGAGTCCGAGGGCGAGGAGCCCGAGCGTTGCGTGGTCGTGCTGCCGCGCTGACGCCGGTGGCGGTCTGCTGATCGGCCCCGTCCGCTTCGCGCGGGCGGGGTCGTCCCCGTTGTGGCGAGCTTTCGGGCGGCCGGGTGGGGGCTGGATGTTTCACGTGAAACAGTGCTTGTACGGGTGGGGTGGATTTCGGTGAGCGGAGAGGTCGAGATGGACAGGGACGGCGTGGGCGCGGAGGACGACGTGGCGGAGGCCGCCGCGGCAGCGGACCTCGCCCAGGCTCCGGCGGTGGCGGCGGAGATCTTCGGTGACCGCTACCCGGTGGCCGTGCGGTACACCGAGCTGCTGGCCACGGCCGGGGTCCAGCGCGGGCTGATCGGTCCGCGGGAGGTGCCCCGGCTCTGGGACCGGCACGTGCTGAACTGCGCGGTGCTGGCCGAGCTGCTGCCCGAGGGGGCGACCCTCTGTGACGTCGGCTCCGGCGCCGGCCTGCCGGGCATCCCGGTCGCGATGGCCCGCCCCGACGTCTCGGTGACCCTGCTGGAGCCGCTGCTGCGGCGCACCACCTTCCTGGAGGAGGTGGTCCGGCTGCTCGGCCTGGAGAACGTCACGGTGCTGCGCGGCCGGGCCGAGGAGATGGTCGGCAAGCTGGCGGTCGACGTGGTGACCGCGCGCGCGGTCGCGCCACTGGACCGGCTGGCGGGCTGGGGGATGCCGCTGCTGCGGCCGTACGGGCAGATGCTGGCGCTCAAGGGCGACACGGCGGAGCAGGAGCTGACCGACTCGCGGGCCGCGCTGACGCGGCTGGGTGCGGTCGGCTGGTCGGTGCTGGCGGTCGGCGAGGGCACCCTGGAGACCTCCACCCGGGTGGTCCGGGTGGAGGCGGGGGAGAGCCCCGGCGGGGTCAAGGCCGCCACCCGGCGGGCCAAGGCCGCCCGGGCGGGACGCGGCGGCCGGCCCGGCGAGGGCGGTCGCGGCGGGGCCCGCCGCCGCCGCTGAACATCGAACGGACGCCGCGCGGACAGCCGGCGTCGCCCGGGTGCCCGGAGTGTCGGTCCGTCAGATTTCCGGCATTCCGGGCATCGTGTTTCACGTGAAACGTCGCTCCCTGCTTTCCGGAATCCTCGGCCGCAGCCGGGCGGTGACTGTTGCCGCTCCGGTTTCACGTGAAACACTGACCCCCATGCAGGACTCGGAGACCATCGACCTGATCGATGACACCCCCATCGCGCGGGCCGCGCAGGCGGCCGTCCAGGCCGTGGGGCGAACGGGAGAAGGGCTGCCCCGGCCGGCCGCCACCAGAGTGATGGTGGTGGCCAACCAGAAGGGCGGGGTGGGCAAGACCACCACCACCGTCAACCTGGCCGCCTCGCTGGCGCTGCACGGGCTGCGCGTGCTGGTGATCGACCTCGACCCGCAGGGCAACGCCTCCACCGCGCTGGGCATCGACCACCACGCCGAGGTGCCGTCCATCTACGACGTGCTGGTGGAGGGCAAGCCGCTGGCCGACGTGGTCCAGCCGGTGGTGGACGTGGAAGGGCTGTTCTGCTGCCCCGCCACCATCGACCTGGCCGGCGCGGAGATCGAGCTGGTCTCGCTGGTGGCCCGGGAGAGCCGGCTGCAGCGGGCCATTGCCGCGTACGAGCAGCCGCTGGACTACATCCTGATCGACTGCCCGCCCTCGCTCGGCCTGCTGACGGTCAACGCCCTGGTGGCCGGCCAGGAGGTGCTGATCCCGATCCAGTGCGAGTACTACGCGCTGGAGGGCCTCGGGCAGCTGCTGCGCAACGTCGAGCTGGTCCGCGCGCACCTCAACCCGGTGCTGCACGTCTCCACCATCCTGCTCACCATGTACGACGCCCGGACCCGGCTCGCCTCGCAGGTGGCCGAGGAGGTCCGGACCCACTTCGAGCGCGAGGTGCTGAGCACCGCGATCCCGCGCTCGGTGCGGATCTCGGAGGCGCCGAGCTACGGGCAGACCGTCCTCACCTACGACCCCGGTTCGACGGGTGCGCTGTCGTACCTGGAGGCCGCCCGCGAACTCGCGCTCCGCGGCGCACCCGGGGCCGCGGAGGCACCGGCCGCCGGTTTCGGCGGGGTGGGCCAGCAGCGGAACGGCGCGGGCGGGCAGCCGGCGCCGGTGGCACAGCACAGCACGGAGGAGAACCGGTGAGCACGCGCAGAGGGCTGGGACGGGGGCTGGGAGCACTGATCCCGGCCACCTCGCCGGCCGCAGCGACCGCGGCAGGGCAGGCCGCGGGCCAGGAGACCGCCACGGTGGCCCCGGCCCGGACGCCCGGGACCGACGGATCCGCCGCCGTGCCGGCCGGCCGCGGCACGGTGGCGGCCAAGGCCGCCGCGGAGAGCCTGCGGGAGCTGGCGGCGGAGGCACTTCCGCGCAGCACGATGGAGGCCGTGCTGGCTCCCGTGCACGGCGCCCGGTTCGTCGAGCTGCCGCTGGACGACATCCGGCCGAACCCGCGCCAGCCCCGTGAGTACTTCGACGAGGACAAGCTGGCCGAGCTGGTCGCCTCGATCAAGGAGGTGGGCCTGCTCCAGCCGGTGGTGGTCCGCCAGGTCGGTGCGGACCGCTACGAGCTGATCATGGGCGAGCGCCGCTGGCGGGCCTCGCGGGAGGCCGGCCTCGACCTGATCCCGGCGATCGTGCGGGCCACCGAGGACGACAAGCTGCTGCTGGACGCGCTGCTGGAGAACCTGCACCGCGCCGAGCTCAACCCGCTGGAGGAGGCCGCCGCCTACGACCAGCTGCTGCGGGACTTCTCCTGCACCCACGACGAGCTGGCGGACCGGATCGGCCGCTCCCGCTCGCACGTCTCCAACACCCTGCGGCTGCTGAAGCTGCCGCCGCCGGTGCAGAGCCGGGTGGCGGGCGGGATCCTGAGCGCGGGCCACGCGCGGGCGCTGCTCGCCCTGCACGACGCCGAGCAGCAGGAGCGGCTGGCCACCCGGATCAACGCGGAGGGGCTCTCGGTGCGGACCACCGAGGAGATCGTCCAGCTGATGAACCGGCCGGAGGAGCAGGACCGGGCACGACCGGCCGCTCCCAAGGCGGGCAAGCTGCTGTCGCCCGCCTTCAACGAGCTGGCCGGCCGGCTCTCGGACCGCTTCGACACCCGGGTCAAGGTCGAGGTCTCGCAGCGGAACGGGAAGCTGGGCAAGGGCAAGGTGGTCCTGGAGTTCGCCTCGGTCGAGGACCTGAACCGGATCCTGGACGGGCTGGCGCCCGGCGAGGAAGGGCTGCGGCTGTCGCAGGGCTGAGCCGCGCGCCGGTGGTGATGGCTGGTTGTGGGTGCATGTTTCACGTGAAACGTGCACCCACTTCGTCTGGGTAGGAAGCTCGGAGGTGGGCGGCCGTCCCAGGGGGATCCGGCTGCCCGGGCTGACGAGGAGGTGTGGGGGAGTGGGACGCAGGATCGCTCCGCTGACGCTGGACAATCTCCCGGACCTGCCGGTGGGGTGCCGGTCCTGTGTCTTCTGGGAGCTGGACCCGGTGAGCGCGCGGGTGGCGGTGGAGGCGGGCAAGGCCGAGCAGGAGAAGGAGACCTGGATCTCGGCCGTGCTGCTGGAGTGGGGGACATGCGGCCGGGTGGCCTACGTCGACGGCCGGCCGGCGGGGTTCGTGCTGTACGCGCCGCCGGCCTACGTGCCGCGGTCGCAGTCCTTCCCGACCAGTCCGGTCTCGCCGGACGCCGTGCAGCTGATGGTCAGCCGGGTGCTCCCGGGCTACCAGGACCAGGGGCTGGGGCGGGTGCTGGTCCAGGCGGCCGCGAAGGACCTGATCGCCCGGGGGTTCAAGGCGATCGAGGCGTTCGGCGCCGCCGGCCGGGAGACCCCCAGCTGTGTCCTGCCCGCCGAGCACCTGCTCGCGGTCGGGTTCAGGACGGTGCGTCCGCACCACCGCCATCCGCGGCTCCGGCTGGAGGCGCGCACCACGCTCTCGTGGAAGGGCGACGTGGAGGGCGCGATCGAGCGGCTGCTGGGCGGAGCGCGCAAGGAACCGGCCCTCAGGCCGTTCTGAGCGTTCCCGGAGCACCCCGGAGCACGACGCCTGCCGCAGAAGGCACGAGGTACGGCGGAGGGCGGTCCCCAGGTCTGGGGACCGCCCTCCGCCGTACCGGCCGTCCCCGCGTGGGTACGGCCACGGTGCTCAGAGCCCGAGGAACTCCGACAGCTCGCGCAGCAGCGCCACCTTGGGACGCGCGCCGGTGATGGTCTTCACCAGCTCGCCGTTCTGGTAGACGTTGAGCGTCGGGATGGAGATCACGTTGTAGCGGGCCGCGGTCTCCTGGTTGGCGTCGACGTCCAGCTTGGCGATGGTGATCGCGTCGCCGTGCTCGGCCGCGATCTCCTCCAGGATGGGGGCGACCTGACGGCACGGGCCGCACCAGGTGGCCCAGAAGTCGACCAGGACGGGCTTGTCGCTCTTGAGGACGTCGGCGTCGAAGGTCGCGTCGGTCACGGTGATGGTGGCGCCGGCCACGGGAACTCCTAAGGGTCACGTACGGGTGGTGCCGGACCGGGTGTGGGACGGCTCGGCACCTTCGAGAGGGACAACAACGGCGGGTGCCGTTCTGTTTCTCGGGTGGGGGCTGGTCCTGCGGCGCCCTTCCGCAGGGTGTTTCACGTGGAACGTCGGGCGCCGGGGTGGGACCGGGCGCCCGGACCGGAGGGTCCGGGCGCGTCGGGATCGCTGCCTCAGACCGCGACGGCGGCGGCCTGGGCCTCCAGGTCGGCGAGCGAGGCGAGGTAGCGCTCCGCGTCCAGCGCGGCGGCGCAGCCGGTGCCGGCCGCGGTGATGGCCTGGCGGTAGGTGTGGTCGACCACGTCGCCGGCGGCGAAGACGCCGGGGATGTTGGTCCGGGTCGAGGGGGCCTCGACCTTGAGGTAGCCCTCGGCGTCCAGGTCGAGCTGGCCGGTGAACAGGTCGGTCCGCGGGTCGTGGCCGATGGCGATGAACAGGCCGGTGACGGCCAGCTCGCGGGTGTCGCCGGTGGTGGTGTCGCGCAGGGTCAGACCGGTGAGCTTCGGGTCGCCGTGGATCTCCTCGACCGCGCTGTCCCAGGCGAAGCTGATCTTCGGGTCGGCGAAGGCGCGCTCCTGCATGGCCTTGGAGGCGCGCAGGCTGTCCCGGCGGTGGACGACGGTGACGCTGCGGGCGAACCGGGAGAGGAAGGTGGCCTCCTCCAGCGCGGTGTCGCCGCCGCCGACCACGGCGATGTCCTGGTCACGGAAGAAGAAACCGTCACAGGTGGCGCACCACGAGACGCCGCGGCCGGAGAGGGCGTCCTCCCGGGGCAGGCCGAGCTTGCGGTGCTGCGAGCCGGTGGCGACGATCACCGCGCGGGCGCGGTGCACGGTGCCCTCGGAGTCGGTGACGGTCTTGATGTCGCCGGTCAGGTCGACCGCGACGATGTCGTCCGGGACGAGCTCGGCGCCGAACTTCTCGGCCTGGGCCCGCATGCCGTCCATCAGCTCGGGGCCCATGATGCCGTCGCGGAAGCCGGGGAAGTTCTCCACCTCGGTGGTGTTCATCAGGGCGCCGCCGGCCGTCACGGCACCCTCGAAGACGAGGGGCTTGAGGGAGGCTCGGGCGGTGTAGAGCGCAGCGGTGTACCCGGAGGGCCCGGAACCGATGATGATCACATTACGGACGTCGCTCACTGCATCTCCTGGTTCGCATCGCGACCCGCGCATCTGCGGGGAGGGCGGTCCTGCTCCGCCGCCCGGGACAACGACTGACCAGTCTCCCGCATTCCCAGGCGCCGACGCACCAGCCGCCCGCAGTGCGGGCATGTCGGGCGGCGGAACGGCTCGATCCTGAGGCGACGGTCGTGATATCCCTTTTGTCCGCAGGTCCACCGGCGGGCGGCCCGGGGTCGGGTCAGGGCGCCGGGACGCTCCGGTGCAGCAGGACGGTGGCACCGGGGCAGTCGGGGGTCACCAGATAGACGTCGACCTGGTCGGTGCGGCCGGGCAGCGGATAGACCAGGGCCGTGACGGCCGCGGCGCCGTAGCGGCCCGGTCCGGCCGCCAGCGGGGCCTGGCCGGGGTGGCCGGCCGCCAGGGCGACACAGGCCGGCAACCGGGTCGCCGCGTCCTGGCCTCCGCCGTCGGTGGTCGTGGCCCCGCTGTCGGGGCTGCCGGCGTCGGTACCCGAGCCCTTGGGGGGAGTGGGTGCGGTGGAGGCGGTCCCGGTCGCGCCCGTCCCGCCGTCGGGCCGGAGGGCACGGGGGGATTCGGGGGCCGGTCCGGTGGCCTGGCCGAGCAGCTGGCGCACCTGGGCGGCCAACTGGTCCTCGCGGTACTCCGGCAGGGCGTCGGCGGCCTTCGGGGAACGCGCGCCGGGGGCGAGCGCGGCACTGTGCCCGCTGTCCGAGCCGGCCGCGGATGTCGCCGCGCTGCTGCCGCTGTCCCAGGGCCGGGCGTACAGCAGGGAGCCGAGGGTCACCGCGGCGGTCAGTACGGCGGTGCCCAGCAGGATCCGCCGGGTCCGGCGGCGACGGGCGCGGCCCGGGCCGGACGCG
>NZ_JAIZ01000536.1 GCF_000710465.2 Kitasatospora sp. MBT63 | reverse complement strand
CCGAGGCCACCCACCACACCCTGTGGAACATGTCCGACCGGGGGATCCCCCGCTCGTACCGGATGATGGAGGGCTTCGGCGTCCACACCTTTCGTCTCGTCGACGCCGAGGGCGCGAGCACGCTGGCCAAATGGCACTGGAAGCCGAAGGCCGGCGTGCACTCCCTGGTCTGGGAGGAGGCCCAGCTACTGGGCGGGACGGACCCGGACTTCCACCGCCGCGATCTCGCGGACGCCATCGAAGCAGGGAACTTTCCCGAATGGGAGCTCGGCATCCAAACCTTCCCCGACACGCCTGAGCAGACCTTCGCGGGCATCGACCTGCTCGACCCGACGAAGATCGTCCCGGAGGAGCTCGCGCCGGTGCGGCCGGTCGGTCTCCTCACCTTGAACGCCAACCCGACGAACTTCTTCGCCGAGACCGAGCAGGTCGCCTTCCACCCAGGGCACCTGGTCCCGGGCATCGACATCACCGACGACGCGCTGCTGGCGGGCCGGCTGTTCTCCTACCTGGACACCCAGATCACCCGGCTCGGCGGCCCGAACTTCGCGCAGATCCCGGTCAACCGCCCGCACGCCCCGGTCAACGACATGCTCCGCGACGGCTTCCACCAGGACGCCGTACACTCCGGCGTCGCCCCCTACAAGCCGAACTCCCTGGACGGCGGCTGCCCGTTCTTCGCCGGCCCGGGCGAGCACGCCTTCATCGAACACCCCGTCCCGATCCCCGCCGCGGCCAAGGTCCGCGAGGCCCCGGCGTCGTTCGCCGACCACTTCAGCCAGCCGCGCCTGTTCTGGCTCAGCCTCAGCCCCGTCGAGCGCGAGCACGTCATCGCCGCCTACACCTTCGAACTGTCCAAGGTCTACGAGCAGGCCATCAAGGAGCGGGCCCTGACGGTCCTGGCCAGGATCGACGAGGTGCTCTGCCACGAGGTCGCCCAGGGGCTCGGCCTGCCCGCTCCCCGGGCCGCGGCCGGCGCCCTCGTCGAGATGGCGCCGAGCCCGGCCCTGTCCCAGGTCGGGCAGCGCTGGCCGGCCACCGGCCGGGTGCTCGGCATCCTCACCGCCACCACCAGCGACGCCGGCGTGGTGCGGCAACTGCGCCAGGCCGCACACCATGCCGGGCTGCTGCCGCTGATCATCGCACCCACCGGGGCGCCGCTCGCGGACGACCTCGAGGTGCAGCGGACCTACGGCGCAGCCCGGTCCGTCGAGTTCGACGCGCTCCTGGTGGCCGGCGCGCCCGACCGGGGCGCCGACGACCACGGCGCTCGGGACGCCAAGGCCGGCGCCGTCGCCGGCGGCCAGCCAGCCCTCGACTCCCGCGCTGTCCTCCTCGTCAACGAGGCCTACCGCCACGCCAAACCTCTCGCCGGCCTCGCGGACGCCCGCGGCCTGTGGGCGGCAGCCGGGGTCGATCCGCAGGCAGCCGGCGTGTTCACCGACACCGACCCGGCGCAGGCCGTCTCGGCGCTGGTCGAGCAGCTCGGCACGCACCGGGTCTGGGAACGCTTCCCGGCAACGGTGCACTGAGCCCTCCAGACCGGGCCGGAGCCCATTGCTCCGGCCCGGGCCCCCACGTCCCACTCGACGGCTCCCCTTCGTGTACGAGATGTCCAGAAGAAGCAGATCGGCACCGTGAAGCCCTTTCAAGCCCTGAGGGCCCATCACGCCGAGCTGGAGTGCCTGCACGGGGACGTGCCGGAGACCTGCACAGCGGGGTCCGGGCGGGCATGGTGATCCCGACGCGGCCCACCCCCGACTGAACAGCATCTGGGTGGAGCAAGTGAGAGCACTCGTCAGACACCGGTGGTCTGTTCTGTGATCATTGCCACGAGGGCGCCGCGGCCGTCGGCGCGCAGCCGGCGTAGCTGGCGGGCGGCGCCGTTGCCGTCCCGCAGCAGTCGCTCCAGCACGGGGACGATGTGCCGCCGGTCCGCACTGTCCCCGATCACGGGGTCGATGTGATCCAACAGGGCGGCCACCGCGTCGCCGGCTATCGCCAGCCGGCCGGAAAGCGGGTCGAACACCGAACTCGTGCAACCGTGCCGGGCACTGTGCCACACGGCGGCCGCGAGCATCTCCTGCTCGACGGGCGCGATGGCGTGTCCGGCTTTCGCGTCGCTGAGGATCCGGGTGGCAAGGGCGCGTACGACGCCGGCCAGCATCACGGCTTCGTCGGGGCGCATCTGGACGTCCATGGCGCGGATCTCGACGGTGGGGAAGTGCTCGGACAGGCGGATGTGCCAGTAGAGCTGCCCGCTGTCGCGGATCAGCCCGCGCTCCACCAGGGCGTGGGTGCGGCGGTCGTAGGCGTCGGCGTCGCCGAAGAAGGGCGGCGGCCCGCTGACGGGCCAGCGGCCGAAGACGACGGTGCGCCAGCTCGCGAAGCCGGTGTCGGTGTTCTGCCACAGCGGTGAGTTCGCCGCGAGCGCGATCAGCAGAGGAAGCCAGGCACGCAGTCCGTTCATCACGGTGACGCCGGCGCCGCGGTCGGCAATCCCGAGGTGGACGTGCATGCCCGTGATGAGCTGCTGGTCGGTGAGCAGCCGGGTGTCGTCGTGCATGGTGCGGTAGCGGGCGGTGTCCGTCACCGGGACCGGCAGGCGGTCGGTGAACGGCGCCGCGCCGCACGCGGCCAGGCGGCAGCCCTCCTGCCGGGCGGCCTCACCGAGGGCCAGGCGCATCCGCAGCAGGTGCCCGCCGGCCTCCTCGAGGTCATGACAGATGGGGGTGGCGACCTCCAGCTGTGCCTGGAGCAGTTCTCGCTGGACCTCTCCGCGCTCCAGGGACGGTTGGAGGCGGGCGGCCTCACGCACCTGGGCGGCGCGCGCCACCGGCAGGCCCGTGGCCGCATCGAGCAGAAGGTATTCCTCTTCGACGCCGAGGGTCAGCATGCTGAGCAGGTACCCGCAGGCGGAGCGCGCATGCGGCAGTGCCGCGATCAGCCCTCGCCGCCCTGCTCGCCCCCGGCGACCGCCGACCCGCCGCGGGCGGCTCACCGGCCGCCGGGCCGACACCCTGATCGAACTCGTCCGCAGAGCCCACGACCCAGCACGATCCGAACTCCGCGACCAGGCCGTTTTCGTTGCCGCCGATCTCCCCGCCCTGCCGGCCGGCAAGGCTTACGAGCTGTGGCTGGACAACGGCGGGGCCGCCCGGCCCGCGGGGTTGCTCCACCACTCCGACGGCAGCCTGATCCTGGACGAAATCCCTCAATGGCGCCCGCGGTATCGGCGTGACCTTCGAACCGCCAGCGGCTCGGCCAGCCCCACCTCCGATCCGGTCCTGCTGATTCTCCTGACCTGAGACGCGGGCGCCCGGTGCAGGGGTAGATCCGACGAGCAGCGCCCACAGGAGCAGGCGCAACTGCTGCCCTGAGGAGGTGGTCGCGCTGCGCTGCCCCGGCACGCACGCCGGACCGGTCCCGGTCTCTCCCGGGAAGTTTGTTTAGCGCGTGATCGGATCGTTTTGGCGCAGGCGCAGGCGGCGGCGGACGCCGACCATCCGGACCCCCACGGCGCGGTGCCTTCCTGCGAGCTGTCCGCCAGGACCGGACCGACACCGACACGGCGAAGCGGCAGGGCCAGGTTCCGGTCGGGAAGGACTGCTCGAGCTGTCCGCCGGCGCGGCAATCGTGGATCAGTGCGAAGTCAGGCGGATCGGTCCGGGGTCCCGTTGTTCTCCAGCAAGTCCAACAGCTCCCGCATGGTCAAAGCATCCCGTCTTCTCCCGGGGCCGTGCGCTGTGGCGTGGCCGAACTGTCCCCCTGAAGTGAAGCTCACCGTGACGCTCCAGCCCGGTCGTTCCAGTTCGAGGGGCCCGTGCGGCCGCTGGGCGGCGCGCCAACCGTACAGGCGCGCCGTAACAGCGAGATAGTGCGCGTCGTGGTTCGTCGGGGACGCGGAATCGGCCATGGCCCGATGCTCGCGGCTGGGCCCGAACGCTGCCACCCGGCATAGCCACCGTGGCTGTTCGGCGGGTAGGCCGGCCTATGACGGAAGCGATCGGGCCCCCGTCAAGGGTCTGCCGGATGCGCCGCCTGTCGTGCGTATGCTGCCGATCCGCGGTGTCCGTCCCTGGTGGGGCCGCCATGCCGCAGCAGGAGCTGGAGGCTGCCGGTTCTGGTCCAGTGTTCAGCGCGCTGAACAGATAGGGCAGGCAGGGGCGGCCCGGCTGCTCGGGTCGCTGTGCAACGTCTTGCGCTGGTGCGGTGTGGTGTCCCACCAGCTCGATCGGCGGGCCCGGGCCCGCGAACGGGTACGACGAGGACTGCGACGCGCGGACATGCTCCACCCCCCGGCCCTCCTGTGGAGGTCGGCCTGAGGTATTTGGGGGGACATCCCGTTTCCGGCGGCCCGGCCGGGGCAGCCGCCCGCCATGGACCGACACCGTTACCCGTGGGCGGACAGTTCCCTCTCCTTGCTGGCGCGCGGCTATGCGTGGCTGCCCGACCTGCGCCGCCGCCGTCCCGGCCCGGTGGCGCGGGCCCGACTGATGGGCAGACCCGCAGTTGCCCTGCACGGCCCGGACGCCGTCCGCTTCTTCTACGACGAACGGCACATCCGCCGCGAGGGAGCGCTACCCGAACCGGTGAAGAGCACCCTGTTCGGCCACGGCGCCGTCCACTCCCTGGACGGACAGGTCCACCGCCTGCGCAAGGCGATGTTCCTCTCGCTCCTCGCCGACCCCGCCAACGTCCGATCCCTCATCGACCACGTCGACGCCGCCTGGGACACGGCCCTGCCCGCCTGGGCGGAACAGCCACAGGTCGTCCTCCTG
>NZ_JAIZ01000535.1 GCF_000710465.2 Kitasatospora sp. MBT63 | reverse complement strand
CGCGGCCCGGGCGCCCGCGGCGGCCACGGCGGCCGTCCCGGCGGCAGGACGGCGGACCGGACCTCGACACCACGCAGCGCGTCCTGCTGCCGACCCGCACCCCCACCCCGCCGATCCGCCAGGTCGCCCTGCGGCTGCTGATGGCGATCGCCGTGCTGGCCGTCACCACCCTGGTGGTCTGGCTCGACCGCAGCGGCTACAGCGACAACTCGGACGGCCCGCTGGACCTGCTCGACTGCGCGTACTACGCCACCGTCACCCTCTCCACCACCGGCTACGGCGACATCACCCCGGTCAGCGACGCCGCCCGGCTGACCAACATCCTGGCGATCACTCCGCTGCGGGTGGTCTTCCTGATCATCCTGGTCGGCACCACCCTGGAGGTGCTCACCGAACGCAGCCGCCACCAGTGGCGGATCGAACGCTGGAGGTCGAGCGTGCGCGAGCACACCGTCGTGATCGGGTACGGCACCAAGGGCCGCAGCGCGGTGGACACGCTGCTCGGCCAGGGCGTGCCGAAGGAGTCGATCGTGGTGGTCGACCCGCAGCGCAAGGTGGTCGAGCAGGCGTCGCTGCACGGGCTGACCGGGGTGGTCGGTGACGCCACCCGCACCGAGACCCTGCTACGGGCACAACTCCCGCTGGCCGCCCAGGTGGTGGTCACCCCGGAACGCGACGACACCGCGGCGCTGATCACCCTGACCATCCGCCAGCTCACCAAGAGCGCCACCGTGGTCGCCGCCGTCCGCGAGGACGAGAACGCCCCGCTGCTGCGGCACAGCGGCGCCGACGTGGTGGTCACCAGCTCCAGTTCGGCCGGCCGGCTGCTCGGCATGTCGACCCTCAGCCCGCACGCCGGAGCGGTGATGGAGGACCTGCTCACCTACGGCAACGGCCTGGACGTGTTCGAGCGCCCGGTCACCAGGGCCGAGGCGGGCCGCAGCCCGCGCGAGTGCGCCGACCTGGTGGTCGCCGTGGTGCGCGGGCGCCGGGTGCTCAAGTACACCGAGCCGGAGGCCGCCACCCTGAAGTCGACCGACCGGGTCATCGTGATCGCGCCCGCCCGGCCCTGAGCCGCCCCGCCGGTGGGGCCCGTTCACGGTACCGGCAGCAGCTCCACCCGGCCGCCCGCGGCCACCCCGCCGGGCACCACCACCGCCAGCGCCTCGGCCAGCGCCAGCCCGCGCAGCATCGCGGGCCCGTCGAAGGCCAGCGCGGCCACGCCCTCGTCGGTCCGCACCACGGGCAGCAGCCGGGTGTCCCGCGGGTGGCCCGGCAGATCGACCGCGGCCCGTTCGACCCGGTGGGCGGGCACCGGCCGCCCGCTCAGGGTGTCCAGCAGCGGCAGGGCCAGCGTCACCGCCCCCGCCACCGCGGCCAGCGGATTGCCCGGCAGCCCGACCAGGTGGCGGCCGTCCGGCAGCGCCGCCAGCAGCATCGGGTGCCCCGGCCGGACCGCCACGCCGTCCACCAGCAGCCGGGCCCGGGCCTGCGCCAGCGCGGGGTGCAGGAAGTCGACCGGGCCGGCGGCGGTGCCGCCGGTCGTCACCACCACGTCGGCGGGCGAACGCCGCACCGCGTCGCGCAGCAGCGCGAAGTCGTCCCGGATCTGCCGGCGGGCGATGAGTTCGGCGCCCGCCGAGGCCAGCCACGGCGTCAGCAGCGGGCCCAGCGCGTCCCGGACCAGTCCCGGCCCCGGCAGCCCGGAGTCCAGCAGCTCGTCGCCGAGCACCAGCAGTTCGACCGTGGGCCGCCGGTGCACGGTGAGGCGGTCGTGGCCGGCCGCGGCCGCGAGCCCCAGCACCGCCGGGGTCACCACCCGGCCGGCCGGCAGCAGCTCCTCGCCCCGGCGGCACTCCTGGCCGCGCGGCCGCACGTCCTGGCCGGGGGCCGGGGTGGTGGCGTACAGCCGCCCGCGCTCCAGCCGGCCGTGCTCGCGCCGGACCACCCCGGTCGCCCCCGCGGGCAGCTGGGCGCCGGTGGCGATCTCCACCGCGGTGCCGTCCGCCAGCGCCACCGCCGCGGCGGG
>NZ_JAIZ01000534.1 GCF_000710465.2 Kitasatospora sp. MBT63 | reverse complement strand
CCCGGGCCCGCGGTCCGCCACCGTCACCACCGGGCCCGCCACCCGGACCTCGACCTCGGCCGGACCACCGGCCGGGGTCCCGCCGTGGCGCACCGCGTTGTCCAGCAGGTTGCGGACCGCGAGCCGGACCAGGGCCGGGTCCACCTCGGCGACCACCGGGTCGAGGTCGAGCCCGAGGCGGTGCGGCCCGGGCGGGAGCTCCTCGCAGACCGCCTCCACCAGCTGGTCCAGCCGGACCGGTACCCGCCTGGGTCCGTCCACCCCGGCCTGCAGCCGGCCTCGGACCAGCAGGTTCTCGATCACCTCGGCCATCCGGTCCGAGGCGCGGCGCAGCCGGGGCAGGTGCTCGGGCAGCGCCGCCGGGGCGCCCTCCACCAGGTCCACGGCGCCGCGCAGGACGGCGACCGGTGTGCGCAACTCGTGCGCGGCGTCGGCGAGCAGCCGTTCCTGCTGGTCGAGCGCCTGCCAGGCGGGCCGGACGCTGCGGCCGCTGAGGGCGTGGCCGGCCGCCGCGCCGAGCGCGGTGAACACCGCGCAGCCGGCGGCCAGGGTGACGGCCAGCCGGTGGTGTTCGGCGGAGCCGCGTCCCGGGTCGCCGACCACCACGACCGCGCCGGCCTGGCGCTCGGTGCCGTCCTGGTAGAACGGGGTGGCCAGCAGGTGGACGGGGCGGCCGGTGGTGTCGGTGCCCTCGGCGGTGCCGGTGTCGTCCTGCGCCAGCGCGGCGTCCGCGGCGTCCGCGAGACGGGCGGGGGTGACGGTGAAGCGGCCCTGGCGGCTGGTGAAGACCGGCCGGTAGCGCTCGGCGGTGCCGGTCTGCCGCAGCAGGACGGTCACCTGGGGGTTGCCAGTGGTGGCCTCGTCGTCCTGGAGGCCGTCCAGCATGAGCTGCCCGTCCTGGTAGTAAATCAGCGAGGCGGTGACGGCGGCCCGGCGGCGCATCTCCTCGTACTCGACGGCGCGCCCGGAGCGGGCGTCGGTGCGCAGCAGCAGGAAGGACAGCGCGGCGAGGCCGATCACGATGATGGCCGTGTACGCGGCGGTGAGCCGCCACCGCAGCCGGGCGAGGCCGCGCCGGGCCGGGGAGGCGGACCGGTTCACCGGGGCCGTTCCAGGGAGTCGGTGAGCCGGAAGCCCTGGCCGCGGACGGTGTGGACCAGCGGCGGGCCGCCGAGTTTGCGGCGCAGCCCGGCGATCACCGCCTCGACCACGTTGGAGCTGGGTTCGGCGAGCTCGTCCCAGCAGTGGCGGAACAGTTCGCCCTTGCCGACCACCTCGTCGGCGTGCTCCAGCAGGTGCTGCAGGACGGCGAGTTCCTTGGGGGTGAGCGAGAGCAGGACCCCGGCGCGGCGGACCTCGCGGCGGGCGAGGTCGAGTTCCAGGTCGGCGTGGCGCAGGAAGACCGGGGTGCGGCGGCGGGCGCGGCGGGCCAGGCTGCGCACCCGCATCACCAGTTCGGGCAGGGCGAACGGTTTGACCAGGTAGTCGTCGGCGCCGTGCTCGAAGCCGGTCAGCCGGTCGTCGAGGGTGTGCAGGGCGGTCAGGCACAGCACCGGCGCCGCCCAGCCGCGGCGGCGCAGCGCCTGGAGTTCGGGCAGGCTGTCGCCGTGCGGGAGCAGCCGGTCGAGGACGACGCAGGCGTAGTCGTTGCGGGCCAGCAGTTCGTCGGCGGTGGGCCAGTCGCCGGCCTGGTCGACGAAGAAGCCGGCGTCGCGCAGGCCGGCGCCGGTGATCGCCCGCAGGTCGGGTTCG
Organism: Kitasatospora sp. MBT63; assembly: GCF_000710465.2. Classification (GTDB taxonomy): domain Bacteria; phylum Actinomycetota; class Actinomycetes; order Streptomycetales; family Streptomycetaceae; genus Kitasatospora. The sequence goes on along the minus strand of NZ_JAIZ01000534.1, from coordinate 2,819 downwards.
TCCTCCACCAGCAGTACGCGCATCCTGGACCCCTCCGGTCGGGCGGTGCCCGGGGCGGTGGGCGGCGCGGTCCCGGGCGGGCGGAGGTGCCATCGTAGGTGCTGCCCCCGCGGGCGGCCCGCCCGGGCCGATGGGCCGGTCAGCGCAGGACGTCCAGGCTGTGGCAGGTCCAGGAGAGCCGGGTGGTACCGGCCGCCGGGCGCGGGTGGTAGGTGCCGTCGACGACGGACAGGTTGACGATCAGGTAGGCGTGCCAGGAGGTGCCGACGCCGCGCCGGTCGGAGTAGACCAGGCGGTCGGCGACGTACCAGTCGACCGAGCGGGCGCCGAACTCGGTGCGCAGCGTGATGGTCGCGCCGGGGGCGACCTGCGAGGGCGGGCCGAGCCAGTAGCGGTGGCCGGGGCGGACGTGGTTGGAGAGCTCCAGGGTGTTGGGGTTGTCGGGGTGGTACTCGAAGACGTCGATCTCGTTGCCGCCGGCGCGCCAGGTCCAGATCGCGGGCCAGGCGCCGAGGCCGGTGGGGAGGGTGACCTTGGCGCGCAGGGCGTCGCCGGTGCGCAGCTGGAAGCCGTCGGGGCTGCCCTCGGTGGTGAGCAGGTCGCAGTCCCAGAGGTCGTCGGTGGTGCGGCGGGTGGCGTTGAAGACGCCGCCCTGGATCGGGCGGGGCGTCAGGTGGTCGAGTTTGTGGTCGCCCCGGTTGGTCGGTCCCATGTTGGGATAGGCGCTGCTGCGGCCCGCCACCCACTGGCGGGTGGAGGTGAAGTCCGCGGTGAAGACCGTGCGACGGACGTCGACGGTCGGTTCCTCGGGACGCCCCTGCGGGTGTCGACGTCGATCCCACCAGGACACGGCGGTGCGCCACCAGTTGGCCATGGCTCTCTCCTGACCTCCGACCGGACGGAGCGGTTCCGCTCCCGCCCCTCCCCCGGGATACCCGGCCGGGCGAACTGTATGCGAAGGGATACCGTCCGTTAGCTCTCCGTGACCGTCGGGGTGGCGGGCGGCGCGTCGGGGCGCCGCCACAGCCCGCGGGCGGCGAGCACCGGCAGCACCCCCTCGCCGACCCAGTAGGCCTCCTCCAGGTGCGGGGCGCCGGAGAGGATGAACTCGTCGACGCCGAGGCGGTGGTACTCCTCGATCCGGTCGGCGACCTCGGTGTGGCTGCCCACCAGGGCGGTGCCCGCGCCGCCGCGGACCAGGCCGATCCCGGCCCACAGGTTCGGGGAAACCTCCAGCCGCTCGGCGCTCCCGCCGTGCAGTTCCCGCATCCGGCGCTGGCCCTCGGACTCGCTGCGGGCGAGCGCCTGCTGGGTGGCGCGGATCCGGTCGGGGCCCATCGCGGCCAGCAGCCGGCCGGCCTCGGCCCAGGCCTGGGCGGAGGTGTCGCGGCTGATGGTGTGCAGCCGGATGCCGAACCGGGGGGTGCGGCCGTGGGCGGCCGCGGCGGCGCGGATCCGGCCGATCTTCTCCTCGACCTGCCGGGGCGGCTCGCCCCAGGTGAGGTAGGTGTCCGCGTGGCGGGCCGCGACCCGTTCGGCGGCGGGTGAGGAGCCGCCGAAGTACACCTCCGGGACGGGGTCGGGCAGCCGGGTCAACTCGGCGCCCTCCACCCGTAGATGGGTGCCGTGGTGGTCGACCCGCTCGCCGCGCCAGAGCCGCCCGGTGATGTCCAGGAACTCGTCGGCGCGGGCGTAGCGGCCGTCCTTGTCGAGGAAGTCGCCCAGGGCGCGCTGTTCCGCGGACTCCCCTCCGGTGACCACGTTCAGCAGCAGCCGCCCGTGCGACTGGTTCTGGTAGCTGGCGGCCATCCGGGCCGCCAGGGTGGGGCTGAGCTGGCCGGGGCGGAACGCCACCAGGAACTTCAGCCGCTCGGTGACCTGGGTGAGCATCGCCGTGGTCAGCCAGGCGTCCTCGCACCAGGGACCGGTCGGGGTGAGCGCGCCGGCGAAGCCCAACTGCTCGGCGCTGCGCGCGATCTGGCCCAGGTACGCGATGGTGGGGGGCCGGTCGGCGCCGGCCGTGCCGGGGGTGGAGCCGTGCCCACCGCCGACGACGTGGCGGCTGTCGCCGGTGGTGGGCAGGAACCAGTGGACGGTCAGGGTCATCCCAGGGCCGGCCGTTCGGTGGTGAAGCCGCCGAAGCCGCCGTCGTGGTGGAGCAGCGGCTCGCCGCCCTGCGCGCCGGCGGCGAGCACCTCGCCGACCACCAGCAGGTGGTCGCCGACCGGTTGCAGCAGCACCGGACGGGCCGTCAGCCAGGCGGCGACGCCGTCCAGCAGGGGGGTGCCGTGCTCGCCGGGCCGCCAGGCGGTACCGGCGAAGCGGTCGGTGCCGCTGCGCGCGAAGCGGGTGGCCAGCTCCTCCTGGCCGCGCTCCAGCACGTGCACGGTGAACGCCTCGGCGGCGCGGACGGCCGGGGCGCTGGAGGCGGTGGCGGACAGGTAGAAGGAGACCAGGGCCGGTTCCAGGCTGACCGAGGTGAAGGAGGTCGCGGTGAATCCGGCCGGGCCCGGCACGGTGATCACGGTGACCCCGGCGGCGTGCCGGCGCAGGGTGCTTCTGAGCAGGTCGGCGGGTGGGGCGGTCCGGGCGGCGGGGCGGTCGTCGACGGCGGTCACGGTCGGGTTCCTTCCTGGGGGGCGGACGGCGGCACGTGGATCAGCAGGCGGGGCAGGTCCGGGCCGAGGCGCAGCCGTTCCAGCCACTGGACGATCTGGGCGGCGACGGTGCGGTGCGCGGCGTCGTTGAGGACGTCGTGCAGTCCGCCGGCGACCAGCAGCAGTTCGGCGCCGGGCAGCCGGGCGGCCAGCCGGCGGGCG
>NZ_JAIZ01000533.1 GCF_000710465.2 Kitasatospora sp. MBT63 | reverse complement strand
GGGGAGAGGGCGACAGCCGGCGACACCCCGGCCGGTGCGGAGACCGAGGCGGCGGACTGGGCCGGGGAGGTCCGGGCGGAGGCGGCGAGGGCGGCCTGGAAACGGGCCGGCATCCCGCGCTTCACCTCGTGGCTGGCGGCCTGCCGCAGGCGGCGGGCCGCGGGCTCGTAGACCGCGACCCCCCGGCGCTCGCCGACGGCGACCAGGTGGATGCCTTGCAGATGACGAGGGTTGTGGGGTGCGCGGCGTTCCACGTAGACGAGCCGGTAGTCCAGCGCCTCGTCGAGGTAGAGCTTCCTGGCGCCGCGTAGGTCGCGCTCGCCTTGCTCTTCGAGGAGGGGGCCGCGGACCTCTGCGCGCACCAGCCGGCCGAGGTAGCTCAGGGCGAGCATCCGCACGTGCTGCGGTACGGACAGAAGGTCGTCCAGAGCCTCGGGGTGGGAGCTGAAGGCGGCGAGTGGCCGGGTGATCGTAGTCACCGCGCGGCCCTTCGAGCAGTGGTCGCCGCCGTGGCGGTGAGCGCGGGGGCGAGTTCCGCAGCGGCTGTCCGGCGCTGGCCGGACGAGGTACGGGTGCGCGCGGCGTTGGCCTGCGGGCTGACCACGACGGCGACGTCTCCGTCGGCGACCGGAGGCAGCGACGTTCGCCGGTTCTCCAGCCACTGCTGGGCCTCCTGTGGCGAACTGAACGAGCCCTCGCGCAGCTTGTACCCGCGGTCCGGGTCGACGGTCTCCAGGTGCAGCAGGAACGGTCGCTCGGCTCCGGCGGCGCTGCCGTCGCGCAGCATCGCCCACGTCTCGCCGGGCTCGGCGCCGTGGTCGACGAGCCGGTAGCGGGAGCCGGACTCCAGCAGGCGGGCGGCGGCCGAGGCGCTGCGGGCGTCGGCCGGGGCGCCGGGGTGGCCGGACCGGTTGAGGAAGGCGTCGCTCTCCGCGCCGCGCTGGACGAGCCATGCCGCGGCTAGGGCGAAGGTGGGCAGGGTCGCGGTGGCGAGGGTGAACGTCTCGCCGTCCTCGTCGTAGTGCAGGTGAGCGGTGACCGCGGCGTAGCCGGAGACGTCCTCGAAGAGGAGGAAGTCGTCGCTGCTGCCGTCGTGGTCGTGGTTGACCTCGGTCAGCAGCTCGTACGCATCCTCCGCGGCGAGGAACTGCACCTGGGCCTCGGCGGAGGCGGCGTCCGCGGGACGCCATCCGGGCAGGTTGAAGTCGGGCAAGGGTCGGCTCTTTCGGTCAGGTGAGGGGGCGGTCGGCAGGGGTGGTGTCGGTCAGCGCGGGGTGCGGCAGCACGCGGTGGCTGATGTGGCCACCGCTGCTGGTGCAGGCGGCGAACGGCCCGTCGGCGGACCGGAGCTTCATGAGCGCGGGTTCGAGGTGGTCGCGCTGCCAGGAGCTGGGGCCGGCGGCTCCCGATTCGGGGTCGAGGGCGGCCTGCCAGGACAGCCAGACGGCGTGCAGCCGGGCGACGGCCTCGGGGTGCTCCTTCCAGCGCGGGCACCAGGGCTTGCCGGCGGTGGTCTCGGGGCCGTAGATCTTGGTCCAGATTTCGTCTACCCATGGGGTCATCAGCTCCAGTTCCTGGTCGTACTGCGGGTCGTCGAAGGCGAGGATGAACAGCGGCTCTGCGCCGCCGATGGCGTCCAGATCGTCGCCGTCCTCCGGGGGAAGGGCGGTGGTCATGCTGGCCAGCTGCTCGGCCTGCAGGTCGAATCCCGCCGCGAGAGCGGACAGCTTCGCGGTCAGCACGTCGATCTGGGAGTTGGTGTAGCCGTCCGGCGCGGACGTGGGGTCGGGCTCGGGGGCGGTCAAAGGGGCGGGTGCCTCTCGTCGGCGGGTGATGACACGAGCATCTGCGCTCGACGGCCCGACGTATCGGGCCGAACTCGGTGTATAAGCACCCTCCGTTCACCGCCGCCCGCACCAGCGGGCGGCAGCGAGTAGATCGGCCACGCCGAGCAACTGCAAGGCAGAGCTGGCCTGTTGGGGAACAACGCCGTTGCCCAGTGCGGTCAGCTGGGCGGAGCGAGACAGGCCCGGAACGGCTGTGACGTGGCCCTCATTCACGCCCATGATCCACTCGACGAAGGCGGGGGCGAGCCGGCCTCGCTCGTCGGTCGGCTCCGGTGCGGGCCGGGTGACGCGCTCCCACCGGGCGATGGCCGGCCCGTACGGGCCCCACCGGTTCAGTCCGAGCTGTCCTGCTCCCAGATCGGCAGGACCACCGCCGACAGCGGCGGCCGGAACCCCGCCCCGGGTTTCCGTCCGGGCGTTCCGGTGTCCGAGGCCCTCGGCGTCGGCAGCAGCTGAGCCGCCGCCGACGGCAAGGTCAGATCGCCCTTGCTGCCACGGCTGTTGGGCCCGCCGTGCGTCCCGTCGGAGGCTTTCGGAGTCGGGAACAGCAGGTGCTCCACCTCGTCGCTCAAGTTCGGCCCGTGGCCGCCCTGGCGCCGCTTGTCGGGGTGCTGACTCCCGCCGATCACGCCCAAATTGCTGGTCGGGGTCTTCAGCAGGGTGACCGCATGCCCCAGGTCCTCCCGCTTCGCATCCGGCCCCTTCGCATCGCGGGCCTTCGGCGTCGGAAGGCCAGGCGACGAGGAACAGCCGCTCCCTGCGGTGGGGGGCGCCGACGGCGGCAGCGGGTAGCACCGTCCACCGCGCATCCATCCCGAGGTCGGCCAGGTCTCCGAGAACCGCGCCGAGTGCCCGCAGAGCAGGCTCACCTCCGCCGTCTCCCAGATCGCACCAGCCGCACTCCAAGTCGCCATCGGATGGCGAGGCAGCGGCTGCGCTGAGGATTCCGCGGACGTTTTCAATGATCACCAACCTTGGCTTGAGGACGTCGATCGCGCGGGCGATGGTCAGCCACAGTCCGGAGCGGGTGCCCTCCATCAGACCGGCCCTGCGGCCGGCGACGCTCAGGTCCTGGCAGGGGAAGCCTGCCGTGAGGACGTCGATCGGCTCGACGCTGCCCCATTCAACTGCGGTTATGTCGCCGTGATTTGGCGTCTCTAGGCCAGTGGTGGGCGAGGATCGAGGCGGCGTTGGGGTTCATCTCGGCATGCCACGCCACGCTTCCGCCGAGGACGGCCTGGACGCCCAGGTCCAGGCCGCCATAGCCGGAGCACATGCTGCCGATACGCGGCCACCCGCCGCCCGGCGGCGTCATCGGCGGGCCCCGCTGCGGGCGGTCGAGGCGCGCACGGCGGGCGGCGAGACCTGCACGGCGGCGCCGGGGCCGGCGGCGTTCTTCGCGGTGACGCGCTTGGCCGGCCGCTGGTACAGGGAGGCGGAGCGGGTGAGAACGATCGCCTCCTCGCCGGTGAGGGTGAGGAAGTCCGGCTCCGGGCCGGTCAGGTCCGCCGCGACCTCCTTGATCTTCCAGACCGCCTCTTCGAGGACTCCCCGGGAGGACGACAGAGACTTGAAGTAGGCGGTGCGGTGCGGCCACCGGTCGGCCTCGGGGCTGCTCCGCTTGAGCGTGACGGCGACCAGGGCGGGCTGGGCGCGCAGGATCGCCTTCGCGGTCAGCAGCCCGGCGTAGGCGTAGGCGAGGCTGCAGCGTCGCCAGGCGATGTCCTCGGGCCTGGTGGACTCGGCGGGAGTGGTGTCGTACTCGTCGACGACGTTGGACAGCAGCCTCTGCTGCACGTCGGTCATGGAGTCCAGGACGGCGCCGAGGCGGTCGGGGAGCGGATCGCGGTGGCAGTAGATGCTGAACAGCTCTTCGCTGAAGTAGTGCAGATCGGCGGCGGTGCCGAGCAGCCACTGGGCCTGGGTCTCGGTGGAGGTGGTGGTCAGGATGGGTCCTTGGGGTCAGCGGCGGGGAGCGGGGGCGCTGCTGCGGGGCAGCGCGGCGATCGGAAGGGGGTCGGTGCGGCGGCCGGGCAGGACGCGGCGAAGGCGCTGGGTGACGCTGAGCGCGGCGGACCGGCGGGGCTTGGCCGGGACGGCGGAGACGCCAGCGGAGGCGAGGTGGTCGGCATCGATACGCAACTGCCCTGCGGTCCGACGCAGTTCGGTGGAGGCGGCACCGTAGACGGCGGCGGGGTCGACCGGCTGGGCGTCGGGCAGAGCCCAGACATCGGCGCTCACGGCGTGTTGGAGCAGGTAGGACAGGTGCCGGGTGGCCTCGGTGACGCGGCCGTGAGCTCGGGCTAGCGACAGCGCGGTGAGCCGGGCGGCCGTCATGGTGGTGGGATGCGCCGGGAACTGGTCGGAGAACTCGGCCGCGGCGAGCGCGCTGGTCTGCAGTTCCTGCATCGCGCGCAGGTGCCCGGCGACATCGCGGGCGTCTGGCACGCCGGCGGCGGAAGCGGCGCGGGCGGTGGGCAGCTTCGCGGCGAGGGCCTCGGCCTGCTGCGCGACGTCGCGCAGGTGCCGCTGGTATGCCTTGACCTCGGAGGTGGGACGGGCGGTGGGCGTGGGGACTCCATCAGTTCGGGAGCTGCCGGGGAGGGCCGGCAGGTTCGGTGCGTCGTCGGATGAGGCCGCAGTCGGAACTCGGGCGGGGCCGACGCGGGTGTCAGGTCCGCCGCAGCGGTACGACCGTCGCCGACGGAGTGCCGGAGCGGGTCGGCGGTGCGGGTGGCGAGGCGGGAGGAGAGAGCAGGACCAGGGCTGGCGAGCGGCGAAGCGCCGCGTCCACGCGGCGCGCGGCATCGCCCGCGGCCGGTGGGCGGTGCCCGGCCGGGACGATGGGGCGGCGGGAGGCGAGGGCGGTGACCTCGGGAAGGCCGGAAGCGGTGTCCACGGCCTCACCCAGCGCTTCGGCCGCCGAGCGGACGGTGCCGCGGGCGGTCGCGAGACAGCTGCGGGCGCTGCTCAGCGCCTCGGGCGTCGGCGCCGGGTCGGCGAGCAGGTTCGCCGACCGGGCCAGCGCGGCCTGGGCGAGGGTGAGGGCCGTCGTCGTGGCGGTGAAGACGCCGAGCCCGGCGTCGGGGCCCGCAGTGTTCGTCGCGCGGAAGAAGCTCTCGTCCAGCGGAACCGCGATCAGCTCGTGCAGGCGCACCATCGGCCAGGCCAGCTCCCTGACCTCGGGCAGCGGCTCGTGCGGGGCCGGCGCGGGGATGGCGTCGGCGAAGGCGGCCAGCTGCGCGGCGAGGTCGCCCAGCGTGTCGAGATCGTCCTGCCGTAGTCCGGTCGGGACGGGCGGCAGCGGAGGGTTGGTGCTCAACGGCGGCTCCTGGCAGGCGAGGTAGAGGGAGGAGCGGGAGCGTGTGCGGAACCGGCAGGAGTCTCCGCCGGGACGGGCGCGAGCCGGTCGGTGAACGCGCGAACCTCCTCGGCTCCCTGGGCCGCGCACCGGTCCGCGGTCTCCAGAGCGATGCCGGTGTGTTCGGCCTGGCGACGGCGCAGTTCCGCGGCGGGGCTGCCCGGTTTGGCCAGGGTGGCGGTCGTGGACTTGATCGAGAGATCGAGGGCGGCGCCCAGGTGCCGGTGGACGGTGGCGGCGCGGCTCATCGCGGCGTCGTAGGCGCAGGCCAGTACGGCCGCGGACGGGTTGTCCGCCGGCGGCTGGCGGCGGTAGTGCTCGGCGTTGTCTCCGCAGTGCCGGATGAACGCAGTCGCCTGGCGGCACTGCTCCAGGAGGGCGTCGCGGTCGGGGATGCCGGAGACGGGCCCGGAAGGGGTCGCGGCGGCGTTGTGCCCGAGGGCGCGCAGCATCCCGGCGACCGCCGCCAGGTCGTTGCGGTAGGCGGATGGGGCGGTGCCGGACACGGCGCCGCCGAAGGTCGACGGGCCGGCGGCGGTGGGCGGCCTCACCGGCGCCGCCCTGCGACGGCGGCGTGCTGTCCGGGGAGGGCCGGCAGCGAGGCGACCGTGCGGGCGCTCGGACCGGCGGCGCTGCGGGCGGTGGCGGCGACAGCCCTCGGGGCCGGACGGCCGACGCCGGAGAAGGGGCCGGCGAGCGAGCGGGCGTCGCGGCGCAGGTCCTCGCAGGCGCCATCGAGGGCGAGGCGGGGGCGCGAGAGCGCGAGATTGAGC
>NZ_JAIZ01000532.1 GCF_000710465.2 Kitasatospora sp. MBT63 | reverse complement strand
GCGGGGCGGGGTGGGCCGGCACCGGGTGGCTGTGGTTGGCGCAGTCGTTGCCGAAGGCGGGGTTGCCGACGCCGACCACGTTGACCGAGTTGCCGCAGGCGTCCACCGGGATGTCGATCGGGGCCTGCACGCCGTTGCCCGAGGCGACCCCCGGCGAGCCGTGGGTGGCGCCGCTCGCCGCCGCGCCGCCCGCGTGGGCCGCCGGGTGGGTGCTGCGGTTCTGCGCGGCGTTGCCGCACTTGTTGCCGAAGGCCGGGTTCAGCAGGCCGATGACGTCGACGGTGTTGCCGCAGGCGTTGACCGGGACGTCGACCGGGACCTGCACCGCGTTCCCCGAGCCGACGCCCGGCGAGTTCGCCGCCACGCCCTGGGCCTCACTGCCGGCGGCATAGGCGTAGCCCGCCGTCGAGGCCAGCACACTGCCGGTGGCGACGGCAGTGAGGAGGCCCTTCTTAGCGACCTGTCGCAATTGACTCCCCTGACTTCTGTACTTGTCGGAATTCCCGACGAATCAATCCGCCGGTACTCCGGACAACGACGGCGGGCCGAGAAGGTTGAGCCGGACGGATGCATTTCCTCCGATCGAGTGAAGTCCTTAACAGTCCGTCGCATTGACGAGCGCCGGCCCGCGGACAAGGCCGCGCGGACACGACTGCGCCCCTGAGCCGCGGATCCTCGGCTCAGGGGCGCATCGGTCGACGGACCGTCATCGGCCGACCGTCATCGGTGGCGCGGTCGACCGGCCCGCGGGCCGGGACCGGCTCAGAAGTTCTGGCAGTTGTTGCCGAACGCCGGGTCCAGCAGCCCGATCACGCTGATGGTGTTGCCGCAGACGTTGACCGGCACGTGCACCGGGACCTGGACCAGGTTGCCCGACAGCACGCCCGGGGAGCCGACCGCCGCACCCTGCGCGGTGGCGCCGCCGTGGGCGGACGCCATACCCGCGCCGGCGAGCACCAGGCCACCGGCGGCGGCGGTGACAGCGGCGATCTTCTTGACCTTCATGGTTCCTCCTGGTCGATTCCGCAGCCGTTCTCGTGACTGCATATGGGTGAACGAGGGCGTGGCGAACGGGGTACGGAGGCGATCACCCATTCACTCTCAGCGGTGACAGCTCGCATATGTGATCGACGCAGAATTCCAAGCAGTATCGTTTCTTCAACCGCGTGTCGCGCTGTCCCAAATCATCCGCTCCGACAATGCGCACGGCCCGCCCCGGAGCACCGGGGCGGGCCGTCGTCGAGCAGCCGGGAGGCCGGCCGTTCAGCAGGCGTCGAGGAACCGGTCCAGCACCCGCACCCCGAACTTCAGGCCGTCCACCGGCACCCGCTCGTCCACGCCGTGGAACATTCCGGCGAAGTCCAGCTCCGGCGGCAGCTGCAGCGGCGCGAAGCCGAAGCAGCGGATCCCGAGGTCCTGGAAGGACTTGGCGTCGGTGCCGCCCGACAGGCAGTACGGCACCGCGCGGGCGATCGGGTCCTCCGCCCGCAGGGCCAGCTGCATGGCGTCCACCAGGGCGCCGTCGAAGGTGGTCTCGATCGCCTTGTCGGTGTGCAGGCTCTCGCGCTTCACCCGGGGGCCGAGCACGCTGTCCAGCTCGGCCAGGAACTCCTCCTCGTAGCCGGGCAGGAAGCGGCCGTCCACGTGCGCGGTGGCCTGGCCGGGGATGACGTTCACCTTGTAGCCGGCGCCGAGCATGGTCGGCTGGGCGGTGTTGCGCAGCGTGGTGCCGATCATCTTGGCGATGCCGCCGAGCACCCGGAGGGTCTCGTCCATGTTCTCCGGGTCGAGCTGGACCCCGAGCGCGTCCGAGAGCTCGTCCAGGAAGGCCCGGACGGTCTTGGTGATCCGCAGCGGGAACTTGTGCCGGCCGAGCCGGGCCACCGCCTCGCACAGCTCGGTGATGGCGTTGTCGTCGTTCTCCATCGACCCGTGCCCGGCCCGGCCCTCGACCGTGAGCCGCATCCAGTGCATGCCCTTCTCGGCGGTCTCCACCAGGTACAGCCGGACGTCGTCGTTGACCGTGAAGGAGAAGCCGCCGACCTCGCCGATCCCCTCGGTCACGCCCTCGAACAGGCCCGGGTGCTTGTCGACCAGGTGGCGGGCGCCGTAGGTACCGCCCGCCTCCTCGTCCGCGACGAAGGCCAGCACCAGGTCGCGCGGGGGCTTGCGGCCGGTGCGCAGCCGGTCGCGGACCACCGCCAGCGTCATCGCGTCCATGTCCTTCATGTCGACCGCACCGCGGCCCCACACGCAGCCGTCGGCGATCTCGCCGGCGAACGGGTCGTAGGTCCAGTCCGCGGCGTTGGCCGGGACCACGTCGAGGTGCCCGTGGATCAGCAGGCCGGGACGGGAGCGGTCCTCGCCCTCGATCCGCACCACGGTGGACGCCCGCCCCTTGGCCGACTCGATGATCGTCGGCTCCAGCCCGAACTCGGCCAGCTGCTCCGCGACGTACTCGGCCGCCTTGCGCTCGCCGGGGCCCGAGCCGTCCCCGTAGTTGCTGGTGTCGATCCGGATCAGGTCACGGCAGATCTCGGCGACCTCCGACTCCGCCGTCACCCGCGCGGCACCTGCCTGGTCCGCCCTCGACTCGCTCACGGTCACTCCTCGTCTCTGCGGCGTCTACGCAACCCGTGGCACTCCTGCTCACGACCCCCGGCCCGGCCGGGCACCACGGGCACCCTGCGGCCATCCTCCCCCGCCGGCCGCCCGCACCCAAGAGCGAATTTCCCGGCGCCGGGCGGGCGGCCGCCCGGGCGGGAACGGTTTTGGGTCCGCAAGCGGATCTTTGCTACAGTTACGGAGTCAGCGCGGCGGACAGCAGCGAGGACGACACACCCGGTCCGGGTGGCGGAATGGCAGACGCGCTAGCTTGAGGTGCTAGTGCCCTTTATCGGGCGTGGGGGTTCAAGTCCCCCCTCGGACACAGACTGCTTGCCGATGCAGGCAAGCCCATGCGGGTCAGGAGAAATCCTGACCCGCATTTTGCGTTGCGCGGGACTGGGCCGCACAGGCGTCGATCCGGTCAGAGGCTGGCCCGGAGCAGGCCGCGGCTGCGCAGGACGCGGCGTTCGATGGGGGTGAAGATCAGTAGGTCGATGGCGACGCCGACGACCAGGATCAGGATGATGCCGAGCAGGACGCCGGACATGTCGGAGAATTCGCGTTGGTTCTCCAGGTAGCGGCCGAGGCCGACGCCGAGGTCGGGGGAGGCGGCGATGAGTTCGGCGGCCATCAGGGAGCGCCAGGAGAAGGCCCAGCCCTGTTTGAGGCCGGCGAGGTAGCCGGGGAGGGCGGCGGGCAGCAGGATGTGGCGGGCGCCGGTGAGGCCGGTGGCGCCGAGGGTGCGGCCGGCTCGCAGGTAGATGGGTGGGACCTGGTCGATGCCGGAGATCAGGCCGTTGGCGATGGAGGGGACGGCGCCGAGCAGGATGACGGCGTACATCGCCGAGTTGTTGATGCCGAGCCAGATGACGGCGGCGGGTACCCAGGCGACCGAGGGTAGTGACTGGAGGCCGGAGAGGACCGGGCCGAGTGCGGCGCGGACCGGTTTGACGCGGGCGACGAGCAGGCCGATCGGGGTGCCGATGGCGACGGCGGCGAGGAAGCCGGACAGGCCGCGCCAGAGGCTGGTCCAGATGATCGAGAACAGTGTGCCGGCGTACCAGAGTTTGGTCAGTGACTGCCAGACCTCGCCGGGGCTGGGGAGTTTGTCGGTGGTGGTGAGTTCCAGGGTGACGGCGAGTTGCCAGGCGGCCAGGACGAGCAGGATGCCGAGGACCGGGGGCAGTGCCTTGGCCCGTAGCGCGTGGGTGAGGGGGGTGCGTTGGAGCTGGACGGTTTCCAGGGCGTCGAGGCCGGCCTCGACGCTGGCGGAGTCGGTGGGTTCCTTGACGGGTGTGGTGTCAGTGCTGGACATGGCGGCGGATCTCCCCACGCAGTTCTTCGGTGATCTCGATGGACAGATCGGCGACGCCGGCGGACTCGATCCGGCGCGGTTGCGGCAGGTCGATCCGCCATTGGCGGGCGATCCGGCCGGGGCGGGAGGAGAGCAGTACCACGCGTTGGGCGAGGCGGACGGCCTCGCGGACGTTGTGGGTGACGAACAGGACGGTCAGCTGTCGTTCGGCCCAGATCCGGGTGATCTCGTCGTGCAGCACGTCGCGGGTGATGGCGTCGAGGGCGGCGAAGGGTTCGTCCATCAGCAGGACGTTGCCGCCCTGGGCGAGGGAGCGGGCGAGCGCGACGCGCTGGCGCATGCCGCCGGACAGTTCGTGGATGCGCTTGTTGTGGGAGCCGCCGAGGCGGACCAGTTCGAGGAGGCGTTCGGCCTCGGGGCGGCGCTCGTGGCGGGGTACGCCTGCCAGTCGTAGGGCCAGTTCGATGTTCTTGCCGGCGGTCAGCCAGGGGAACAGTGCGTGGTCCTGGAACATCAGTGCGGGGCGGCCGCCCGGTACCTCGATGGTGCCGGCGGTCGGCCGGTCGAGTCCGGCGACCAGGTTGAGCAGGGTGGACTTGCCGCAGCCGGAGGCGCCGAGCAGGGTGACGAACTCGCCCG
>NZ_JAIZ01000531.1 GCF_000710465.2 Kitasatospora sp. MBT63 | reverse complement strand
CGGCCCCCGCCCGGCCCCCTCCCGACCGGCCGCCCACCCGTCCGACCCGAAAGGTCCGGTGACCCACCCATGCTCCGCAACGGATTCGAACCCTGGCACATCCTCATCGTGGTGGCCGTGGTCGTCCTGCTGTTCGGCTCGAAGAAGCTGCCCGAGATGGCCCGCGGGCTCGGCCGGTCCCTGCGCATCCTGAAGGCCGAGACGGCCGCGCTGCGCGAGGACGGCGCCGAGCCGGAGCCTCGGGCCGACTGAGCGCGACGCCACCCACGCACCCGGTCCACAGAAAGGGGGCAGGCACCCAGGTGCCTGCCCCCTCCCTCGTGCGCCCGTGCGCCCGTGCGCCCGTGCAGCGGCTCTTCCGTCCGGCCGTTCCACGGGCGCATCCGGCCGTCAGCCGGCCGCCGGGGTCCCGGGCTGATCGTGGGTGGAGCAGTGGATGCCGCCGCCGCCCGACGCGATGTTGTCGATCTTGAGGGGGACGATGTCCCGCCCCGGGAAGTGCTCCCGCAGGATCTGCCGGGCCCGGTCGTCGGCCGCCGCGTCGCCGAAGCGCGGCAGGAACAGCGACTTGTTGGCGACGTAGAAGTTGATGTACGAGGAGACGAAGGCGTCCCCGCGCCCGGTGATCCGGTCCGGGTCCGGCTGGGGCAGCTCGATCACCTGCAGGGGCTTGCCGGCCGCGTCCGTGGCGTCCTTCAGCACCTCCTTCGCCTGGGCCGCGGACCGCGACCAGACGTCGTCGGGCGCCCCGGGGAACGGCTGGTCCAGCAGCACCACACCGGGCGCCGCGAACCGCACCAGGCAGTCGACGTGGGCGTCCGTGATGTCCTGGTCCCGGACACCGGCGAACCAGATCACCTTCGTCACGCCCAGCGCCGCCTTGAGCTCGGCCTCGATCTCGTCCCGGGACCTGCCGGGATTGCGGCGCTCGTTGACCACCGAGCTCTCGGTGACCAGCAACGTCCCCTGGCCGTCGGTCTCGAACGACCCGCCCTCGGCGACCAGCGGCGTGGTCACCCGCCCGAGGCCGTACCGGGCGAGCAGCGCACCGGCCAGCGCGGTGTCGTTGCCGTGCTCCTTCTGCTTGTTCCCCCAGCCGCTGAAGTTGAGGTCGACGCCCTTCAGGGTGCCCGAGTCCTCGACGAACACCGGTACGGTGTCCCGCGCCCACAGGTCGTCCACCGGTAGCGGGACGACCTCGACGCCGTCCCCGCAGGCCCGCTGCGCAGCCTCGGCCTGGGCGGGCCGCGCGAACATCACCACCGGCTCGTAGCCGGAGACGGCGCGGGCCAGCCCGGCGATGTCCTGCCGGACGTCCGGCAGTTGACTGTCCCAGATGCCGGCCGACGCCGGCCAGGACATGAAGGTCCGCGCGTGGCTCTCCCACTCCGCGCCGAACCGGCGGCCGGGTGCCGCGCCCTGACCCGCCGCCGGCGACTCGGGCGCCGCGTCGTCCTCGCCGAACGGCGAGCACGCGACACCTCCCAGGGTCAGCAGACCGACGCCGGCGGCGGCGCGCAGCACGGTTCGGCGGGACGGGGAGAAAGCTGTCACGACACACTCCGGTGGGAAGGGGACAACGGGCTCGTCAGGGGCGGCGGGCTCGTCAGGGGCGGCGGGGCCGGAGACGGTCGGCCCGACGGCCCCGGGGCGCGGACCTGGGGGCTGGGGCGCGGACCTACGGGGCCCGGCTGCGAGGAGCGGTGCTACGGCAGCGGCTCGTGCATGGTCGAGCAGTGGATGCCGCCGCCGCCGGCCATCAGCCGGTCGACGTCGAGCTGGACGACCTCGCGGCCGGGGAACGCCGCTGCCAGCGCGCGGCGGGCCGCGGCGTCCTTGGCCTGGTCGCCGAACTGCGCGGTGATGACACCGCCGTTGACGAGGTGGAAGTTGAGGTACGAGTCGACGAACTTCGGGTCCCGCGACCGGATGGTGTCGGGGCCGTCGATCCGGATGACCTGGAGGCGGCGGCCCCGGGCGTCGGTGGCGCGCGAGAGGATGTCGGACTGCTGACGGGCGTCACGAGCCCAGACGTCGTTGCGGTCCGCCGGGGGCAGCTGCACCATGACGACGCCGGGCCGCACGAAGCGGGAGGTGACGTCGATGTGGTCGTCGGTGATGTCCTCGCCCTTGATGCCCGGCACCCAGATCATCTTGTCGGCGCCGTAGGCGTGCAGCACCGCGTCCTCGATCGCGTCGCGGCTCATGCCGCGGTTGCGGTTCTTGTTGACGAGGCTGCTCTCGGTGGCCATCACGGTGCCGTCGCCGTCCGTCTCGACGGCTCCGCCCTCGCCGACGAAGTCCGCCCTGGTGAAGCGGAGCCGGTTGCGGTCGGCGATGGTGCGGGCGACCTCGGCGTCGTACGCGTGGGTCTGCTTGTTGCCCCAGCCGTTGAAGTTGAGGCCCACGGCGTCCAGGCCGCCGTAGCCGTCGCGCCGGAAGACCGGGGCGGTGTCGCGCATCCACAGGTCGTCGGTGGCGACCGCTTCCGTCACCGTGACCCCGGGGCCGCACCGGGCGCGGGCGTCCGCGGCCGTGTCGGCGTCCGGGGCGCACAGCACCACCAGCTCGAACTGGGCGATCGTCCGGGCGATCAGCGCGATGTCCTGCTGGACCCCGGCCAGCTGGCGGCCCCAGACGGACTTGCGGGACGGCCAGGACATCCAGGTGCGGGCGTGCGGTACGTCGTCCGCCGGGACCCACCAGCGCGGAAGTGCCGCGGCGGAGGCCGGTGCGCCCGACGCGACCGATCCCAGGGCGAGGCCCGCCGCACCCGCGCCCGCCGCACCCAGGACGGAGCGCCGAGAGGGGCGGGCGCCGAAGAAGCGGTCGACGAGGGAGCTTCCTACGGTGCGGTGGTCGTTCATGTGGGTCTCCAGATCAAGTATCGCGTCCGGCGGGCGGGACCTGCGCGCCGCCGTGCCCACACTGTCGCATTGACTGAAAATTCAGTCAAGGACGTGATCATCGGCCTCCCCTGTAGGATCCGCGGTCGGCGCCGACATGCCACTGCCCCCGCCGGTCGGCCGACGGGGGCAGGATGCGAAGGACGGCAGCGCCGCGGCGGGCTTCGGGTCAGCCGGCGAGCCGCGCCAGTTCGCTGTCGATCGCGCCCGCCATCAGCTCGCGCGCATGGGCGAGCGGGAGACTGCCGCTGAGCCAGCGCACGCTCAGCCCCTCCAGCAGCGCGGTCAGGCGCTCGGCGGAACCGGCGAGGGCGGCGGCGCCGCTCATCGGCCGCACCTGGCCCAGTAGTTCGGCGATCTCCTGGACCCAGACCAGGGTCGCCCGGGCCAGGTCCTCGCGCAGCTCGGGCTCGAACACCGCACTGGCCCGCAGCTCACCCCAGGCCGTGCTGTTCTCCCGCACCTCGGGGGTGTCCTGGAACTCCAGCAGCAGGGTCTGCTCCAGCTCCCCCCTGGCGTCCAGCGGCGGACCGTCGGCCTGGCGCTCGGTGGTGTACCGCTCGGCGCGGTCGCTGATGAACTCCATGGTCGCCCGCAGGATGCCGGTGCGGTCCTTGAAGTGGTAGTAGATCAGCGCCGTGGACACGCCCGCCTCTGCGGCCAGCTCCTCCACGCGCAGCCCGCGGACTCCGCGCCGGGCGATGACCCGCGCGGCCGCTTCCATGATCGAGGTTCTCCGGTCAGCCACGAGGCACCACCCTACCCGGGGTCCCGGGCAGGACTGAACCCCGTTCCTGACTGAAATTGCAGTCGGGTAGGGTGCCGGGCAGAGCGGCCGCCTCCCCGAGCCGGGTCCGCCCGCACGCCGGCCGCTCCTCCACGAGCCCGTTCACCGGTGCCGACCCCACCCCGCCCCCGACCGCTGGAGAGCCATCGTGACCACCGGAGACCGCGGGTTCCCGCCTCCCCCGACCTTCCGGCCACTGTCCGAGGACGATCCCCGGGAGGTCGGCGGCTACCGGCTGGTGGCACGGCTCGGCGTCGGCGGGATGGGGCGGGTCTACCTGTCGTACACCCGGGGCGGGCGGCCGGTGGCGCTCAAGGTGGTCCGGCCGGAGCTGGCGCAGGACGCGGAGTTCCGGCACCGTTTCGCCCAGGAGGTGGCCAGCGCCCGGCGCATCCACGGGCTGTTCACCGCCCAGGTGGTCGATTCCGGCGTCGACGACCCCTTGCCCTGGCTGGCCACCGCGTACGTGGCAGGCCCTTCGCTTCAGCAGGTGGTCCACCGGTTCGGCCCGCTCCCGGAGCGGACCGTCCTGCTGATCATCGCCGGCATCGCCGAGGCCCTCCAGGCGGTCCACGCCACCGGTGTCGTCCACCGCGACCTCAAGCCCGGCAACGTCCTGATCGCCGCCGACGGCCCGCGCGTCATCGATTTCGGCATCGCCCGGGCCGCCGACACCAGCGCGCTCACCTCGACCGGCCTGCGGATCGGCTCCCCCGGCTTCATGGCCCCCGAGCAGGTTCTCGGCCGGCCCGCCACCCCGGCCACCGACGTCTTCGCCCTCGGCGCCCTCGCGGTCCACATCAGCGCGGGCGCGCCGCCGTTCGGCGACGGCCCGGAGTCCGCCACGCTGTACCGGGCAGTGCACGAGGAACCGGACCTCTCCCGGGTACCGGCCGCCCTGCGCGGGCTGCTGCTCGGCTGCTTGGCCAAGGACCCGGAGCAGCGGCCCGGCACCGACCGGATCATCGAGGCCGCCCGCGACCACCCCGCCGTCGGCGGCCACCTCCGGTTCACCGAGGACTGGCTGCCGCACCAGGTCAGCACCGACCTCCTGCACCGGGCCGACCTGCCCACCACACCGGCCGGGCCCGCCACCACCCTCGACAG
>NZ_JAIZ01000530.1:5207-8939 GCF_000710465.2 Kitasatospora sp. MBT63 | reverse complement strand
GCGGGTGCGGCGGTCGGGGCCGCGCGGGGATCGTCCGCGGGCTTCGCGCAGCCGGCCAGCAGCAGGCCGGCGGTCAGCAGGACGGCGGGCAGCGCCGCCCTGGACCGGCCGGCCTTCGACGGGGCGGCCTTGGACGGGGCGTGGTGGGGGCCGTCGGCCACGGGGGTCCTCGCAGGTCGGAGCTGGTGCGACGGGCGGTCGCGGGATCAAGGGGCATGCCTATCACCCGCCCGGCCGCCCGGGCCAATCCGCCCCCGGCCGCCGGGCCCAGGCCCTCGGTCAGCGCGGGCGCAGGTGGAAGTCGAACGCGGCGGTGCCCGGGTCGAGGGCGCTGGTCCCGCCGTCGACGGTCAGCACGGCGCCGTTGACCAGTCCGGCCGCCGGTGACAGCAGCCAGTCGATCGCCTCGGCGACCTCCTCCGGCTCGCCGGGCCGCCGGATCGGGCTGAGCCGGGTCGCCTCCAGGTACGCCTGTTCGGCGCCGCCGGGCAGCTCGGCCTCGTCGGCGAACCGGGCCATCCGCCGGTCGGCCATCTCGGTCCGCACCCAGCTCGGGCAGACGGTGTTGGCGCGCAGCCCCCGGTGGCCGTAGTCGACGGCGAGCGAGCGGCAGAGCTGGAGCAGCGCCGCCTTGGAGGTCGCGTACGCGGCGTTGCCGGGGCCGTTGCGCAGCGCGGACACCGAGGCGACGGCCACCACCGCGCCGCGGGCCGCCAGCAGGTGCGGCAGTGCGGCCCGCAGCAGCAGGAACGGGCCGGTCACATTGGTCCGCATGACGGTCTCCCAGTCCTCCGGGGAGAGGTCGCCGACGGCGCCGCCACGCCCGATGCCCGCGTTGACGACGAGTCCGTCGAGCCGGCCGAAGGCGGCCAGTGTCGCGTCGACCAGTGACCGGATGCCGTCCGGGTCGGTGGTGTCGGACGGGTGGGCGAGGGCGCCGGTCTCCGCGGCGACGCGCCGCAGCGGTTCCGGCCGCCGGCCCGAGACGACCACCTGGTGCCCGCCGGCCCGCAGCAGCCTGGCGGTGGCGGCGCCGATTCCGGTACCGCCGCCGGTGACGATGACAACGCGCTGGTCCGCCATGGGTGTTCGGGTCTCCGTCCGGGTGACTGACAGTCAGATGATCATAGTGCTGCTCCGGCGGCGGCGGTACGGCGGTACGGCGGTGCGGGGCCGCTGCGGCGCCGGTACGCTGCCGGGCGGTGGGCGCCGCGCGGGCCGCTCCCGGGGAGGCTGGTGCGGTGGGCGGGCGGCGGTACGTGGCGCGGGGTGTACCGGGCGGGTACCGGATCTGGGACAACAAGGTGCGCCGCTGGTGGGGTGACCACTACGAACTGTGCCCCGACACGCTGTTGGCGGAGCTGAACGGCGCGGGCGACCCGGCCCGGCTCACGGCGCTGCTCAAGCGGTACCGGGCGCTGAAGCGGTGACCCGGACCCGGCGGTGACCCGCGTCCCGCGGACCGGCCCGGGCGTGTCGCCGCGCCGGACCCACCCGAGGTGGTGCACCGTCAGGTGTCGTGACGACGACTGCGCAGCGACCGCTCCCGGCGCCGGCCCGGGGCATGGTACGGATCCCTGGGGGCTCGTTCCTGATGGGGTCCGACGCGTTCTACCCGGAGGAACGGCCGGTGCACCCGGTGGTGGTGGACGGCTTCTGGATGGACGAACACCCCGTCACCGTGGCCGCCTTCCGCCGTTTCACACGCGCGACCGGCTACCTGACCGTGGCCGAGCGTCCGGTGGACCCCGCCGACTACCCCGGGGCCGACCCGGCCGGGCTCGTCCCCGGCGCGCTGGTCTTCCGGATGACCCCAGGGCCGGTCGACCTCGACGACTGGCGCCGGTGGTGGAGTTACACCCCGGGCGCGTCCTGGCACCGCCCGTACGGCGCGGGCAGCCCGCGCAACGGGCGCGACCGGCACCCGGTCACCCAGGTCTCCTTCGAGGACGCCCGGGCCTACGCCGCCTGGGCGGGCAAGGAGCTGCCCACCGAGGCGGAGTGGGAGTTCGCCGCCCGGGGCGGTCTCGCCTCGGCGGTCTTCCCGTGGGGCGACGAGTTCACGCCGAGGGGCCGCCGGATGGCCAACACCTGGCACGGCCGGTTCCCGTGGGAGTACCGGCCCGCCGGGAAGGCCGGCCCCGCCCCGGGCACCACCCCGGTGGGCAGCTACCCGCCCAACGGCTACGGCCTGCACGACATGGCGGGCAACGTCTGGGAGTGGACCCGCGACCACTACACCGTCCGGCATCCCGACCCGGCGCCCTCGGCCTGCTGCGTCCCGCGCAACCCCCGGGTCGACACCCCGCCGCCGGACCCCGCCGGGCCGGCGGCGGAGCGCTTCCCCCGGCGGGTGGTCAAGGGCGGCTCGCACCTGTGCGCGCCCGCCTACTGCCTGCGCTACCGGCCGGCGGCCCGGCAGGGGCAGACCGAGGACACCGCCACCTGCCACCTCGGGTTCCGCTGCGTGGTGCGCTGAACCGCCCGCACCGGCGGTCCGTCACCGGGGTCCGTTCACCCGGTCGGCCACGCGTGCCGCCCCGCACACCGCCGGACGCCGGTACCAGCATGGCGGCCAGGAGCCCGCACCGATCCGTGGTGCGGGCGTACCGGTGGAAGGCGGGACCCGTGCCTCCGACGTTTCGCGGAGTGGTGAACCTCGACGTCCGTGACTCTGTGCCGGACTGGTCGGCGTACGAGCAACCGAAGGCCCCCGAGGGCGCACCGAACGTCGTGTACATCGTCCTGGACGATGTCGGCTTCGGTGCGCTGAGCAGCTACGGCGGCCCGATCGACACCCCCCACATCGACCGGCTGGCGCAGAGCGGTCTGCGCTACTCCCAGTGGCACACCACCGCACTGTGCTCCCCGACCCGTTCCGCGCTGCTGACCGGACGCAACCACACCACCAACGGCATGGCGTGCATCAGCGAGGCCGCGATCGGGTTCCCGAACGCCAACAGCCACATCCCGCCGCAGTGCGCGACCATCGCCGAGGTGCTGGTCGAGCACGGCTACCGCACGGCGATCACCGGCAAGTGGCACCTGTGTCCCGAGGACGAGATGAATCTCGCCTCCACCCGCCGCAACTGGCCCACCGGGCGCGGCTTCGAACGGTTCTACGGCTTCCTCGGCGCCGAGACCAGCCAGTGGTACCCCGACCTGGTCCACGACAACCACCCGGTCGAACAGCCCGCCACGCCCGAGGAGGGCTACCACTTCGGCGTCGACATCACCGACAAGGCGATCCAGTACATCGACGACGTCAAGGCGCTCGCCCCCGAACGCCCGGTCTTCCTCTACTACGCGCCGGGCTGCGCCCACGCCCCGCACCAGGCACCGCGCGAGTGGATCGACCGCTACCGGGGCCGGTTCGACGCGGGCTACGAGGCCATGCGCGAGCAGATCCTGGCCCGCCAGAAGGAGCTCGGCCTGGTCCCGGCCGACACCGAGCTGCCGCCGCTCAACCCGATCGGCAGCCCCTACACCCGCAGCGGCCCGAACGGCGAGCCGTTCCCCGCCCTGGACTACACCCGGCCCTGGGCCGAGCTGAACGAGGACGAGCGCCGCCTGTTCGCCCGGATGGCCGAGGTGTACGCGGGCTTCGTCTCCCACTGCGACGACCAGATCGGCCGCCTGCTGGCCTACCTCGACGACATCGGCCAGTTCGACAACACCGTCTTCGTCGTGGTCTCCGACAACGGCGCCTCCGGCGAGGGCGGCCCGAACGGC
>NZ_JAIZ01000530.1:0-5107 GCF_000710465.2 Kitasatospora sp. MBT63 | reverse complement strand
CCTCGCCGAGAACCTGGCCATGATCGACAAGCTCGGCGGGGTGGAGGCCTACAACCACTACCCCAACGGCTGGGCGATGGCCTTCAACACGCCGTTCAAGATGTGGAAGCGGTACTCCTTCAACGGCGGCACCTGCGACCCGTGCATCATCGCCTGGCCGGCCGGCATCGCCTCCCGCGGTGAGGTCCGCACCCAGTACCACCACGCCATCGACATCGTCCCCACCGTGCTGGACTGCATCGGCCTGGAGCTGCCGGAGACGGTGAAGGGGTACACCCAGCTCCCGCTCCAGGGCGTCAGCATGCGCTACAGCTTCGACGCCCCGGGCGTTCCCACCACCCGGAACACGCAGTTCTACTCCATGCTCGGCACCCGCGGCATCTGGCACCAGGGCTGGAAGGCCGTCACCACCCACCCTGCGATCAGCGGCTGGAGCCGGTTCGACGAGGACACCTGGGAGCTGTACCACACCGACGTGGACCGCTCGGAGCTGCACGACCTCGCCGAGCAGGAGCCCGCCCGGCTCAGCCGGCTGATCGGCCTGTGGTTCTACGAGGCTGGCGTCAACCAGGCGTTCCCGCTCGACGACCGCTCCGCCCTGGAGATCCTCTCCACCCCGCGGCCGCAGCTGACCCCGCCGCGCGGCCGCTACGTGTACCGGCCCGGCGGCTCCGAGGTCCCCGAGACCCTCGCGGTCAACATCCGCAACCGCTCCTACAGCATCGGCGCGCTGGTCGACCTCCCCGGCCCGGGGGCCTCGGGCGTGCTGTTCGCCCACGGCGGCCGGTTCGGCGGCCACGCGCTCTACGTCAAGGACGACCGGCTCCACTACGTGTACAACTTCCTCGGCAGCGAGGAGCAGCACGTCACCGGCTCCGAGGAGCTGCCCACCGGGACCGACGTGATCCTCGCCGCCTCCTTCGAGAAGGACGGCGAGGTGACCCCGGGCGTCGCCACCGGCGTCCTGAGCCTCTACCACGGTGAGCGGAAGGTCGGCGAGGGCCGGATCAGGACCCAGCCGGGCCGGTTCACCCTCGCCGGGGAGGGGCTCACCGTCGGCCGCGACAGCGGCGAGGCCGTCACCTCCGACTACCCCTCGCCCGCCCCCTGCACCTTCACCGGCGGCACCCTGCACCGGGTCGCCGTCGACGTCACCGGTGAGCCGTACATCGACCTGGTGGCCGAGGCCGAGGCCATGCTCGCCCGGGAGTGAGGCCGCCGCCGGGCCCGGGGGCGGTCACCCGCCCCCGGCGCCCGTCGCGGCGAAGGTGCGGCGCAGGTGGGCCGTGAGGTGCTCCGGGCGAGCCGGGTGGAAGCGGCCGCCGAGGTACCCGTCGGGGCGGACGACGAAGGCCTCGCCGCCGCGGGGCGCGTAGGCGGCCCGGAAGGCGCCCGCGGTGTCCTCGGCCTGCGGCAGCAGCAGGCCGTCCGGCCGGGCGTCCGCCGTCAGGACGTAGACGTCGAGCAGGCCGTGCGCGGCCGTGGTGGCCGCGGCGGCGCAGGCGTGCAGCGCGTCGGCGGCGGTACCGGGGCCGGCGTACAGCAGCAGCGTGTGGTGCGGGCCGCGCAGCAGGTCGAACAGGCGCTGCGGGAAGGCGGCGAGGTCGCGGGTGAGCCCGGTGCAGTCCGGGGCGCGGTCCCCGGGCACCGGGCCGCCGGGGAGGCCGCCGGGCGGGGCCGGGTCCACCAGGGGGCTGTCGGGGTAGCCGACCAGCAGCTGCGCCTCGCGCAGCAGGACGGTGGTGAGGTCCTCGGGGTCGGCGTCCACGCCGTCCCTGGCGTGCCGGACGGTGCGGCCGACGACCTCCTCCCCCACCGGGTGCCGCTCGGCCTGGTAGCTCTCCAGCAGGTCCTCGGCGCCGACGCCGCGGACCACCAGCGCGAGCTTCCAGGCCAGGTTGTAGGCGTCCTGGACGCCGGTGTTCATCCCCTGGGCGCCGGTGGGCGGGTGGATGTGGGCGGCGTCCCCGGCGACGAACAGCCGGCCCGTGCGGTAGCGGTCGACCAGCCGGTGGCTGATCCGGAACGTCGAGGACCAGCGCAGGCGGGAGGCGGTGGTGGGGGTGGGCGAGAGCCGGTCGAGGACGTCCTGGATGTGCCGCAGTTCGGGGACCCGGCCGGCGTCGAGGCCGTGGGTGACGCCGTCCGGCCCGTCGGCGCCGCCGCCGAGCTCGGGCGGGACCGTCATCGACATCCGGTAGCGGCGGTGGCCGGGGAGGGGGATGCACACCAGGATGTCGTCCACCCGGCCGTCGCCGTCGCGGTGGCTCGCCCGGACGCCGTACCCGGCGGGCAGGTCCCAGTCGACCTCCACGTCGCCGAGCATGTACTGCTCCGGGAACGCGTCGCCCTCGAAGCTCAGACCGGCCGCGCGCCGCACCCGGCTGTGCGCGCCGTCGCACCCGATCACGTAGCGGGCACGGAGCTGCTCGGTGCCGTCGGGGGTGCTGAGGGTGGCCCTGACCAGGTCCTCGTCCTGCTCGGCCGAGAGCAGCTCGGTGCCCCGCTCCACGGTGGTGCCGTAGCCCGCGAGGTGCTCGGTGAGCAGCCGCTCGGTGGTGTACTGCGGCAGCGCGGCGAAGCGGTACGGGATCTCCGGCGGCAGCGCCAGCTCGACCCTCGGGCCGGGGCGGCCGTTCTCGAAGAGCAGCTGGCCGAGCATCGGGACGGCCTCGTCCAGTGCCGCCCGCGACATTCCCATGGCCTCCCACAGCTCGAGCGTCCTGGGCTGGACGCCGACGGCCTTTGCGTACAGCTGCGGGGCGGGCAGCCGGTCGATGATCCGGCAGTCGACGCCGCGGCGCCGCAACTCGGCCGCCGCCGTCAGCCCGACCGGGCCCGCTCCGACCACCAGGACGTCGACCTCGGCCATGATCCGCCTCCTGCCGTCCGGGAGCGACCCCCGGGGCCGCCCCACCGTTCCAGGCTGCCCCGACCGGGTACCGGCCCGCCACTCGCGACGCCGGGGGGAGCGGGCCCGGGCGGCCGGACGCGCCGGCGAACCGCACTACGGCCCCGGCGCGTCCTGCCGCCGGCCGGGGCGGGTGCCCTGGTTGACTGCCGGTCAGAGGCGGTACGTGCACCGCCGGTTCGCGAGGAGGGCACCGTGGATCGTCGCCGCTTCCTGTCCGTCGGGATCCTGGGCCCCGCCGCGCTGGTCACCGGCGCGGCCCCGGCGGCGGCTCGGGCCGGACGGCGCGGGTTCGGCTTCACCGCCGACGGCAGCGGGTTCCTGCTCGACGGCGCGCCGTTCCAGATCCGCAGCGGGGAGATGCACCCGGCCCGGATCCCGGTCGAGTACTGGCGCCACCGGATCCGGACGGCCCGCGCGATGGGGCTGAACACCATCGCCCTGTACGTCATGTGGAACCAGCTGGAGGAGTCGCCCGGCGTCTTCGACCTGCGCACCGACCGGCGCGACCTCGAAGGCTTCATCGACCTGTGCCGGCAGGAGGAGATGCGGGTGCTGCTGCGCCCGGGCCCGTACGTCTGCGGCGAGTGGGACCTCGGCGGTCTGCCGCCGTACCTGCTGCGGGACCCGGACATCCGGCTGCGGGTCGGCTCCGCGGACGACCCCAGGTACCTGGCGGCCGTCGCCCGGTACGTCGCCGCGCTGGCGCCCCGGATCGGGCCGCTGCTGGCGTCCAACGGCGGTCCGGTCCTGATGGTGCAGCTGGAGAACGAGTACGCGTCCGTCGGCAGCGGCTCCGGCTACCTGGAGGAGCTGCGCAGGCTGTGGCTCGACCACGGCGTCGACGGGCCGTTCTACACCGAGGACGTGCTCGCCCAGGCCGAGAGCGCCCGGACCGTGGTCGGCGGCGGCGCGATCGGGCTCAGCGGCGGTGACGCGGCCGCAATCGCCGCCGCCCGCCGGGCGTTCCCCGGTGTACCCGCGCTGGCCGGCGAGGTCTACCCGGGCTGGCTGACCCACTGGGGCGACGACACCTTCCAGGGGCGCGGCAACGACATCTCGGCCGCCCTGCGCGGCTGCATGGAGCAGGGCCTGTCGTTCAACATCTACATGGTGCACGGCGGCACCAACTTCGGTTTCACCGCCGGGGCCAACGCCGACGACCTGGGCGGCGGCTACCGCGCCGACATCACCAGCTACGACTACGGCGCCCCGATCACCGAACAGGGCGTGCCCACCGCCCGCTACGCCGCGTACCGCGCGGTGATCGCCGCGCACCTGGCCGTCCCGCCGCCGCAACCACCGGCGGCCGTGCCCACCCTGACCGGCGATGACGTGCCCGCGCTGCTGCCGGAGCCGTACGCCTCGCTCTGGGACAACCTGCCCGGTCCGCTGCCCGCCGAGCCGGGCGCCGCCCCCCGGCCGATGGAGGCGTACGGCCAGAACACCGGCTTCGTGCTGTACAGCAGGCGGCTGCCCGGCCTGCGCGGCGGGCGGCTCGCCGCGGAGCGGGTGCACGACTACGCGACCGTCTGCCTGGACGGCCGGTACCTGGGGACCTTCGCCCGGCAGTCGCTGCCCGCGGCCGTCACCGACGCGCTGGGCATCGCCACCGACGGCCCGCCGCCCACCCTGGACCTGGGCCCGGCCGGTGGTACGGCCACGGGCGCCCCGGGCCCGCGGCTGGACATGCTGGTCGAGGGCATGGGCCGGACCAACACCGGCCTGGCGCTGGCCGACCGCAAGGGCCTCCTCGGCCCGGTGACGCTGCGGGACGCCGGTCCGCTCACCGGGGAGCTGACGGACTGGCGGACCACGCTGCTGCCGATGGACGAGCCGTTCGTCGCCTCGCTCGTCCCGGGGGTGGGCGATCCGCGGCGGCCCGGCATCTTCTTCCGGACCACCTTCGAGCTGACCCGGCTCGGCGACACCTACCTCGACCTGTCGGGCTGGACCAAGGGCGTGGTCTGGGTCAACGGCCGCAACCTGGGCCGCTACTGGCAGATCGGCCCGCAGCAGCGCCTGTACTGCCCGGCGCCCTGGCTGCGCGCGGGCACCAACGAACTGCTGCTGTTCGACCTGCACCAGCTCCGGCCCCGGCCGGTCACCCTGCACGCGGCGCTCACCGACGCGCCCTGAACGCCGGCACCCGACCCACCCGCCCTCCCGCCCTTCCGCCCGTACGAAGGAGTCCGC
>NZ_JAIZ01000529.1:11621-13764 GCF_000710465.2 Kitasatospora sp. MBT63 | reverse complement strand
GGCGGCAGCAGGACGGGCGGCGGCTGGACCGGGTGGGCCGAGGGCACCGGCGGCGGCTGCACCGGCGCGGGCGGCACCGGGCGGCGGCTGCGCCTGCGCTCGATCAGGTCCAGCGCGGCGGGCGGCAGCCAGTCGCCGGCCTCGCCCGCGGCGTCGTCCCGGGAGAACAGGTGCGGGGCCAGCTCGGCCTGCAGCTGGGCGGGCGTCGGCCGGTGCTCGGGCGCGGGCCGCATGCACGCCCGGACCAGGTCGACCAGCTCCAGCGGCAGCCCGGAGAGGTCCGGCTGGTCGCGCAGCAGCTGGAACACCGTCTCCACCGGGTTGGAGCCGCGGTACGGGGCGTGGCCGGTGGCACAGAAGACGATCAGCGAGCCGAGCGAGAAGACGTCGCTGGCGCCCTTGACGCTGCGGCTGTCGCGGGCCTGCTCGGGCGACATGTAGGCGGGGGTGCCGACCGCGACGTTGGTCATGGTGAGGCGGGTGTTGGAGACCCCGGCCGCGATCCCGAAGTCGATCACCCGCGGGCCGTCCTCGACCACCAGCACGTTGGACGGCTTCAGGTCGCGGTGGACCAGCCCGGCGTGGTGGATCGACTGCAGCGCCTCGGCGATCCCGGCGGTCAGCCAGCGGACCGCGTCCACCGGCAGCGGGCCGCACTCGTTGACCAGGTCCTCCAGCGAGGGCGCGGGCACGTAGGCGGTCGCCAGCCAGGGCACCGCCGCGTCCGCGTCCGCGTCGACCACGGCGGCGGTGTAGAACCCGCCAACCGTCTTGGCCGCCGCGATCTCCCGGGCGAACCGGACCCGGAACAGGTCGTCCTCGGCCAGTTCGGCGCGCACGGTCTTGATGGCGACCCTCCGGCCGGACGCCGACCGCGCCAGATAGACCAGACCCATCCCGCCCGCGCCGAGCCGCCCGAGCACCTCGAAGGGCCCGATCCGTCTCGGATCGTGCGCCGTCAGCTGGTCCACTCCGTTGCCACCTCCCCTTACCGCCGCCACCCGTCGGGGTGCCGGACCGATTGTCCAATGCGCACCCCCCGGGATCCAATCTCCCCCGCCCTCGACGCGTCGGCGGATGGCCGCCGCCCGCCGCCCCGGCCGCCCCCGGAGCACCGCCGGCACCATCTGACGGTTCGCCGATGGTCACAGTCGGTCATCCGACCTTCCCTCAGCAGACCCTTCGTCACGCTGTGGGGTCATCAGTGCACGGGGGGGCTTCAACACCATCCCGGCGATCAGTTGAAATTCCGTGCGTGCACTCCTCGGCACCCCCGCTTTACCACCCCCGGGCGGCGTAATAGTCGCATCACCGAATCGCGCCAAGATCTCGCCACGGTAAGCTGACGGCATGACAGGACAAGTTCGCACCGTCGACGGTCGCGTCGCCGGGCGACGCGGACAGGAGACGCGGCAGAAGCTGCTCGACTGCCTCCGCGAGATGCTCAGCACGTCGCCGTATCGGGACGTCAAGGTCATCGACGTCGCCCGTATGGCGGGTACCTCCCCCGCGACCTTCTACCAGTACTTCCCGGATGTCGAGGGCGCCGTCCTCGAGATCGCAGAGGAAATGGCCGAGGACAGCGCCGGGCTCAAAGAGCTCGTCGATGGAAAGTCCTGGGCGGGAAAGACCGGCTACGCCACTTCGGAAGATCTGGTGGACGGATTCCTCGCCTTCTGGCGCAAGAACGACGCCATTCTGCGCGTCGTCACTCTCGGTGCAGCCGAGGGGGACAAGCGGTTCTTCAAGATCCGCATGAAAGTCCTCAACTCGGTGGCCGGACCGCTCTCCGAGGCGGTGAAGGCGAATCAGGGCAAGACCGACAAGTCGGTCGACCCGGCGGCGGTCGCCGGCGCGCTGATCTCGCTGCTGGCCTCGGCGGCCGAGCACCAGAAGGCGTTCACCTCCTGGGGCGTCAAGGTCAAGGACCTCAAGCCCAACCTGGCCCTCCAGGTCTACCTGGGCGTGGCCGGAAAGAAGCCGCCCAAGTAGGTCCGCCCCACCGCACCACCCACCCCGTCCATCCCGCGCGCAGCTCCCGGCCTCCTGTCCGGGGTGTGTCGGACGGCGGCCGTGTCCTCGGGGGAGGTCCGCCGACGTACCGTGACGCGCACCAACGAGTCGCAGCACCACGGTGGGGCGG
>NZ_JAIZ01000529.1:0-11611 GCF_000710465.2 Kitasatospora sp. MBT63 | reverse complement strand
GTGGCCGGAAAGAAGCCGCCCAAGTAGGTCCGCCCCACCGGCGTGTGTACGGGGCTGCGCGCTACGGGCAGCGCACCACCTGGCCGGCGTACGCCAGACCGCCGCCGAAGCCGAACAGCAGCACCGGGTCGCCCGAGGCCAGCTCACCCCGCTCGACCAGCTTGGACAGTGCCAGCGGGATCGAGGCGGCCGAGGTGTTGCCCGAGTCCACCACATCGCGCGCCACCACGGCGTCCGGCGCGCCGAGCTTGGCCGCGATGGCGTCGATGATCCGCAGGTTCGCCTGGTGCGCGACGAAGCCCTTGAGCTCGGACGGCTCCAGCCCGGCCTTGCGGCAGGTCTCCCGGGCCAGCGGGGCGATGGCGGTGGTCGCCCAGCGGAACACGGCCTGGCCCTGCTGGCTGATGGTCGGGTCCCAGCCGGTGATCACCACGGCGTCGCCCTTCTCCGGGGTCGAGCCCCAGACCACCGGCCCGATCCCGGACTGCTCGTCCGGCACCGCCTCGACCACGGCCGCACCGGCCCCGTCGCCGAAGATCACGCAGGTCGAGCGGTCGGTCCAGTCGATGGTGTCCGACATCCGCTCCGCGCCGATCACCAGCGCCCGGGTGGCCGAACCGGCCCGGATCGCGTGGTCGGCGGTGGCCAGCGCGTACGAGAAGCCCGAGCAGACCGTGTTGATGTCGTACGCGGCCGGGGAGGGCACCCCGAGCCGGGCGGCGACCGCGGCGGCGGTGTTGGGGCTGCGCTCCACGGCGGTGCAGGTGGCGACCACCACCAGGTCGATCTCGGCGGCCTGGAAGCCGCTGCCGGCCAGGGCCTTCTGGGCGGCCTCGGTGGCCAGGTCGACCAGGGTCTCGTCGACCGCGATGTGCCGGGTGCGGATGCCCACCCGGGAGCGGATCCACTCGTCGTCGGTGTCGACCAGCTTCGCCAGGTCGTCGTTGGTGAGGACCTTGGGCGGCTGGTAGTGGCCGAGCGAAACGATACGAGAGGCGGTCATACCGCAACTCAACCCGGTTACCGGCGAGTCGGGCGGTGACGCCCTCAGACAGGATCCGGCGGCGGATGCTGTAGGGGCCGGACAACACCCCTTGGCACGGCGGGCCGGCCGCGGTGGCGCCCGACCGCCCAGGTCAGACCGCCAGCGAGTCCGCGTCGCCCATCGCGATCATCGGATGGGCCGCCGGGTCGAGCGTCTTGATCAGCTCGACCATGTGGTCCTCGGTCAGCGAGACGCAGCCGTGGGTGGGGCCGCCGTGGTCGAGGTGCAGCCACACGCCGCCGCCCTTGGCCTTGCCCTCGGGCTTGGCGGTGTCCAGCGGTGAGCGGCCGGTCACCCGGTTGTAGTCGATCGCGACCACGTAGTCGAACGAGCCGGCCAGCGGCTCCCCGTTGAAGCCCTTGCCGCCCATCACGAAGTTCGCGTCCTCGCTGTACGGCATGGCGCTGCCCGGGTTGGGCTTGCGGCCGCCGGCGTCGCTGAGCGAGAACAGGCCGACCGGGCTGTGCAGGTCGCCCTCGGTGTGCGAGGCCGTCCAGCCCTTGAGGGCGTTGTGCGAGGGCCAGCTCGTCCCTGGCTTCCAGCCGCCGCCGGGCGTGCGGGTCCAGATCGTCACGGTGGAGTCGGGTGAGTCCTTGCCGCGGCCCGAGACCAGCACCAGCTGGTTGGTCTGCGCGGGTATCTTCGCCATCCAGGACGGGCCGAGGCCGGCGATGGCGGCCAGGCCGGTGTCGGACCGGGTGGAGCGGTCGGCGACGGGCGCCTCGGTGCGGTTCGCGGCCGCGGCGGCGGCCGGGTCGTCGGTCCGGGGCGTGACCTGGTCCGGCTCGGGATGGTCCAGGGCGCTGACCATCGACGTGGACAGGCCGCGCCCGGGGCCGACGGAGAACCAGCCCGCCGCGGCCGCCAGGACCACCGCCGCACCCACCGTCGCCCGCCCGCCGCGGCGCTTGGCCTTCGGCTTGCGCCGGTGGCCGCGCGAGCGGTCCTCGGCCCCCTCCGGAACGGCGGCCCGCCGCCCGGCGGCCAGGGGCGCGGGCGCCGGGGAGACGGGCGGTACGGGCGCGGGGGGTGCGGCCTCGAAGGGCTCGGCGTCGTACAGGTCCTCGGCGTAGAGGTCCTCGGCGTACGGGTCCTCGGCGTACAGGTCGCCGGCCGGCTCGGCCGGGTACTGCTGGAAGGACTGCGTCGGCTGGTACGCCGGGTGGGGCTCCTGGTACTGCTGCTGCCCGGTCCGGTACCCGCCCTGATGTCCGTCGTACCCGCCGGCCTGCGGGTGGCCCTGGTAGGGGTCGTACGGCTGCTGGTACGGATCCTGGGCCCGGTACTGGTGCTGCCCGGCCCACGGGTCCTGCGGCCCGGCCGGGTGGCCCGGCACCGGCCCGCCGCCGTACGGTGCCGCCGGGGCGGCCTGGGGGTACGGCGCTTGGGCACGGTAGGAACCGGACATGCTGACGATCCTTCCAAGCCTCGGGGCGGAGCGGAACCCGTGGCGTGTGGTGAGCCTGTGAGCATACGCGCTCCCTTTCATGAACGGGCCCGTCCGGGCCGGTCCATGACGTCCGCCGCCCGGCCCCTCGGGGGCACGGGCGGCGGGCCGGGGACGCCTGGTCAGAGGCGCATCGCCTGCGGGGTCTCACGGCGCTGCAGGTCCGGGCCGTCGTACTCGCGGATGACCTCGTAGCGGGTGTTGCGCTCCACCGGGCGGAAGCCGGCGTCGCGGATCAGGTCCAGCAGGTCGTCACGGCCGAGCTTGTTCGGCGTGCCGAAGTTGTCCGCGTCGTGCGTGATCTTGTACTCGACCACCGAGCCGTCCATGTCGTCCGCGCCGTGGCTGAGCGCCAGCTGGGCGGTGGTGACGCCGTGCATCACCCAGAAGACCTTGACGTGCGGCACGTTGTCGAACAGCAGCCGGGAGACCGCGAAGGTCTTCAGCGCCTCGGCGCCGGTCGCCATCTCGGTACGGTCCATCAGCTTGTTGCGGACGATGCCGTCCTTGGAGTCGTGGAAGTCGTGCTGGTAGCGCAGCGGGATGAAGACCTGGAACCCGCCGGTCTCGTCCTGCAGCTCACGCAGCCGCAGCACGTGGTCCACCCGGTGGCGGGGCTCCTCGATGTGCCCGTACAGCATGGTGCACGGGGTCTTGAGGCCCTTCTCGTGCGCCAGGCGGTGGATCCGCGACCAGTCCTCCCAGTGGGTCTCGTGGTCGACGATGTGCTGCCGGACCTCCCAGTCGAAGATCTCGGCGCCGCCGCCGGTCAGCGACTCCAGACCGGCGTCGATCAGCTCGTCCAGGATCTCGGAGGCGCTCAGGCCGCTGATCCGCTCGAACCAGTGGATCTCAGTGGCGGTGAACGCCTTGAGCGAGACGTTGGGCAGCGCGGCCTTCAGCTCGCGCAGGGAGCGCGGGTAGTAGCGCCAGGGCAGCGTCGGGTGCAGGCCGTTGACGATGTGCAGCTCGGTGAGGGAGTCGACCTCCATCGCCTTCGCGAGCTTGACCGCCTCCTCGATCCGCATCGTGTAGGCGTCCTTCTCGCCCGGCTTGCGCTGGAACGAGCAGTACGCGCAGGAGGCCGCGCAGACGTTGGTCATGTTGAGGTGACGGTTGACGTTGAAGTGGACGACATCACCGTTCTTGCGCGTCCGCACGTGGTGCGCGAGACCGCCCAGCCAGGCCAGGTCGTCGCTCTCGTAGAGCGCGATGCCGTCCTCGCGGGTCAGCCGCTCACCCGCGTAGACCTTCGCCTCCAGCTCGCGCTTGAGCCCTGCGTCCATGCGGCGCTCCGCCTCCTCCGACTTCGAATCAATGCCGGAACCGAGACTACGCCTAGCGCCCGCCGGGCCCGGCAACCGGGCCGCACCACCCCGGCGGACGGCGGCCGCCGCTACCCGGCGAGGAGTTCGGACAGCAGCGCCGGGTCGAGGTTGCCGCCGCTGACGACCGCGGCGAAGACCCGGCCCTCGAGCTCGCCGGCGCGGTGGAAGTAGGCGGCGGGGGCGACGGCGCCCGAGGGCTCGGCGACCAGGCGGCCGCGGCGGGCGAGGAGGGCCACGGTGGCGCGGATCTCGTCCTCGGTGACCGTCACGATGTCGTCCACGTACGCCTGCAGGTGCTCGAACGGCAGCACGCCGACGGACGGGGTGCGCAGCCCGTCCGCGAGGGTGCGGTAGGTGTCCGCGACCGGCCAGACGGCGTGCCGGCCGGTGCGCAGGCTCTGCTGCGCGTCGGCGGCCAGCTCCGGCTCGACGCCGATCACCCGGACGCCCGGGCAGGCCAGCTTGAGGGCGGCCGCGGTACCGGAGATCAGACCGCCGCCGCTGACCGGGACGAGCACGGTGTCCAGCTCGTCCGGGGCGTCCTCGGCGATCTCCAGGCCGACGGTGCCCTGCCCGGCGATGATGTACGGGTCGTCGTACGGCGGCACCCAGACGTAGCCGTGCCGCTCGACCAGTTCGGCGGGCAGGGTGTCCCGCTCGCCGGGCGGCACCAGGACCACCTCGGCACCGAACGAGCGGGTGTTGTCGACCTTGACGGCCGGCGAGGTGTCGGGCATCACGATGACGGCCTTGATCCCCAGGATCCGGGCCGCGTACGCCACCGCCTGCGCGTGGTTGCCACTGGACTGGGCGACGACACCGCGGGCCCGCTCGGCCTCGCTCAGCGCGGCGAGGCGGTTGTAGGCACCGCGGATCTTGAACGCCCCGGTGGGCTGGAGGCTCTCCGGCTTCAGCCAGAGCGCACGGGTACCTTCCGCGGCCCACGGGCACGGCAGCAGCGGGGTCCGTACGGCCACCCCGGCGATGCGCTGCTGCGCGGCGCGCAGCTCCTCCAGTCCGACCAGTGGCATCGACGTCACTCCCCCATGTCCGTCAGCGGCAGTTCGCTCACCCGGTTCTCCCACTTGGTGGAGAGGACCACCGTGGTCCTGGTGCGGGCCACACCCTTGGTGCCGGAGATCCGCTTGACCACCGACTCCAGTCCCTCCACGTCCGGGACCCTGACCTTGAGCATGTACGAGTCGTCGCCCGCGATGAACCAGCAGTCCTCGACCTCGGGGAGGTCCTTGAGCCGGTGCGCCACGTCCTCGTGGTCGGCGGCGTCGGTCAGCTGAAGACCGATCAGGGCGGTCACGCCGTAGCCCAGCGAGGCCGGGTTGACGGTCGCCCGGTAGCCGGTGATCACACCGGCCTGCTCCAGCCGGTTGATCCGGTCGGTCACGCTGGGGCCGGACAGGCCGACCAGCCGGCCGAGCTCGGCGTACGAGGCGCGGCCGTTCTCCCGGAGCGCCTGGATGAGCTGTCTGTCCACTGAGTCCATATGCCTGCCCGCGTCCTTCCGAACCTCTCCAGACCCACTGATCATTATCCGAAATCAAAGGCGTTACACGCGGATCGACCCGGATATCGCAAAGAACATACTCTCCCGTTCACCGGACTCTCACCCGGCCCGCCCCGGTGCCTTCACCGCCCCGCCCAGTTCACCCTCCCAACGGCGGTACAGCGCGTGCGGCACACCCACCGCGTCCAGCACCCGGCCGGCCACGAAGTCCACCAGCTCACGGGCGGTGGAGCCGCCCGCGTAGAACCCCGGCGAGGCGGGCAGCACCACCGCTCCCTGGGCGTCCAGCTCGACGAGGTGCTTCAGCGTCACCCCATTGAGGGGGGTCTCGCGCAGGCACACCACCAGCGGCCGGCGCTCCTTCAGGGTCACGCTGGCGACGCGCTGGAGCAGGTCCTTGGACAGGCCCAGCGCGATCCCGGCCACCGCGCCGGTGGTCGCGGGGACCACCAGCATCCCCTTGGCCGGGTAGGAGCCGCTGGAGGGGCCGGCCGCGAAGTCACCGGCCGGCCAGTGGCGGACGCCGGAGAGGTCCTCGACACCGGTCCAGGCCGCCAGGTCGTCCCGCCAGTGGGCGTCGCGGAAGGAGATGCCGGTCTCGTCCAGGATGGTGAGCCGGGCCGCGCGGCTGACCACCAGGTCCACCGCCTCACCCGCCGCCAGCAGCCCCCGGATCACCGAGGCCGCGTACGGCGTGCCCGACGCGCCCGACACCCCTACCACCCACGGCCTGCGCACCTGCTGATCGTTCATACCTCGCACCCTAGGGCGTGCCGGCCGGGGCGCCCCCGTCGAGGGGCCCGGGCCCGGGGCTGCGGGAGGATGGGGGGCAT
Source organism: Kitasatospora sp. MBT63 (assembly GCF_000710465.2). Taxonomy (GTDB): domain Bacteria; phylum Actinomycetota; class Actinomycetes; order Streptomycetales; family Streptomycetaceae; genus Kitasatospora. The sequence continues at coordinate 5,436 of NZ_JAIZ01000529.1, read as the reverse complement.
GGCGTCGACGCTGATCGATCTCACGCATCCGGTCACCACGGGGATGCCCGTCTACCCCGGGGACCCGGAGGTGGTGCTGCGGCCCGCCCTCACCTCGGCCGACGAGGGGGTGAACGTGCTCGGCCTGCACCTCGGTTCGCAGACCGGCACGCACGTGGACGCGCCGTACCACGTGGACCTCACCTGGCCCACCCTGGACGGGCTGCCGCTGGAGCTGTTCACCGGTCCGGCCGTCGTGGCCGACCTGCGCGGACTGGCCCCCCGGGCGCCGGTGACACCGCAGCTGCTGGCGCCCGCGCTGGCGCTGGCGGGGCCCGGCACCGTCCTCCTGCTGGCCACCGGCTGGCCGCGCCACTGGGGCACCGACCGCTACCTGGCGCACCCGTACCTGACCGCGGAGGCCGCCGACGCGATCGTCGCCGCGGGCATCCGTACGGTCGGGGTGGACGCGCTGTCCGTCGACCCGACGCCGGACCCGGGCCCGGCCGACCCGGCGGTGGCCGCGCTGCTGGAGCAGCTGGCCGACGAGCACGACCCGGCGCCCGAGGAGCCGACACTGGCGGCGCACCGGGTGCTGCTCGGGCCCGAGGGCGGCGCGGTGATCGCCGAGAACCTCACCGACCTGGCCCCGCTGCTGGCGGCCCAGGCCGCGGGGCGGGCGGTGGAGGTGTCGCTGTTCCCGCTGCGGCTGGTGGCGGCCGACGGCGCTCCGGTCCGGGCGGTGGCCCGGCTGGGGTGAGCGCGGCCCGGCGGGGGCGGTGGTGCGCCAACGGGCTTGCCGCCAGAGCGTCTTGAGTTGGTCTAGACCATAACCGGCGGCGCCGATAGGCTCCCGCCATGGCAGAGATCATCGGAGTCGTGGAGCGGCTCTGGCGGTACCCGGTGAAGTCCACCGGCGGCGAGCCGCTCGACGTCGTCGAGGTGGACGGACGCGGGCTGGCCGGGGACCGGATCTACGCCGTCCGGGACGGCGCCGGCCGGCTCGGCTCCGGGAAGAACACCCGGCGGCTGCGCCGGATGGACGGCCTGCTGCGGCTCAGCTCCCGGCTCGGCAGCCGGATCGACGCCCCCGAGCTGTTCGACCCGCTCGGCAGCCCGGTCGCCGACCCGGTCGCCTTCCTCCGCGCCTACCTGGAACGCGACGACGTCGGCCTCGCCCGGGAGGACGGCGTCCCGCACTTCGACCAGCTGCCGGTCAGCGTGCTCACCACCGCCACCCTGGACTGGGTTAGGGCGGCCGTGCCCACGGCGGTGGTGGACGAGCGGCGCTTCCGCCCCAACATCCTGTTGCGGACACCGCCCGGCACCCCCGCGTTCGCCGAGGACGGCTGGTTCGGCCGCGCCGGCGGGGTGCGGCGGGGCGTCCGGCTGGCGTTCGTCCGCTCCAGCGGGCGCTGCGCGATGAGCGGCAGCGCCCAGCCCGGGCTGCCGCACGCCCCGGAGATCCTCAAGGCCATCACCAACGCCCACGACGGCCGGCTCGACGCCCTGGCCACCGTCACCCGCCCGGGACGGCTCCGGATCGGGGACACCCTGGTCCTGGACTGAGCGCCCGGGCCCGCCCCGCGGCTCAGGCCGCGTGCCGGACCAGGCAGAACGGGTGCCCGGCCGGGTCGGTGTAGACCCGCCAGGAGTCCTCGCTGAGCTTGTGCACCCCGCCGAGCGCGACCACCTTGGCCTCGGCCTCGTCCAGGTCGGCCACCTCGATGTCCAGGTGCAGCTGCTGCGGGTGCGCCGGGTCCGGCCACATCGGCGGCCGGAAGTCCTCCACCCGCTGGAAGGCCAGCACCAGCCCGCCGGGCGCGTGCACCGTCGACCACTCCTCGTCCAGCGCCCACCGCGGATCCGGCCGGTCCACCTCGCCGCCGAGCAGCCCGGCGTAGAAATGGGCCAGACCCGCCGGGTAGTGACAGTCCAGCACCACGCACTGCAGCTTGCCGATCATCGGTGGACACTCCCTCACAGCGGACGGCTGACTCTCGTCCCAGGATCCCGTGCCCTGTCGCCGCCCGACAGCACCGCGCCCGCCGCGTGTCCCGGCGGTGGGCCGGGCGGGCGACGGGCGCGGTGGTCAGCGGCCGAGGCCGCGGATGACCAGGTCGACCAGGGTGAAGGCGAACAGGGAGATGCCGACGAAGCCGTTGGTGGTGAAGAAGGCCCGGTTGAGGCGGGAGAGGTCGCCGGGCTTGACGATGGAGTGCTCGTAGACGAAGGCGGCGGCGACCACGGCGAGGCCGGCCCAGAAGGCCGGGCCGGCGTCGGTGAGCAGGCCGTACCAGACCAGCAGGCCGGTGGTGACGGCGTGGCAGGCGCGGGCGCCGTACAGGGCCGCCGGGATGCCGAAGCGGGCGGGCACCGAACGGACGCCCTCGGCGCGGTCGGCGGCGACGTCCTGGCAGCCGAAGATCAGGTCGAAGCCGCCGATCCAGATGCCGACCGCGAGGCCCAGCACCACGGCGTCCCAGGACCAGGAGCCGGTGACGGCCAGCCAGGCGCCGACCGGGCCGATCGCCTGGGCGAGGCCGAGGATGGCGTGCGGGAAGTCGGTGAACCGCTTGCCGTACGGGTAGACCACCATCGGCACCACGGCGACCGGCGCGAGCAGCAGGCAGAGCGGGTTGAGCAGGGCGGCCGCACCGAGGAAGACCACCAGCGCGATGGCCGAGCCCAGGTAGGCGGTGCGCAGCGAGACCGCGCCGGTGACCAGCTCGCGGCCCGCGGTACGGGGGTTGCGGGAGTCGATCTCGCGGTCGATGATCCGGTTCGCGGCCATCGCGAAGGTCCGCAGGCCGACCATGCAGACGGTGACCAGGAGCAGGACGCCCCAGCGGATCTCGCCGTAGCGCTCGTACATCGCGGTGAGCGCGGCGATGTAAGCGAACGGCAGAGCGAAGACCGAGTGCTCGATCATCACCAGCCGCAGGAAGGCCTTGGCCTTGTTCGGATTGGCCGGGACGGCCGCCGTGGTCACAGTCCGTATTCCTTCCAGCGCTTGGTCACCAGCTCGGCCGTGGCCGGGTCGGAGGCGACCATCTCGGGCCAGCCGCCGTCGCGGGTGTAGCCCTCCTCGGGCAGCTTACGGGTGGCGTCGATGCCCGCCTTGCCGCCCCAGAACTGCTGGTAGGAGGCGTGGTCCAGGTGGTCGACCGGGCCCTCGACCACGGACAGGTCGCGGCTGTAGTCGACGTTGCCGAGCGCCCGCCAGGCGACCTCGTGGTAGTCGTGCACGTCGCAGTCGGAGTCGACCACGATGATCAGCTTGGTCAGCGACATCATGTGGGCGCCCCAGATCGCGTGCATCACCTTCTGGGCGTGCTTGGGGTACTTCTTGTCGATCGAGACGATCACGCAGTTGTGGAAGCCGCCGGCCTCGGGCAGGTCGTAGTCGACGATGTCCGGGATGATCACCTTCAGCAGCGGCAGGAAGAACCGCTCGGTGAACTTGCCCAGCGGGCCGTCCTCGGTCGGCGGGCGGCCGACCACGATGGACTGGAGCAGCGGGCGCCGCCGCATGGTCACGCAGTCGATGGTCAGGGCCGGGAACGGCTCCTGCGGCGTGTAGAAGCCGGTGTGGTCGCCGAACGGGCCCTCCGGCAGCATCTTGCCGGGCTCCAGCCAGCCCTCCAGCACCACCTCGGCGTCGGCGGGCACCTGGAGCGGGACGGTCTTGCAGTCGACCATCCGGGTGCGCTCCCCGGCCACGAAGCCGGCGAACAGGTACTCGTCGATGTCGCCCGGCAGCGGCGCGGTGGCCGCGTAGGTGACGGCCGGCGGGCAGCCGAAGGCGATCGCCACCGGGAGCTTCTCGCCCCGCTTGGCGGCGACCGCGGCGTGGTTGCGGCTGTCCTTGTGGATCTGCCAGTGCATGCCGATGGTGCGCCGGTCGTGCCGCTGGAGGCGGTAGAGGCCGAGGTTGCGCACCCCGGTGTCCGGGTCCTTGGTGTGGGTCAGGCCCAGGTTGAAGAAGGAACCGCCGTCCTGCGGCCAGGTGAACAGGGCGGGCAGCCGGTCCAGGTCGACGTCGTCGCCGGTGAGCACCACCTCCTGGACGGGTGCCTCGCCGGACTTCACCTTCTTCGGCGGGACGTGCGTCATCGAGGCCAGCTTGCCGAAGGCCTCGCGGATGCCGGTGAAGCCGTTCGGCAGCTCGGGCTTGAGCAGGCCGCCGATCTTCTCCGAGATCTCGTCCGGGGACTTCAGGCCGAGCGCCTTGGCGAGGCGCCGCTCGGTGCCGAAGACGTTCATCGCCAGCGGCATCGAGGCGCCCTTGACGTTCTCGAACAGCAGCGCCGGGCCCTTCGCCTTCTGCACCCGGTCGACGATCTCCCCGACCTCCAGGTACGGGTCCACCTCTGCCTTGATCCGCTTGAGGTCGCCCTCTCGCTCCAGGGCCCTCAGAAACGAACGGAGATCGTCGTATGCCATGCCAGCCAGTATCCGGCACGGACTAACCTGGCCCCGCCAACAGGGTCCCCTTCCGGAGCCTGTCCGGCCCGTCTGCCGACCTTTCCGGGGGAGTTCACCGCCGTGCTGAGGAACCTGCCTTTCCTGCTCGCGCTCGCCTTCTGGGTGTGGGCCTTCATCGACTGCCTGACCGCCCCGGAGGAGGAGGTCCGCTACCTGCCCAAGGTGGCCTGGGTGGTCATCGTGCTGCTGTTCCCGCTGGTCGGCTCGATCGCCTGGCTCGCGGTCGGCAAGGAGCGCCGCTCGGCCCGCGCCCGCACGGCGGCCTGGCCCTCCGGACCGACCGCCGGGTTCCCGGAGTACGAGCGCCCGCGCGGGCGCCAGCTGGCACCCGACGACGACCCGGAGTTCCTGGCTTCGTTGAAGCGGGACAACCAGCGGCACGAGGACATGCTCAAGCAGTGGGAGGCCGATCTGCGCCGCCGCGAGGAGGACCTCCGCGAGGGCAAGGATGACCCCGAAAAGGGGCCTCGGGCCTGACGGAAACGTTTTTGGCGCTTCCCTACGAGTCACCGCCCGTTCGCCGCGTCGTCCGCCGCCGGTCGGGCGGGCCGGGCCCGGCCGGCCGCGGCCGCCTGCCGGGCCCCCCTCCTCCCCCTGACGCACCCCGCTGACCAGCCGGTTTCCTCACCGTCCCGGCCACCGGGACGCCCCTCGGACACGCGTCCGACCCCGGGTGGCCCACCCGGGGTGCCGAACGGTGTTCTGTTCAGCCTGTACATCTAATGGCTCTCGACCTTGTACGGAATCAACGCCGAAACGCGGCCGCCCCGCCTCGTACTGTCGTAAGTGAAGAAGTGTTCGCAGCAGCAGCCGCCCATCGCAGGTCCGGCTGTCGGACAGTTCCCGCGGCGACTTGGAGTGGTTTCGAGATGACGGTTCTGCACGAGGCGCCGATCGGCGACGAGGTCCCCGAGACCCCCGCTGACGCCCGGGGTCGGGTGGCCGAGCTGCACGACCTTCGGGAGCAGG
>NZ_JAIZ01000528.1 GCF_000710465.2 Kitasatospora sp. MBT63 | reverse complement strand
TCCGAGGCCGGTGAGGACCCGGCCGGGTCCTCCCCGGCCGGCCCGGCGGGGGAGGACCCGCGCCACCCGCTGTCCACGCTCTACCGCAGGCTGGCCGCCCAGGGCAGCTTCGCGGACGCCTCCGCGCTGATCGGGGTCGCGGCCGCGCTGCGCACCCGGTTCACCGCCGAGCAGCGGGCGGCGCACGCGCTCGCGCCGATCCAACTGGCCGCGGGGGAGCAGCCGCTGGCGGTGATCGCCTTCCCGGCGCTCAGCGCGATCTCCGGCCCGCACGAGTACGCGCGGCTCGGCCACGCCTTCCAGGGCGAGCGGGACGTCTTCGTGCTGCCCTCGCCCGGCTGGGCATCCGAGGACCCGCTGCCCGACGACCTCGACACCTTCCTCACCCTGCACACCGAAGCGGTGCTCGAACTGGTGGGCCCGGACCGGCCGTTCGTGGTGGTCGGCCGCTCGATGGGCGGCTGCGTGGCGCACGCCGTCACCGAGCGGCTGGAGGCGGCCGGCCGCCCGGTGACCGGGCTGGTGCTGGTCGACAGCTACCCGATCGACAGTGCCGTGCGCGAGGGCATGGGCGACTGGTGGCTGACCGCGATGCTCGGCGGCATGCTCGACCGGATCGAGCAGTACGACATGGTCTGGAGCGACACCAGCCTGACCGCGATGGGCGGGTACAACACCGTCTTCGCCGACTGGCGCCCCGGCCCGGTCGCCGCGCCGATCCTGGCGCTGCGGGCCGACACGCCGCTGCGCGGCACAGTGCTGGACCTGACCGGCCGCCACGACTGGCGGGCCTACTGGCCGGTGCCGCACGAGGCCCGCGACATCCCCGGTGACCACTTCACCGTGCTGGAACAGCACACCCCGACGACGGCGGCCGCCGTCCGGCAGTGGATCGAGACGAAGGAGCAGGAATGGTCGACCCGGTAGTCCTGGTGACCGGCGCGGCGTCGGGCATCGGCGAGGCAGTGGTACGGCTGTACGCGGAGCGCGGCCACCGGGTGGTCGCCGTCGACGTGGACCCGGTGGGCCTGGCGGCGCTGGCCGAACTGGACGGCGTGCTGACCCTGACCGGCGACGTGGCCGAGGCGGCGACCAGCGAACGCGCCGTCGCCCTGGCCCAGGAGCGGTTCGGCCGGCTGGACGCGGCGGTGCTGAACGCCGGGATCGGCGGCGGCGGACCGCTGGAGTCGCCGGGCGCGATCGAGCGCTTCGACCGCGTCTTCGCGGTGAACGTGCGCGGGGTGGCGCTCGGCATCCGGGCCGCCGCCCCCGCGCTGCGGACGGCCGGCGGCGGCGCGGTGGTGGCCACCTCCTCGGTCTCCGGCCTGCGCGGTGACCCAGGTACCTGGGCCTACAACGCGACGAAGGCCGCCGTGATCAACCTGGTCCGGGCCGCGGCGATCGACTACGCGGCGCAGGGCATCCGGGTGAACGCGATCGCCCCCGGCGGCACCGTCACGGCGATGACCGCCGGGCAGGTGGCCGACCCGGAGTTCTCCGCCTTCATCACCCGCCGGATTCCCGCCCAGCGCTGGGCGGACGCCCGCGAACAGGCCGAGGTGGTCTGGTTCCTGACCTCCCCGGCGGCCTCCTACGTCACCGGGGTGACCGTCCCGGTGGACGGCGGGCTGAGCGCCAACGGCGGCATCCTGCTGCCGCCGGCCGCGAGCTGACCGCCGGACCCCTACCAACATTTCCCAGCACGACTCACAACTCACCTAGGAGAAGCAACAGATGGGCATCGAGGCCAACAAGGTCCTGGTGGAGCGCTACTACCACGAGCTGGTCAGCGGGCAGCAGCTCGACCTGCTGGAGGAGCTGGTGGCGGAGGACGCCGCCGACGAGACCGTGGTCGGCCCGGGCGGCGCCGGCACCCGCGCGGACTTCGTGGGCCACCTGCGCGGCCTGTGGACGAACGTCCCCGACGTCAAGGCCACCGTCGAGGACCTGGTCGCCGAGGGCGACCGGGTGATCGCCTTCTGGCGGATCGAGGGCACCCACAGCGGACCGGTCTTCGGCGTGCCGGCCACCGGCCGCTTCTTCACCGGGCACAGCATCAGCACGCTGACCATCAAGGACGGCAAGGTGGTTCGCTACAACGTGCTGCCGGACCGCCTGGGCATCATCCGCCAGCTGGTGCCCGACGCCGGCTGACCACTCCCGCCCCGTTCCCCGGGCCCGGTCGGCACCGCCGGCCGGGCCCGCTCCCCTTGGAGGACCGCATGACCAGCACCGAACCGTCGTTGGCCGACGGAGAGCAGCTGCGCCGGCTGCTCGCCCGCTTCTCGCACGCCTTCGACAACGCCGACGCGGAGGCCCTCGGCGAGGTGTTCGCCGCCGACGGCACCATCGAACTGGCCCGCACCGGCGCGGTCTTCAACGGCCTGGCGCAGATCCGCGCGTTCAGCCGCGAGCTCGGGCCCGGCTCGCCCGACCACCAGACCCTGGACAGCGTGTTCTGGATCGACGAGGACGGCACGGCGCGCGGCCGCAGCCGGTACCTGGCGATCCTGGCCGACGGCAGCGTGCACAACGGCGACTACTTCGACAGCTACGTCCGCACCCCCGAGGGCTGGCGGATCGCGCACCGCCGCTCGGTGCCGCGCTACCCCCTGCCGGCCGAAGGGTGAGGGGTGCCGTAGGGGTTGCCTAGGGGTCCTCGGCGCCCGGAGCGCCGATAGCTTCTGGGTATCTGCCCAGCTCAACCCCTCTCTCGCAGACCCTCCTTCTCGCAACGGAGTCAACAGCATGTCCAGAACCGGGGCTCGCCCCCTCGCGCTGCTCGCCGCCCTCACCTCAGGAGCGCTGCTCGTCAGCGGCTGCGGTTCGAACGGGGCGGCCCCGGCACAGGGCGGCGCCGCCGCGCCGGTCCAGGGCGGTTCGCTGACCTACGCCACCGACGTGGAGCCGATCTCCTTCGACATCCACGTCAGCCAGCAGGACATCACCGGCGCGATCCAGCGCAACGTCTTCGACTCGCTGGTCCACCAGGACGCCAGCGGTGAGTTCCAGCCCTGGCTCGCCACCTCCTGGGAGATCGCGCCGGACCTGAAGAGCTACACCTTCCACCTGCGCGACGGCGTGAAGTTCACCGACGGCACGCCGTTCGACGCCCAGGCGGTCAAGGTCAACTTCGACCGGATCGTGGCCAAGGAGACCAAGTCGCAGTACGCGGCCAGCCTGCTCGGCCCCTACACGGGCACCGAGGTGATCGACCCGCACACCGTCAAGGTCCGGTTCAGCGAGCCCTTCGCGCCCTTCCTGCAGGCCGCCAGCACCGCCTACCTCGGCTTCTACTCGCCCAGGACGATCCAGGACAACGGCAGCAAGCTCGGCGCCGGCGGTCCGGCGGACGTCGGCACCGGGCCGTTCGTCTTCACCAGCTACACCAAGGGCCAGAGCGTGGTGCTCAGCCGCAACCCCGACTACAACTGGGCGCCCGGCGGCGCGGCCCACCAGGGCCCGGCCTACCTGGACAAGCTCACCATCCGCTTCCTCACCGAGGATTCGGTGCGACTGGGCGCGCTCAACAGCGGCCAGGTGCAGGTGGCCGACCCGATCCCGCCGACCGACGTCAAGACGGTGCAGGCCGACAGCCGCCTGAAGGTGCTCAGCACCGACGCGCCGGGCGCCAACTACGCGCTGGTGCTCAACACCACCAAGGCGCCGCTGGACGACCCGCAGGTCCGCAAGGCCGTGCAGCGCGGCATCGACCTGGACACCGACGTGAAGAGCGTCTACTTCGGGGTCTTCAAGCGGGCTTGGAGCCCGGTCTCGCCGACCACCCCCTACTACGACAAGGCGCTGGAGAACAGCTGGCCGTACGACCCGGCGGTGGCCAACAAGACGCTGGACGACGCCGGCTGGACCGCCCGCGACTCGGCCGGCTACCGGACCAAGGACGGCCACCGGCTCACCCTGGAGTGGCCGCTGCCGCCGGCCGAGTACGTCCGCGAGCAGCGTGACACGCTCGGCCAGGCGATCCAGGCCGACCTGAAGAAGGTCGGCATCGAGGTCACCCGCCCGCGCCAGGACATCGGCACCTACATCGCCAACGTCTACGGCGGCAAGGAGCACATCGCCGACTACAGCTGGGCCCGCTTCGACCCGGACGTGCTGCGGCTCTACTTCAACAGCTCCAGCCAGCCCGCCAAGGGCGGCCAGAACGCCACCTTCTACCAGGACGCCCAGCTCGACCAGTGGACCGACGCCGGCAAGGCGACCTTCGACAAGACGGTCCGCCAGGACGTCTACACCAAGACCCAGCAGCGGGCCATCGACCTCGGCCTGATCGTCCCGCTGTACGTGCGCACCTCCGTGGTCGGATACTCGACCCAGGTGCACGGCCTGTCCGCCGACCCGAACACCTGGCTGAGCTTCCACGACGCCTGGATCGGCAAGTGACATGACCGAATCCGGCCTGACGGTCCCCCGGCTGCTGCGCGGGGTGCTCAGACGACTGCTCGGCGCCTTCGCGGTGCTGCTCGGGGCCGCCACGGTCGCGTTCACCGCGCTCCAGTTGATCCCCGGTGACCCGGTCACCGTGATGCTGGGCCCGGGCACCGCCGCGACCCCCGAGGTCAAGGCGCAGATCCGGGCCCAGTACGGGCTCGACCAGCCGATCGCGGAGCAGTACCTGCACTACCTGGGCCGCCTGCTGACCGGCGACCTGGGGGAGTCCTACCAGCTCCAGCGCCCGGTCGCCGACCTGATCGGCGACCAGCTCCGGCCCACCGTCCAACTCGCTCTGGCCGCCCTTGTGCTGGCCGTCGCCATGGCGCTGGTCGCAGCCGTGGCGACGGCCGGGCGGCGGCCCGCCCTGCGGGCCGCCAGCTCACTGGCCGAGCTGTTGGCCGCCTCCAGCCCCTCGTACTGGATCGGCATCCTGCTGCTGACCGCCTTCTCGTTCCAGCTGCGGATCTTCCCGGTGGCCGGCGACCAGGGCCTGCCGGCCCTGGTGCTGCCGGCGGCCACCTTGGCGCTGCCGCTGGCGGGGGTGCTCGCCCAGGTGCTGCGCGAGGGGCTGGAGACCGCGCTCGGCCAGCCGTTCACGCTGACCGCCCGCTCGCGGGGCCTGGGCCGGGGGGCCGTGCTGCTGCGGCACGCGCTGCGGCACGCGGCCGCCTCGGCGGTCACCCTGGCCGGCTGGCTCTCCGGCACCCTGCTGGGCGGCGCGGTGCTGGTGGAGACGGTGTTCGGCCGGCCCGGCATCGGCGCGCTCAGCCTGCAGGGCACCACCAACAAGGACATGCCGCTGGTGATCGGAGTGGTGCTGCTTTCGGCACTGGTCTTCGTCGTCATCTCCACCGTGGTCGATCTGCTCTACCTGGTGATCGATCCCCGTCTCAGGAGCACCTGATCCCATGGCCCGCCCCGCCGCCGGACGCACCGGCCCGCTGCTCTCCGGACGCGCCGGCCCCCTGCTCGCGGGCGTGCTGCTGGCACTGATCGTGCTGGCCGCGCTGGCCCCCGGTCTGCTCACCCACGCCTCCCCGGTCGAGACCGACCCGGCCCGCGCGCTGACCGCCCCCGGCGGCGCGCACTGGTTCGGCACCGACCAGCTCGGCCGCGACCTGTTCGCCCGGGTGCTCTACGGCACCCGCCCCTCGCTGCTGCTGGGCCTGGGGGCCAGCGCGCTCGCGGTGGCCGGCGGCGCCCTGCTCGGGCTGACCGCCGCCCTCGGCGGGCGGGCCGTCGACCAGGTGCTGATGCGCGGCGCCGACGTGCTGCTCGCCCTGCCGCCGATCCTGCTCGCGCTGCTGGCCGTCGCCGTGCTGGGCTCCGGCGCGGTGAACGTGATGCTCGCCATCGCGATCGCCTTCGTGCCCGGCTACGCCCGGATCGTGCGGGCCGAGACCCTGGTGGTGCGTCAGTCCGGCTACGTCGAGGCCGCCGTGCTGCTCGGCCGCCGGCGCAGCTCGCTGATCCTGCGCCACATCCTGCCCAACGCGATCGGACCGATGCTGGTGCTGGCCGCCGTCGGCTTCGGCGCCTCGCTGATCGCCGCCTCCGGGCTCAGCTTCCTCGGCCTCGGTCCGCAGCCGCCCTCGCCGGAGTGGGGCGCGATGCTCTCCCAGGGCCGCAACTTCCTGCAGACCGCCTGGTGGATCGGGATCTTCCCGGGCGCCGCCATCACCCTGACCGCACTCGTCGTGGGCGTCCTCGGCCGGTACGCCCAGCGCCGCTTCACCCGGAGGACCGCCGCATGACGCTGCTCACCGTGCAGGGGCTGGACGTGCGCTTCGGCCCGGTCCGCGCCGTCCGGGAGGTCTCCTTCGAGCTCGACTGCGGCGAGTGCCTGGCCGTGGTCGGCGAGTCGGGCTCCGGCAAGAGTGTCACCGCGCGCAGCCTGGTCGGCCTGGCCGGCCGGGGCGCCGCGGTCACCGCCGGCACCCTGGACTTCGACGGGCTGGACCTGACCGCGCTCGGCGAGGCCGACTGGCGCGGCGTGCGCGGACGCCGGATCGGCCTGGTCCTGCAGGACGCGCTGACCTCGCTCGACCCGCTGCGCACGGTCGGCGCCGAGATCGCCGAGCCGCTGCGCGTGCACAAGCTGGTGCGGCCCGCCGTGCGGGGCGCCCGGGTGCACGAACTGCTGCGCCGGGCCGGGGTGCCCGAGCCGGAGCGCCGGGCCGGGCAGTACGCGCACCAGCTCTCCGGCGGGCTGCGCCAGCGCGCCCTGATCGCATCCGCGCTGGCCGGCGAGCCGGACCTGCTGATCGCCGACGAGCCGACCACCGCGCTGGACGTCACCGTGCAGGCCCAACTGCTCGACCTGCTCGACGGGATGCGCCGCCAGGGCACCGCGCTGCTGCTGATCAGCCACGACCTCTCGGTGGTGGCCAGGCTCGCCGACCGGGTCGCGGTGATGTACGGCGGCCGGATCGTGGAGACCGGCCCGACCGGACGGCTGCTCGCCGAGCCCCGCCACCCGTACACCCGCGCCCTGCTCGCCGCCGTACCCGGCGCGCGCACCCGGGGCAGCCGGCTGGTCGCGCCATGGCCGGCCCGCCCGCAGCCCGGCCCCGACGGCTGCCCCTACGCGGCGCGCTGCGCCGGGGCCGCCGCGGACTGCCGGGAG
>NZ_JAIZ01000527.1 GCF_000710465.2 Kitasatospora sp. MBT63 | reverse complement strand
CGAGAACCCGGGCCTGTTCGGTGAGCGTCCGCAGCACGGCCGGGCCGACCAGGCCCAGGCCGGCGGCCCCGCCGCCCGCGGCGGCCTGGCTCCGCGCCGCCCGCAAGGCCCCCAGGGCCAGCCGGCCCCGCAGGGCCGTCCGCAGCAGCAGCCGCAGCAGCTGCCGCAGGCCTCCGCCGAGAGCGCGGCCGAGTCCACCGCGCAGTTCGCCCGTCCCCGGTTCGAGGCCAGCGACATCGACCCGCGTGACCCGCTGGGTCTCGGTCTGGTCGAGCCGGTGCTTCCCAACGTCCCCGGACCGGTCGGCCAGCCGCAGCAGGACCAGGCCCAGCAGGCGTACCAGCAGCCGGGCCAGGCCCCGGCCGCGCAGCGCCAGGCCGCCGAGCGCCCGCAGCCGATGGCCCTGCCGACCGGCCCGGGCCCCGAGGACACCCAGTGGGTCCGTCAGCAGGCCGGCGAGCGCCCGCAGGCCTACCAGCCGCAGCGCCCGGGCACCTCGGCCCCCGGAATCGCCCCGCAGGGCAACCCGCAGCAGGGTCACCCGCAGCAGGGCCGTCCGGCCCCGCAGCGCCAGGCGCGGCAGCAGCCGCAGGGCCAGGCCCGGCCGCAGCAGCAGGCGCCGCAGCAGCCGGAGGCCCCGTGGCGCCCGTCGGCCAACGACGAGCGCTGGCGGCGGGCCGAGCAGCTGCGCGAGCCCTCGACGGGTGGTCTCACCACCTCCGGGCTCCCGCGCCGCACCCCGCAGGCGAACCTGGTGTCCGGCACGGCGGAGTCCGCCCCGCTGACCGGTCCGCAGGTCTCCCGCAGCCCCGAGGAGGTGCGCGGCCGGCTGACCAACCTGCGCCGCGGCATCCAGCAGGGCCGGCAGGCGGGCACCGGTCCGGCGGCCGGCCAGGCCCCGGGCGCCGCCCAGGGCCAGGGCCAGCAGGGATTCGACGGCTTCGGCGGCGCGGCACGCGGCAACCGTCCCGGTCATGACGGGCAGCGCAACGCCGATGGCACCTATGGCTTCGGCCCCGAGCACCAGGAGCGTTGAGTTGAGTCAGATGAGCCAGGCCGCACAGAACCTGAACTGGCTGATCACCAATTTCGTGGACAACACCCCCGGGGTGTCGCACACGGTGGTGGTCTCCGCCGACGGTCTCCTGCTGTGCATGTCCGAGGGCTTCCCGCGGGACCGCGCCGACCAGCTCGCCGCGGTCGCCTCCGGGCTGACCTCGCTGACCTCCGGCGCCAGCCGGATCTTCGAGGGCGGCGAGGTCAACCAGACCGTCGTCGAGATGGAGCGGGGCTTCCTGTTCCTGATGGCGGTCAGCGACGGATCGGCCCTGGCCGTCCTCGCCTCCCCCGACTCCGACATCGGTCTGGTGGGCTACGAGATGGCCCTCCTCGTCGACCGCGCCGGAGCCGTCCTCACCCCCGCGCTGCGCGCGGAACTCCAGGGCAGTCTCCTGCATTGAGGTAGTCAACCGCGCCCCGTGCCGGGCCGCCCGTCCCGGGCCCGGCACACGAACCCCGGTCGCCGCGAGGCGACTGACCCCGCCTCAGCCGGCCAGTGCCGGCTGACAGCCGCCAGCGACGGCTGCAGCACAAGGAGGACTCATGACCCCGCCCCCGACACCCGCCGGCTCGTACGGCAGCGGGTACGGCAGTGGCTACGGCGGCCAGCAGGCCGGCGGCGGCTACGGTGGCCAGCAGTCCGACGGCTACGAGCAGCAGCCGCTGGTCCGCCCGTACGCGATGACCGGCGGCCGGACCCGGCCCCGCTACCAGCTGGCGATCGAGGCACTGATCTCGACCACCGGCAACGCCGAGCGGACCGGCGGCCTGCTGCCGGAGCACGCCCGGATCGTCGGGCTGTGCCGCGAGGTCAAGTCGGTCGCGGAGATCTCCGCGCTCGCCGGGGTGCCGCTCGGGGTCGCCCGGATCCTCGTCGCAGACCTGGCCGAAGCCGGCCTGGTCGCCATCCACCAGCCCGCCGCTGCGGGCGAGTCGGGCGGTACGCCTGACGTCACGCTGCTCGAAAGGGTCCTCAGTGGACTTCGCAAGCTCTAACGCGGCCGCCCCCAGCCGCGCCACCACCTCGGCGAAGATCGTCGTCGCGGGCGGCTTCGGCGTGGGCAAGACCACCCTCGTCGGTGCGGTCTCCGAGATCAACCCGCTGCGCACCGAAGCCGTCATGACCAGCGCCAGCGCCGGCATCGACGACCTCACCCACACCGCGGGCAAGACGACCACCACGGTCGCCATGGACTTCGGCCGCATCACCCTCGACGAGGACCTGATCCTCTACCTCTTCGGCACCCCCGGCCAGGACCGCTTCTGGTTCATGTGGGACGACCTCGTCCGCGGCGCCATCGGCGCCGTCGTCCTCGTCGACACCCGCCGCCTCGCCGACTGCTTCCCCGCCCTCGACTACTTCGAGAACAGCGGACTGCCCTTCGTCGTCGGCCTCAACGGCTTCGAAGGCCACCAACCGCACACCCCCGAAGAAGTCCGCGAAGCACTCCAGCTCGGCCCCGACACCCCGATCATCGCCCTCGACGCCCGACGCCGGGACAGCGCCAAGAGCGCCCTGATCACCCTGGTCGAACACGCCCTCCTCGCCCGCCTCCGGTGAGGAGGGGCCCACTCCTCGC
>NZ_JAIZ01000526.1 GCF_000710465.2 Kitasatospora sp. MBT63 | reverse complement strand
TCGGCCGAGCTGATCGCGAGCATGGACGACGAGAGCCTGGGCGCCTTCGGCCCCATCGCCCACAGCTATCCGCTCGGACAAGCGGTGTCCGACGGCGTGATCGCGCCCTACCGGATCGTGTGCGTGGACGTCGCCGATCCGGTCCTCCAGGGCCTGGAGCAGCGGGGTGCGAGTGAGATGTCGGTGGAGTACCGGGGCGCCCGCCTGGCGGCCCTGCAG
>NZ_JAIZ01000525.1 GCF_000710465.2 Kitasatospora sp. MBT63 | reverse complement strand
CCCCGCCGCCCCCGCCGCGCACCGTCCTGCCCGACCCGAAGGGCCGCCGGGAGGCACTCCCCAGGGCGCTCTACTCCGGCCCCGGCTTCGACGCCTGCACCGCCCCGGCGCTGGAGACCATGCAGGCCTGGTGGAACTCCTCCCCGTACGGCGCCCTCGGCATCTACAGCAGCGGGGACCACCGTGCCTGCACCCAGCCCCGGCTGACCGCCGACTGGGTCCGCCGGGTCCGCGCGATGGGCTGGAAACTGCTGCCCACCCACGTGGGCCCGCAGGCGCCGTGCCGGACGGCGGCCGGCAGGCCGCGGCGGATCGACCCGGCCACGGCCGTCCAGCAGGGCCGCGACGAGGCGGCGACGGCGGTGCGCGCGCTGAAGGCACTCGGCCTGGCCGCCGGCACACCGGTCTACCTCGACATCGAGTCGTACCCGCGGGGGGACGCGGCCTGCAGCCAGGCCGTCGTCGAGTTCGCGATGGGCTGGACGCAGGCCCTGCACACCTCCGGCTACCACGCCGGCTTCTACTCCAGCACCGACTCAGGCATCGCCGACCTGGCGGCCGCGGCCCGGGCCGGCAGCTCGCCGCTGCCCGACGCCGTCTGGTTCGCCCGCTGGAACGACCGGGCCGATACCGCCGACACCAGTGGCACCCTCGACGGCCTGTGGGCCGACCGCCGGCGGGTCCACCAGTACCGCGGCAACACCCAGGAGACCTACGGCGGCGCCACCCTCACCATCGACCGCGACCACCTGGACACCCTGGTCGCCCGCTGACCCCGGGCCTCGCCCGGCGTCCACCCGGCGCGCCCCTCCCGCGCCTGTTCCGCGCCCGTTCTGCGCCCGCCGCGCCGCGCCCGGCGCGGTGAGCCGCAGGTCTCATCCCGGTTGCGAAGGCTGACACCGGGGCCCCGGGGCCGACAGAATCGGGCGACGCGTCGTGCGCTACCAGCCAGTAGCCGCAGGCGCCGCGCCCAGCCGCCGCCGGTCAAGGAGGACCCGTGTACAGCACGATGCAGGACGTCCCGCTCACCGTTGCCCGAATCCTGACGCACGGCTCCACCGTCCACGGCCGCTCCACCGTCACCACCTGGAACGGGGCCGAGCCGGCCACCCGCACCTTCGCGGAGGTCGGCGCCCGCGCCGCGCAGCTCGCCCACGCGCTGCGGGACGGGCTCGGGGTCACCGAGGAGAGCATCGTCGGCACGCTGATGTGGAACAACGCGGAACACCTGGAGGTCTACCTCGCGGTGCCCTCCATGGGCGCCGTGCTGCACACCCTCAACCTGCGCCTGCCCGCCAACCAGCTCGCGTACATCATCAACCACGCCGCCGACGGCGCGATCATCGTGGACGGCAGCCTGCTCCCGCTGCTGGCCGGCGTGCTGCCGCAGCTGAACGCCACCCTGCGGCACATCGTGGTCAACGGCGAGGGCGACCGCTCGCTGCTCGACGGCTTCGCGGGCACCGTGCACGGCTACGAGGAACTGATCGCCGGCCGGCCGCTCGAGTACCCCTGGCGGACCGACCTGGACGAGCGCCGGGCCGCCGCGCTCTGCTACACCTCCGGCACCACCGGGGACCCCAAGGGCGTGGTCTACAGCCACCGCTCGGTGTACCTGCACTGCCTGCAGGTCAACGCGGCGGACAGCTTCGGCCTGACCTCCCGCGACCTGGCGCTGCCGGTCGTCCCGATGTTCCACGTCAACGCCTGGGGCCTGCCGCACGCCGCCTTCATGTCCGGCGCGAGCCTGCTGATGCCCGACCGCCACCTGCAGCCCAAGCCGCTCGCCGAGATGATCGACCGCTTCCGGCCGACCGTCAGCGCAGCCGTCCCGACGATCTGGAACGGCCTGCTGGACGAGCTCGACACCGGCAGCTACGACACCTCCTCGATCCGGATGGTGGTGATCGGCGGCTCGGCCTGCCCGCCCGCCCTGATGAAGGGCTTCCAGGAGCGCCACGGCATCCAGGTGGTGCACGCCTGGGGCATGACCGAGACCTCCCCGCTGGGCACCTTCGCCCTCCCGCCCGGCGGGCTGACCCCGGAGCAGGAGTGGCCGTACCGGGTCACCCAGGGGCTCTTCCCGGCCTCGGTCGAGGCGCGGCTGGTCGGCCCGGCCGGCGAGCGGATGCCGCACGACGGCGAGGCCCAGGGCGAACTGGAGGTCCGCGGCCCGTGGATCGCCGGCGCGTACTTCGCCGGCGCCGGGCAGGACCCGGAGCGGCCCGCGGACAAGTTCAGCGAGGACGGCTGGCTGCGCACCGGCGACGTCGGCACCATCACCCCCGACGGGTACCTGACGCTCACCGACCGCGCCAAGGACGTGATCAAGTCCGGCGGTGAGTGGATCTCCTCGGTCGAGCTGGAGAACCACCTGATGGCCCACCCGGAGGTGGCCGAGGCCGCGGTGGTGGCGGTGCCCGACGAGAAGTGGGGCGAGCGCCCGCTGGCCACCGTGGTGCTGCGGGCCGGCGCCACGGTGGGGCTGCCCGAGCTGCGCGAGTTCCTGGCCGGGCGGATCGCCTCCTGGCAGCTGCCCGAGCGCTGGGCGCTGGTGCCCGCGGTGCCGAAGACCAGCGTCGGCAAGTTCGACAAGAAGGTGATCCGGGCCGAGTACGCGCAGGACCGCCTGGAGGTCACCGTGCTCGGCAAGGCGTGACGGACCGCCGGACACCCCTCGGGAATACCCCCGGGGGGTATCCGGTTGCCATGGGTGGAACCGCTGCCAGAGCAGGAGGACCCACCATGGACCACCAGCCCCAGCACCACCCGCACCAGCACGGACACGAGCACCGCCCCGCCGGCCGGCCGCGCCGCACCGGCTGGGCCGACGCCGCCCGCGCCACCGTGCACTGCCTCACCGGCTGCGCCATCGGCGAGGTCCTCGGCCTGGTCATCGGCACCGCCCTCGGCCTGCATACCGGCGCCACCATCGGCCTGTCGATCGCGCTCGCCTTCGCCTTCGGCTACGCGCTGACCATGCGCGGCGTCCTGCGGGCCGGCCTCGACCCGGTCCGGGCGTTCAAGGTCGCCCTGGCGGCCGACACCGTCTCCATCCTGGTCATGGAACTGATCGACAACACCGCCATGCTGGCCGTCCCGGGCGCGATGGACGCCGGCCTCGGCGACGCCCTGTTCTGGACCTCGCTGGCCGGCTCGCTGTCCCTGGCCTTCACGCTCACCGTCCCGGTGAACCGCCTGCTGATCGGCCGGGGCCGCGGCCACGCGGTCGCCCACGCCCACCACTGACGACGGCGCCACCACCGGCGGCGGCACCCGGGAGCCCGGGTGCCGCCGCCGGTCCGGACTCAGCCGACCGCGCTGACCTCGCCCATCGCACCGATCCGCCCGAGCAGGTCGACGATCCGGGACTGCACGTCCTCGGTGGTCGACCGCTCGGCCAGGAACAGCACCGTCTCCCCGGTCCGCAGCCGCGGCAGCTCCTGCGGGTCGAGATCCACCGAGGTGTACACCACCAGCGGCGTGCGGTGCAGCCGGTCGTTGGCGCGCAGCCAGTCCAGCAGCCCCGCCCGGCGGCGGCGGACCTGCAGCAGGTCCATCACCACCAGGTTCGGCTGCACACTGCTGGCCCGGGAGACCGCGTCGTTCTCGTCCAGCGCGTGCTCGACGTGCATCCCACGCCGCTCCAGGCTGCTGATCATCGCCGCGGCGATGTCCGGGTCGGACTCCACCAGCAGCACCCGTGCCGCATGGGTCTCACTGTCCCGCGGCGCCAGCGCCCGCAGCAGCACCGCCGGGTCCGCGCCGTACGCGGCGTCCCGGGTGGCCTGGCCGAGCCCGGCCGTCACCAGCACCGGCACCCGGCTGTTCAGCGCGGCCGTCCGCAGGGACTGCAGCGCGGTACGGGTGATCGGCCCGGTCAGCGGGTCGACGAACAGCGCCGCCGGGAACCCCGACACCTGGGCGTCGACCTCCTCGCGCGAACTCACGATCACCGGCCGGTAGCCGCGGGCCTGGAGCGCCTGCTTGGTCGACGGGTCCGGCTCGGGCCACACCAGCAGCCGCCGGGCACCGTCGACGGCCGGGGTCACCATGGTCGGCGGGTCCGCCGCGGCAGCCGCCCCGGCGGACTCCTCGCCCGGCCGGTCCGCCCCGGACATCGGCAGCTCCGCCACCGGACGCGGCGGGGTCCGCGACCCCGCCGGCGCCGCCGCCTCGGCCCCCGCACCCGC
>NZ_JAIZ01000524.1:28233-29086 GCF_000710465.2 Kitasatospora sp. MBT63 | reverse complement strand
CCGGCGGCGCGGCCCGCCCCGCCCGGGCCACCGGCGCGCCCGGTCGAGCCGACCCCACCGGGGCCGGATCCGGTCCTGCGGGTGCCGTCCCGCCCACCCGGCCGAAGTCCCCGGCCCGGCCGCCGGGCGACGGCGGCGCGACGGCCGCCGGACGGCACCCTGGTCGAGGAGATGACGGTCGATCTGGACGCGGGCCGGGTCGCGCTGCTGACCCCGCAGGGCCCGCCGGTCCGCGGTGACATCGACACCGACCTCGGGCCCAGGGGCTACACGCTCACCGTCGACCGGGAGCGCCGGCAGTGGGTCTTCGGGCGCGGACAGGTCCGCACCGGGCTGCGGTTCGGCATCACGCTGGACACCGCCGAGCCGTTCGCCCTCAGCTACCCCGCCGCCTTCCCGCTCACTGTGCACCGCGGCTTCCCGCCCCGCGGCGCCGAGGCGCTCCCGGCCGTGCGCGGCCGGCTGCGCAGCGCCGTCGCCGACCGGCGCTGGGGGGACGCCTACGGGGTGCTGGACCTGCTCCCCGCGGTCGACCTCTACGACCTGCTCGACGCGGTGTGGCTGGACGACCCCGGGGTGGTCAACGAACTGCTGCTGCGGTTCGGGGAGGTCCCGGCCACGGCGCAGTACGACCGGCTGCTGATCGTCCGGGCGCTGGAGAGCTTCGCGGTGAAACCGGAGAAGCTCCTGGCCGACGCGTTCGACGCCTGCTACGTCCACCCCGCCTCGTTCGCCCGGGACGTCGGGCGCGAGCGGGCCGGGCTCTCCACCCTCCAACTGGTCTTCACCTACGACCTGGTACCGGCCCGCGCGATCCGCCTGCACGCCGACGACATCCTCGACACCACCGGCG
>NZ_JAIZ01000524.1:8999-28160 GCF_000710465.2 Kitasatospora sp. MBT63 | reverse complement strand
CCCGACCCGCCCCGGTACGGCGCGGGCGAACTGCTCCACCCCGCCTGGTACGGCCGGAGCAGCACCCCCCGGATGTGGGAGGCGAAACACGCCAAGATCGCCGAGGTCGAGGCGCAGAACGCCGAGTTCTTCGCCACCGCCTACGCCGCCGTCGAGACGACCACCAACCTGGTGCTGCTCGCCGGCTCCCTGCTGACCAGTACCGTCCCCGCGGCCGCCGGGGGCGCCCGCCGCTTCGGGAACCGCCCGGTCAGCGACACGCTGGCCGACCAACCGGGCCGCTGGATGCCCGACTTCGAGGGGGGCACCAACATGACCAAGGAGGCCGCCGCGTACCAGAGCCGGGTCTGCCACGCCGACCCCGGTCTCGGCTACTACCGCAACGGCGTCCAGTTCGACGGCTACGACAGCGGTGCACTGATCGACGCCAAGTTCTACCTGGACGAGAGCGGCATGGCCCGGGCCCTGGTCAAGGAGAGCTACTGGGCGGGCTGGAAGGCGCTGGACACGGCGACCCGGCAGCTGGAGGCCGCCCAGGGGATCCCGGTCGAGTGGCGGGTCGCGGGCCGAGCGGCGACCGGCAAACTCACCGAACTCTTCAAGACCCACCAGCTGCCGATCAAGGTCGTCCACGTGCCCTGACCCGTGGCCCCTGCCCCTGACCCTTGACCCCTGGCCCGGCCCGCCCCGGCCGCTCCCACCCAGTCAGCAGCCAGCAGCCAGCAGCCCGTCCGCCAGCCCACCGGCGCCGCCGGATCCGAGGAGGGACCCACCGTGCCGACCAACAAGCGGATCACCGACCTCAGCGACTACACCTCCGTCCTGCCGTACGCCAGCGAGATGTTCGGCATCTACCAGCCGATGCTCGGCTGGCGCTCCCGCCGCCGGCTCGACCGGCTCGCCACCGGCACGGCCGGCGAGCGGCAGGACCGGCTGCTCGGGCTGCGCCGGCAGTACGAGGGCCGGGCCGACATCGTGTTCAACGCCGACGACCAGATCGTGTCCGGCCGGGTCGACCCGGGCCAGCCGCGCACCCTGGCCCCGCGTTCCGCGGCCGACGGCGCCCGGGTGCTGACGGCCCTCGCCGAGCGGCTGCGCCGCCTGGAGTCGGCGCCCTGCGGGGACGGCTGGCGCAGCGTCGTCAACGAGCACGAACTCACCGACCTGCTCAACGGCGGCGTCTACCAGGCCTACCGGGACGAGTACCAGCAGGCCTGGCAGGAGGGCCACAGCGGCGAGGGCTTCAACGCGGCCCGGCTGAAGGAAGCGGTGACCGCGCGGCTGCGCGAGGAGTCGGCCGTCGCCGGGCTCCTGGTCGACCTAGTCGACCGCGGCCGCTACCAGGAGCTGAAGGACCTCTTCTACGCCACCAGACCGGGCACGGAGGTCCTCGACCTCGCCCTCGGCGGGCCGGACGACACCTACCGCGACCCCTACCTCGACTTCGACCCGACCAAGCAGATCAGCGACGTCACGCTGTCGCCGATCGGGATCGTCCACCTGTTCCGCCAGTACTTCTTCGAGCTGGACACCTTCCTCGGCACCCCGGTCGGACACGTCTGGCTGAGCCCCGGCTCGTCGGTGGAGCTGATCGAGGTGTCCACCCGGCGGTCACTGGTCGAGAAGACCGTCGAGACGGCGCTGGAGACCACGTCGAAGTCCGAGCGCGCCACCACCGAGGAGGAGGAGATCAGCGACGCGGTCAAGCAGGACAACCGCGACGACATGAAGCTCGGCTTCTCCAGCACCGTCAACCAGAGCTGGGGCACCGGCAACGCCACCGCCACCGGCAGCCTCAACCTCGACAAGACCCAGCAGACCGCCCGTGAGCAGGGCCACAAGCGGATGCGGCAGCAGAGCGAGAAGCTGTCCACCGAGATCCGGCAGAACTTCAAGTCGACCTTCAAGACGGTCACCGAGACGCTCGACTCCTCCAGCAAGCGCTACGTCCTCGCGAACACCACCCCCGCGCTGGTCAACTACGAGCTGCGGCGCAAGATGCGGCAGGTCGGCGTGCAGATCCAGGACATCGGCAGCTACCTGTGCTGGGAGACCTTCGTCGACGACCCCGGCAAGGACCTGGCGCTGCCGCACCTCGTGCACATCGCCAAGCCCGCGGACCTGGTCCTGGTACCGAACCCCAAGCTGACGCCGATGCCGCCCAAGACGCTGACCATCGGCTTCAGCGGCGAGGCGGTGTGGAACTTCCCCGACAACTCCCGCCAGAACCAGTCCGGCCACGCCGAGACCCGCTACCGCTTCGTGCCGCTCGCCACCCTCGACATCCCGGGGGTGCCGAACGGGTACGAGATCGCCTACGACGTGCAGGACCCGTTCCTGGCCATCGACAAGACCGTGGTGGCCGCCGAGGACGACGAATCCTGGGGAGCGGCGAACTGGGCCTTCCTCGGCATGATCACCCCCGATGCCAAACGCATCATGGTCGGGGTGAGCACCGCCCCCGGCGGCCTGGCATGGGACGACCGGATCACGTTCAAGGTCTCCGGGGCCGTCACCTGCCGGCTGCTGCCCGCCGCCGAGGCCGAGATCAACATGGCCAACCAGGCCCTGGTCAGCGCCAAACTCGCCGCCGACGAGGAGAACAAGCGCAAGCTGGAGCAGGCCTACCTCGACGCGGTGCACGAGCGGGTCACCCTGGCCAGCAAGATCGAGAAGCGCCGGTTCGAACACCTCCGCGAGGAGGAGCGCACCATCGTGCACCGCAGCCTGATCCGCGCCCTGATGAGCGAGCGCCTCTACAACGACACGCCCGACACCACCGCGGGCCACCGCACCCGGCACGTCCTGTCCGAGCTGATCAACTCGATCTTCGACATCGAGAAGATGCTCTACTTCGTCGCCCCCGAGTGGTGGAAGCCCCGCCGCCCGGCAGCCCTCGCCCTCGCCGGCCGGCCGTTGCCCGAATCGATCGAGGGCACCACGGTCGAGTGGGCCGACGACCGGGCCCACGGCAAGTACTTCATCACCGACGCCTCCGCCCCGGCCACGCTCGGCAGCTCGCTCGGCTGGCTGCTCCAACTGGACGGCGACGAGCTGCGCAACGCCTTCCTGAACGCGCCCTGGGTCAAGGCCGTGCTGCCGATCCGCCCGGGGAAGGAGGAGGCGGCGGTCAACTGGCTGCGCCACGTGGGGGTCGAGGGCACCGACGGGCTGGACGCCGCGTACTCGGCACCGCCCGCGGAGTTGGCGGCGATCCGGACCAGGCTGCTGCTGCACGACCCGCACGACCCGGTGCGCGGGCATGCCGAGGTCACGATCGAGGACGCCATCCGCGACCTGTGCCACACCGTCGCCGACAAGCACATCGCGGCCGCCACCACCGGGCGCTACCCCAAGGAGGAGCCCGACGACGACAACCGGGTCACCGCGACGCCCGTGGAGCGGGTCTTCGAGCACGGCTTCTACCCGCTCCAGGGCGGCTTCAAGGCCAGGACCGAGGGCAGCTTCGAGGTCTGCAGCCAGTGGATCGAGGTGCTCCCGACCGACCAGGTCGTCCCGGTGGAGGTGGCCTACGACCCGAAGACCGGCCGCCAGAAGTAGGACCGACCGGCGTTCGCCCGCGCCCGTCCCGGCCCATCGCCGGACGGGTGTGGGCGGGACGGGCACGGGTGGCGGCGTCGGCGCGGAAAATGAGTTGCCCGCGCACCGTCGTCTCGACCACGATCGCCCTCATGGACATGTAACGGCTGCCACGAAGCATCAACCGACCGGTCGCGCGCTCGACCTCGGAGCCTGACGAACCGGCCCGAGGCGTTCCGCCGCGCCCTCGTGTGCATCCGTCAGATCCCAGGAGCCGCAGCCCACGCTGCGCGAGCTCCTGCTCAGTCCTGAGAGCAACCACCTGATGAATACCGACCGCAAGGCCCGGTGGGCCGTGCGTCAGTCCGCCCTGCCCACCGTCGTCCGCCCCTGCCCGGACTGCTCCGGCACGCGGCACCGCCCCTCGGGCAAGATCCGTGTCAACGCGAACGGCAAACTGCTCGACGTCTGGCTCCTGCTGAGCTGTGCGGCCTGTGACCGTACCTCGAAGGTGCCCATCCACGAACGCGTCCACGTCTCCACGCTGGAGCCCGCCCGCCGGGTGGCGTACGAGACCAACGACCCGCAGATGGTACGGGAGCTGACGATCAGTAGGTCGCTCGCCGCGCGGAACGGCTACCGTCTCGACTGGACGGGAACCTGGGAGCTGGAGACCCGTACGCCGCTGTATGCACTCGACGACCCGACACCGCTCGAGGTCGTCGTCGGCTTCGAACTGCCCGCACCGGTGCGGGTCGAACGGCTGCTCGCGCTCGGCCTCGGGCTCAGCCGCGCCGAGATCCGGCGGCTGGTCGGGGAGGGGCGGATCCACCTGCCGATGGCCCTGGACGCCAAGGCGCACCAGGACTTCGAGCTGACCATCCACGGCCCGGGTGCCGTCGACGCCGCGAAGCACTCGAAGCTCCTCGCCGCTCCGAGCGGTGCCCGCACCGACCTCGGACGGGCCGGGTCTTCCGGTCCGCCGCAGCACCTGCCGCGCCAGGCAGCGGCGACGGCCGGAGCCTAGCGGCGGGACAGCAGGGCCTCCCGGCCGTCCGTCGGCGCGCGCCCATCGGCGCGGCCTTCGGGTGGCCAGGAGGCCCTGTGCCGAGTGGCGGCGCCGCTCTCCGGCTGTTCAGGAGGGGCCGCGGCCGCCGCCGACGGCTGCTAGCGCGGCGGCACGGACCTCCTCGGTCGACAGTCCCGCCTGGTCGCAGAGCGTGGCGAGGTCGAAGTAGATCCGCTCGCCCGCCATCCGGCCGTCCCTGAACGGCGCGATGTTGGCGAACGGCACCACGAACGAGCCACCACCCGGTGGGAGGCCGAGCCAACTGCCGGTGTTGGTGCCGCGCAGCTCACCCCAGACGGCGATCACGTCCTCGCCGAAGCTCATGCCCTGGTCGACGGGCACGATGTCCGGGAAGGCGGTGAAGAAACCCTCGTACGCGGCGCGGGTGGCCGCCTTGCCCTCGACCCGGCGTCCGAGGGCCACCGTCTCGAAGAAGCAGTCGTCGGCGAAGGTCGCGAGGACGGCATCGAAGTCGCGGGCCTTCTCTGCCTCACGGTGGACTTCGAAGAGATGCAGCATCTGATCACGTTCCATGGGGATGTTCTCCCTTCGAGCCGGGACCGCCCAACGCTGCGGACCGGTCCGTCAGCCGATCGGACCTACAACCGCTCCGCGGACGGGGGTGAGGGGGGTGTGGTGTGTGGGGCTCAGCGGGCGCTGCCGAGGTCGCGGTCGGCGTCGGTGCCTTCGAGCATGAGGGTGGTCTCCTCGATGCGGCGGAAGCGGCCGTCGGGGGCGAATTCGGCGAACAGGTAGACCTCCATGCGGACGGTGGAGCCGTCGGTCTTGGTGACGGTCATGGTGTGGCGGTCGGCGTAGCGGTCGCCGTCGGTGAGCTCGTCGTGGACCTCGACGGAGCCGCCGGCGACGACGGTGCGCAGGTGGGCGATGTGGGCGAGGAACTCGGTGCGGTCGGCCCACTCGCCGTCGGTGCGCTGGCGGTAGTCGGGGGCGAAGTGCCGCTCGGCTGCCTCCTCCAGGGCGAGGCCGGGGGTGAGCAGCAGGTCGGTAAGGGCAGCGCGGACGTCGGTGCGGATGCCGGTGCGGTTCATGGGGTTCCTCCGGGACGGTGGTGGTCGTGGCCCGCACGTCCCGTGCGGGATATTGCGTGCCCTGAGCACGCTTGTGACTGTAGCGGAAAAGCGTGCGCGATGCACGCTAATCTGCGGTGGTGAACATCTCGACCGGTCATGACATCGCCCACGCACTCGCACTGCTCCTGCGCCGCGGCACCCGCACGCGCCTGCACACCCACCTCACCGAAGGGCTCGGGGAAGGGGTCGACGAACTCACCTATCCGCTGCTCAGCGGCCTGGCCCGCACCGGCCCGTGCAGCGCCGCCGACCTCGGCCGCGAGATCGACCTCGACCGCACCACCGTCACCCGCCGCGCCGACCGCCTGGAGCGGGCGGGCCTGCTGCGGCGCGAACCCGACCCCGCGGACGGCCGTGCCACCCTCCTCGCCCTCACCGGCGACGGGCACGACACCGTGGCCGTCACCCGGCAGCGCCTCGCGGTGGCCATCGAAACCTCGCTCGCCGCCTGGCCGCAGGCCGACGCCCGGACCTTCGCCCGCCTCCTGCGGCGCTTCGCCGACGAGGGCCCCTTCGCCTCCGGCGCCCCTGACCGCGACGGCCGTCCTTGACCGCGACGGCCCGCGCGGGACGGCGCGTCCGCCACGTTCGGTACCGCCGCGCGGCCATCTGCGGATCGTTCCTCCACATCGAGGCCTACGCCGGCGCCGCCCGCGCCTTCGAGGCCGATCGGATCGCCGCGGAGGTGTTCCGGGAGGGGGCCGAGGCCGAAGGCCGGGGATGGCCCCGGGTCGGCCGGTCGGGACTGCCGGGTCCATTGACACGTCCGGGTGGCTCCGGCAGGGTGCCTTGGCGGTGCACGGTCATTCACCGGAGCATCAAGAATCCATCACGTCCTTCCCCCTTCCTCCCCCTTCCTGATCGGAGACCGCCGTGAAGAAGCCGACCGCGTTACTCGCCGCCTTCTCGTGCGCCGCCCTGATGTCGCTGGGCGCGGCATCCGTCGCGCACGCGGACACACCGGCGAACGGCTCGGGCAACACCATCAAGAACCTCAACTCGGGCCTGTGCGCAGCCGTCGGCGACAACTCGAAGTCGAACGGCGCCGGGCTGATCCAGTACAAGTGCGACACCAAGGCCAACAAGCAGTTCACGTCGACCTGGGCCGGCACCGACTCGTACTTCTTCAAGGTCACCTCGTCCGGCAAGTGCATCCAGCCCCAGGGGACCGCCGAGCACGCGCTCGTGGTGCAGCAGACCTGCTCCAACAGCGACCTCCAGGTCTGGACGGCGGTCTTCCTGGGCAATGACAGCTACCAGTTGAGGAACCGCGCCTCCGGGCTGTGCCTGGGCGCCGGCTGGGGCGCGACCAACAGCGGCCAGCCGCTGGACCAGGCCGTCTGCGGGGCGTTCCCCGGGCAGTCCTGGCGCTTCACCGCCCAGTCCGGCTGACCGACGGGTGGTGGGCCGGACCGGTGCGGCCCACCACCGGCGCCGCGGGCGCGACGGTGACGGTGCACAGACGTTTGGTGGCCCGGGTCAGCGCGACGTACAGGTCCCGTTCGCCGCCCGGGCGGGCGGCGGTGATCCCGTCCGGGTCGACGACGACGGCGGAGTCGAACTCCAGGCCGCGCGCCTGGGCAGCCGGCACCAGCCGGGCGTACCGCTCGACCCCCGCGTCCGCGAGCTGCTGCGCCCTGCCGTCGGCGCAGACCACCCCGACCAGCTCGCCCGGGTACGCGGCCTCCTGCTCCCGCAGCTCCCGCACGAGCGCGTCGAGCAGAGACCCGGGTGTCGTGGGCAGGGTCCGCGGCGGCTCGCCGTGCCGGATCGACCGGATCGCCGGCCGGTCCGGGGTGATCCGGGCGAGCAGGTCCTGCGTGGCGGCGAGGATCTCCTGCGTGGTCCGGTAGCTGACGGTCAGGGTGCGCAGGTCGAACCGGCGTCCGAGGTGCGGGCCCAGGGCCTCGTCCCAGTCGCGGGCCGCCGTCGCCGGGCCCGCCTGGGCGAAGTCGCCGACCAGCGTCATCGACCGGCCCGGGCAGCGGCGCAGGACCATCCGCCACTGCATGGCGGTCAGCTCCTGCGCCTCGTCGACGACGACGTGCCCGAAGGTGCGCTCCGGCGGGCCGTCCACCAGGCTCGCCGCCTCGTCGAGCAGCGGGACGTCCGCGTCGGTCCACGGCGCGTCGGGCGCCCGCCGCAGCAGTGCCCGCTGCCGGTCGGCGGTGAGCTGCGGCAGGTGGGCGGCCAGCGCGGCACCGTCTGCCAGGAGGGCCCGGACCACGTCACCGGGCGTCAGTCGCGGCCACAGCTCCTCGACGGCCCGGTCGAGCGCGGCATCGTCCAGGAGCTCCTCGCGTACGGCGTCGGCGTCGAACTCGTCGGCGCCGGTGGCCGGGGTGTCGTCGAGGCCGAGGCGGCGCAGGCCCGCCGCGGCGACCCGGTCGAGGTCGAGGCCGGTCAGCAGGGCGACCTGCGCGTCGATCTGCTCGAGCACCGCGGCGCCGCTGCCGGCGAGTTCCCGGACGAGGGCGTCCACCAGCGACTCCTTGAACAGCCGACGCGCCGGGTTGTGCGCGAGACCGCTGCCCCGTGCGGCCTCCCGCGCCTGCGCCACCGCGCCGTCCGGCAGACGGATCCACTCCTGGCCGACCCGGACCCGGAACGCGCCGCCCGGGCCCTGCCGGGAGCGGACCACCTCGGCCAGCGCGCCGGCCAGTTCGACGCCGCCCTTCAGACGCGCCACCGCGCCGTCGTCCGCGCCGTCGTCCGCGCCGCCGTCCGCGGCGCCCGGTGCGACGCCGGCCAGGTCTTCGCAGGTCGACAGCACCACGTCGTTCTCCCCGAGCGAGGGCAGGACCTGGCCGATGTACTCGAGGAACCGCGCGTTCGGCCCCAGGACCAGCACGCCGCGCTCGGCCGCCTTCGGGAAGGCGTACAGCACGTACGCGGCGCGGTGCAGCGCCACCACCGTCTTTCCGGTGCCGGGGCCGCCCTGGACGACGGTCACGCCGCGGTGCGGCGACCGGACGATCGCGTCCTGCTCGGCCTGCAGCGTGGCGACCGCCGCACCCATCCGGCCCGTCCGCCGCGCCTGCAGCGCCGCCGTCAGCGGACCGTCGCCGACCACGTCCTGACCGGTGGGCGCGCGGCCGTCGAGCAGCTCGTCGCTCACCCCCACCACCGTGCGGCCCGCCAGCCGGAGATGGCGGCGCCGCCGCAGCCCCATCGGATGAACCGGCGTCGCCTCGTAGAACGGCCGCGCCGCCTCGGCCCGCCAGTCCACCAGCACCGGAAGCTCGTCCGACTCCCGCTGCAGCCCGAGCCGCCCGATCCGCAGGACGGCCCCGTCCGCGAGGTCGATCCGCCCGAAGACCAGCCCGTCCTCGGCCCCCTCCAACCGGCGGACCTCACCCGCCAGCCGCCCCGCCGCCACCTCCCGCTCGTACGCCATGCCCGCACCGTCCGGCGGCAACGCGAGCACCCGCGCCAACTGGTCCCGCACCCCGGCCAGCCGCTCGTCGAACAACTCGCCTATGACGGAGACCTGAACGCTCTCCCGTTCCACCTCGCGTGCGGCAGCGTCATTGATCCGGGACAAGATCGGGCCCCCTCGGTTCGCCTCACCCATATGTCGAGGCGTCACTATGCAGACGCGTTCCGGAAAAGTAAATATTGACCGGGCGGGGCGGAATGTGGCCTCCGCGGCACTATCTCGCCGCTGCCGGTGACCAGTTGGGCGATTCGCAGAATGGAGCCCGCCTCGGCCGACGGGTGATGGAGCCGCGCCTTCGCACCCCGGTCCGCGGCGGCGGCCGAGGACCTCTGTTCTCGTCGGACCGGATGCACCGAGGCGGGGCGCGGTCCCGCCGGACAACCCGGACGCCTGCGATGTGATCATGAAATCTGGGGTGGGAGTGCGCACGGCGAAGGCCGGAGCGCTGGCCGGGGCCACGGCGCTGCTGGCGGGGGCTCTGACGGGCTGCGGCGGCGACGGCTCGCCGTCGGTGGCGGCGGCAGGTCCGGCCGACCGCGCCGCACCGGGCTCGCTACGGCTGTCCGCCCCGGACGCCCTGCCCGGCGGCTACCGTGCGCAGGGCCCGGCCGACGTCCTGACCGACCCGCCGACGAGACCGCTGCCAGCGGGCTACGCCGCCTTCGACGGCAGCCTGAAGGCCAGGTACACCGACGGCTCCGGCGGGGTTCTGACCATCGGCGGCGCCTGGGGCACCATCACCGACCCCGGCGCGGTGGCCTCCTCCGCGATATCCGTGATGCTCGCCCCGCGGGAGAAGTGGGCGGAGCCGATGACGGACCTGGACGCGCGTGACCCGCACGATCCGCAGGGCCGGCTCAAGTGCGGGGTCTCGACCGGATCGTTCCTCGTCAACCCCGTGTGCCTCTGGGCCGACCGGTACACCGCGGGTTCGGTGGCCTTTCCCGCCTCCGTCGAGGGGAACCCGGCCACGATCGACCAGGCCGGGGCCGCCGACCGGACCCGCCGGATCCGCGACGCGATGACGGTCCCGAAGTAGCCGCCGGGTCAGGTACTGCTCGGTCTGCGGCCAGGAGACCGCGGGACAGGGCCTGCACGCTGTTCGAGGTGTCCCGCCGCCGACGTCCGCGACCCGGTCGGCGAGCCGCCGCCGACGACCGGGCCGCCCACACCGTCGAGGTCCGGCCGCCGCAGCTACGACGAGGAGGAAGAGAACGTCCTCTTCGAGACCGCAGACCGCAGACCGCAGACCGCAGACCGCCGCCCGATCGGCGACGAACTCGACGCACTCGGCTACATCACCGTCTCCGAGTACCTGCTCCGGACCCGGTACGACGGTGTCAGCAACCTCGGTACCTCCGCCGGGCCACGCACCTGGTGGCACCGCTTCTTCGACTACAACTGAGCCCGCCCCGGCGTCAGACGGCCTCCTCGAGGGTGCCGGAGAGGCGGTGGGCGGTCGAGGTGTCGACTCCGAGGGCGGCGAGCAGGTCGAGGGCGGCGGTGAGGGGCGGGGCTCCGGCCAGACGAGCGGCGGCGAGGTGGGTGGGGAGGCGGCCGGCGGCGATCAGGGCCGTCCACTGGGTGGCCGAGAGGGCGAGGTAGCGCAGGCCGGGGAGGTCCGCGAGCAGGGCCGGGTCCGTGGTGGGGCAGCGGGACAGGTCGAGGGAGCGGAGCGCGGGGAGGGTGCGCAGCGGGGCGAGGTCGAGCGGGGTTTCGGAGCCGACGGCGAGTGAGGCGAGGTGCGGGTGGCCGGTGAGCGGGAGGAGGTCGGCCTCGGGGGCGAGGTCGACGGCCAGGTCCTCGACGGGGAGTGCGGCGACGGGGGACAGGTCGGCGGCGGTGCAGCGGACGAGGTACAGGCGCCGCAGGCGCGGCGTGGCGGCGAGCGGGCCGAGGTCGACGGGTGACGGGGCGTCATAGAGGTGGATCTCCTGGAGGCCCGGCGCGAGCTGCCCGTCC
Organism: Kitasatospora sp. MBT63; assembly: GCF_000710465.2. GTDB lineage: Bacteria > Actinomycetota > Actinomycetes > Streptomycetales > Streptomycetaceae > Kitasatospora. The sequence continues at coordinate 17,056 of NZ_JAIZ01000524.1, read as the reverse complement.
AGGCCTGAGTCCATGAACCGGCGCCGGCCGTCCCCGGACCGCTGCGGGCCGTACGGATCGGGCCGGCCCAGGGCCTGGCCGAGCCAGGCGGTGACGGAGGAGGCGACGTAGCGCGGGCCGTCGTTGAAGTCCCGGCCCACCTCGATCACCTGGCCGGGGCGGCCGCCCGCGGCCGGTGCGAGGTCCACGGCGAAGTAGTTGCCGTCGAACCAGGTGGCGAACGGGAGCCAGCCCGGATGCCCGGAGCAGCGGCGCACGGTGTCCGGCGGGTCGGCGTCGAAGACCACCTGGCGCCAGCCGTGCTCCCAGCCGAACCAGGTCGGGACGCCGATATAGGAGTCGCGCTCGGCCAGGGCCGCGTCGAGCGCCAGCCAGCCGTACCCGGCCAGTGCCTCGCTGCCGCCGTCCCCGTCGGCCTCCAGGTAGAGCGCCCGCAGGTCTCCGGGCAGCGGTGCGCCGAGGCGGAGCTCGGCGGCGGCCAGCTGCTCCTCGGTGACGGGCGCGGGCATCGTCGGCTCCTCGCCGGAGAGTTCGGCGTGCTGCCGGAGGACGGCCCGCAGCCGTTCGACCGCCTCGGTCGGGTCCCCGGCCTGGCGTAGCTCGGTCGGTTCCGCGTCGTCGGCCGCGCCCGGTTCGGACGGTTGGAAGCCGTGGTCGACGGTCAGGGTCCAGCCGTCCTCGGGGCCGGCCCCGGGCTGCAGCGTGCCCCGGAAGACGACCAGGTCGAAGGCGCCCGAGGGGCGGCAGGTCAACTCCAGGGCGATGGCCTCCCAGCCGTGGCTGTCCCGGAACCGGGACACCAGGGTGGCGAGGTCCTGGTCGGGGAACGGCGTGCCGAAGAAGGAGCCAGGACGGCTCGGCACCACGTACCCGCCGCCGAACAGGCCGACGCCCGTGCGGCTCCCGTGCCCCCGCAACACGCACTCCGTCCAGCCCTCCGGTGCCCGCGCGACGACCTGCGCCGCGATCTTCCGCACCGTCTGTTCCACCGTCAGGTCCACACCCGCCCCCTCGTCCGCACCGTTCGGACGATCATGTCAGCAGGCGGCGGAGCGGCCGGCGCCGGTGCCGACGAGCCGGTCTCGGCGAAGAGTCCGGCCGGCGGCCGTGCGGCCGGCCGTCCCGGAGCGCCGGCACCGCCGTCGGGCACCGGTACGCCACGGACCTGTGACACATCTCCAGGGGACCCGTCGTCAGCAGTCGGCCCCGCAGGGGACTCGCGTGGCCGCAGCGGCCGGCGGAGCGCTGGCGGTGCGCCCCGCCGTGACGCAGGGTGAGTGCGGGGCACGGCCGGCGGAGGGACGGACGAGGTGTGCAGGGGAACCGGCGCAGGCCGTCGGAGGGCGGCCCTGGTGTCGGCCGGGCTGGCGCTGCTGCTGATCGGTACGACGGCCGGGCCGGCGGCCGCCGCGAGGCCGGGCGGCGGAAGCTGGCGGCCGGGTGCGCCGGTGGCAGTGGTGGACCAGGCGTCCCGCCGGGTGCTGGTCCTGCACGGTGCCGACGAACTGATGGCCTTCCACGGCCCCGACCACCTCCCGGTGGTGTGGTCGTGGACCGCCGACCGCGACACCGCGCTCGCCGACCTGTCGCCGGCCCGCAGCTGGTCCTCGCCCACCGAGGCCAAGAGCCGCGTCCGTGACGGCCGCCGCTACCTGCTGACCACCGCCTCGGGCGGCCTGGCGGCCGTCGTCGACCTCGCGACCGGCACCCCGGTCTGGGCCGTCGACACCGGCCCCACCGCGAACCCGCACAGCGCCGAACTCCTCCCGGACGGCAACGTGGCCGTCGTGGCCAGCACCGGCGGCTGGGTGCGCGTGTACACGGCCTCGCAGGGCCCGCGCAGCACCGACCACGCCGAGTACCCGCTGGCGGGGGCGCACGGCGTGCACCGCGACGCCAGGACCGGCCTGCTGTGGACCGTCGGTGACGACACACTGACCGCCCTGAGGGTCGGCGGCACCGCCGCCGCCCCGGTGCTCACCCCCGAGCGGACCCTGGCACTCCCCGAACCCGGGGGTCACGACCTCGCCCCGGTGCTCGCCGCGCCGGGGCAGTTCTGGATCAGTACCGCCGGCCGTCTGTGGCGGTTCGACCCGTCCCACGACCGGTTCGAGGCCGTCCCCGTCACCCCGCAGGAGTCCGCACGCGAGGTGAAGAGCGTGGGCGACGAGCCCGGAACGGGACGCCTGCTCACCACGGCGCCCGACCACGCCGGGCCCTGTACCTGGTGCACCTCCGTCCTCACCTGCCACCGCCCGGACGGCATCCGGCGGCTGGAAGGGACCCACCTGTACAAGGCCCGCTGGTGGACCGGGCGTTGACCCGGGGAGGGTCGGTCAGAGCCAGCCGAGGGAGCCGAAGACGGCCAGCGCGGCAGCGTCGAGGGCGAACAGGGCCCCGACGGTGACGGCCTTGGTGCGCAGCCGGGGCAGGTCGTGGACGCGGAAGCAGACCAGGAAGAACGGGAGGTAGCCGACCAGCCAGATGAGCAGCGGGCAGCCCGCCTGCCACCAGGGCCAGTCCCAGGTCAGCACACCGGCGCTGTGCAGGAAGAGCTCCACGCCGACCGCGAGCGCCGAGTTCAGCCCGGCCAGGAGCCAGCGGTTGGGGATGCCGGCGATGCGCAGGGCCGGGTCGGACGGCAGGAGCTTGACGGCGACCACACCCATGATCGCGAACATCAGGCAGATCTCGATGTTGAGGCCGACCAGGATCCGGTAGGCGCTGGCGCCGGAGGCGCCCCAGACCGGCGCCCGGCCCGTGGCGTGCAGGACCAGGGCGTTCCAGATCTCGTTGAACCAGTCCATGCCCCACAGCGCCAGCCCGGCCAGGACGGTGCTCCAGTCCCGCCGCTGGACCTCGACGGCGTACACGTACAGGACCAGGAGCAGCAGCGGTATGACGTACCACTGGAACTGGGACGGGTCCCTGAGGTGTTCGAGGGCCTGGCGGGCGTGGTCGGTCATCGCGTTCTCCGTGGGATGGAAGTTCTCCGTGGGCTGGAGGTGCGGGGGGACGGCACGGGGTTCAGCGCGATCGGCCGTCGTTCTGCCCGGCGGCCCCGGCGGCCCCGGCGGCCCCGGGGCCTCCCGTGGCGGCCGTGACGAGGGCGAGGTACTGCTGGGCCAGACGGTGGCAGTCGCCCGGCCAGCGGGCGGAGAGGTAGGCGCCGTCCCGCACGGTGAACCCGCGGCGCAGCCGGCGGGGGCCGTCGCGCAGCGGCAGGACCGGCCCGGGGGCGAAGTCGGCGGGGTCGGCGAGCGCCGCGGTGACCTCGCGCTGCACGGTGGTCGGGTAGGTGCGGTAGTAACTGCCGAGGCGCAGCCGGGTCAGCTGCCAGGCCGTCAGCTCCATCCGGGAGGTCAGCGCGGTGGTGCGCCGGCCGTGCAGGACGGAGCGGCCGGTGCCCGGGTCGACCGCGCGGGCCAGCAGCAGGACACCGTGGCAGACCGCGCCGACCGGGACCGCCCGGGCCATCGCTTCGGCGGCGATCCGCTGGGCGGGCCGGCTCTCCAGGAGACTGCGGACGCGGGGCGCGTGGCCACCAGGGACGAACAGGGCGGTGAGCGTGGCGGGGTCCACGTCGCCGTAGGACAGCGGCGCGCCGAAACGCGGGTCGCGGGTCATCCGCCGGTACGCGGCCAGCGGACCGCCGCGGGTCATCAGCCACGGCGAGAGCCAGGAGAACCCCTGCTCGGTGAGCCGTCGGTCGGCGTGCGCCGGACGGCCGTCGGGGGTCGCGAAGCGGACGTCGAACCCCGCGTCGTGCAGCGCCGCCCAGGGGAGCGCGGCCTCGGTGGGATCGTAGTCGGCCTCGGGCAGCAGGAAGAGGATCACAGGGGTTCTCCGGGGTACGGCGCGGCGGGGCGCGCCTGCGCGGCGGCCCGGCCGCGGGCAGGGTGGCACCGACCGTAGGGGCTGCCGGGCGTGGTGTCGTTGATCCGCGCGGCCCGGTTGTTGACCGCAGGTGCCCGCGATCACGGCTCGCAGGCGTTGACGGCGTGGCGGCGGCTGTCTTGACTGGCGGACATGGACATCTCCACCTCCGGCCCCGGTGCCGTTCCCGCCCCCGGCGTCTCGGTCTCGCTGGGCTACGCCTCGGCGGTCGCGGACGCGGGCGGCGCGGGGCCCGACCTGCTGCTGGCCGGGGACCGGCGCCTGCCGTTCGAGGAGGTCCGCGGGCTGTGGGACCGGGTGATCGGCGCGTCGGGGGATCCCGCGGCCGGGCTGCGGGTGGGGGCGGACCTGCGGCCGCCGGCCCTGGACGTCCTCGGCCATGTCGTGCTCGGCTGCGCCACGCTGGGTGAGGCGGCCGAGGCCGCGGTGCGCTACCACCGGCTGGTCAGCGAGGCCGGCGAGATCGCGCTGGTGCGCGGCAGGACCCTGTCGCGGGTGGTGTACCGGCCCACCGTCGCGCCCGGCGCCATGCGCCCGCAGCAGGTGGAGGCCGTGGTGGTGGGGATGGTGAGCGCCGCACGCTGGCTGGCGGGGCCGACCTGGACGCCCGCCGCGGTCACCTTCACCCATCCGTGCGGGAGCGAGCGGCTGGGCTACGAGCGGGTGCTGGGCTGTCCCGTGGCGTTCGGGGCGGCCGACAACGCGCTGACCGTCCCCACGGCCGACCTGGACCTGCGCCGGGTGGTGGTGGACCAGGGCCTGGCATCGCTGCAACGCGCCTACGCGGACCGGCTGCTGGCGGACCTGACCGGTCCCGCCGCCGTTCCGCAGCGGCTGCGGCGGTGGCTGGCCGGTGTGCCGCTGGAGGGCGTGGGGTTCGCCGATGCCCAGGCCACCTCGCGGCTGGGCGGGCGGGCGCTGCGCCGGGTGCTGCGCGAACACGGCACCTCCTGGCGGGTCCTGCTGGACGAGGCCCGGCACACCCGGGCCAGGCAGCTGCTGGAGACCACCGACCTGACCACCGACCGGGTCGCCCGCGCCGTGGGGCTGAGCGGCGCCGCGGCCCTGGGACACGCCTTCGTCCGCTGGCAGGGCGTCAGCCCGGGCGCGTACCGCCGCACCCGGCGCACGGGCGCGGCGGGCGGTGCCCCGGCCTCCTGAGCCCGACGGCCGGGGGCGGCGGCCGGGTCAGGAGGGGGTCAGCGTCCGGTCAGGCCGCCCGGGCATGCTGAGGGCAGATCAAGGGAGCGCCGCAGACGGGCTCCCGGGACTGGGAGAGGTGCCCGGAGCGGTTCATCGGGTGCCTGGCCGGCAACGGCCGAGCAGGGTCCGCGAGGGCCCGCGCAGGTTCGAATCCTGCCCTCTCCGCCCAGCGCGGGCCCGGCCCGGCCGCGGCTACCCGTGCTCCGGCTGCGCCGCGGAGCCGCGGCCACGGAGCATGCCCCACCCCACCAGCGCCGCCGCCAGGACCGTCAGCGTGAGACCGGCCCAGGTCACCGCCCGGTCGAACCGCGCCACGCGGTCGGCATCCCAGGCCGAGGTGGCGATGCCGCCCGAGAGGAGCGCCGCGAGGATGGTGCCGCCGACGCAGACGCCGACACCGGTACTGACCTCACCGGCCGTGTCCACCAGCGCCGCCCCCACCGTGGTGCGGTCGGCCGGCAGGCCGCGCATGACGTTGGTCCCGGCGACCACACCGACGACACGCATCCCGGCCGCGACGAGCACCAGCGCGAGGGCGACCCACACGTACCCCAGGCGGCCCAGCAGCGCATGGACGGCGAGCCCGCAGACGACGGCTCCCGCGCCGAACCGGGCGGCCCGGTCGAGTCCGACGCGGGTGACCAGCGGCCCGATGACCGCCCCGCCGGCGATGAGCACGACGACCTGCGGCAGCATCCCGACGGCCGCCCGGGCGGGCGTCCACCCCCAGTCGAGCTGCAACTGCAGCGTGACCAGGTACCCGAGGCCGGCGGTCGCCAGGCCCGAGGCGGCCTTGAACGCCAGACCGCTCGACACCAGCGGGCGGGCCACCAGCCCGAGGTCGAGCAGCGGATGGCGGGCGGCGCGCTCACGGACGACGAACAGCACCGCCGTCACGACGGCCGCCGCCGTGACCAGCCACGGCACGGGCGATGCGGGGCCCGGGTCGACGAACAGCGTCGGAGCCACCAGCGCCAGCCCGATCGTCGCCGTGGCGAGCAGCGCGCCGATGGCGTCGACCGGGGCGCGGTGCAGTTCGTCAGGCCGGTCGGCGGGGATGCCGCGGCGGATGCCGAGGTACGCCAGTGCGGCGATCGGCACGTTCACCAGCAGCAGCACCTGCCACGGGGCGAACGCGAGCACGAGACCACCCAGGGTCGGGCCGAGCGCGAGCCCGGCCAGGCCCACGGTCGAGATCAGCGTCGTCGCCCGGACCCGGAGCCCGTCCTCGTCGAACAGCCGGAACGCCAGCGCGAGGGAGCCCGGCGTCGTCATCGCGGCCGCGACACCCATCGCCGCGCGGACCGCGATGAGCTGCTCCGCCGTGGTGACGAACGCCGTGGCCAGACTCGCCGCGCCCAGCAGCACCAGGCCGACCAGCATGATCCTCCGGCGGCCGACCCGGTCGGCCAGCGCGCCGAGCGCCAGCATGAGCCCGCCGAACACCACGGCGTACCCGCCCGTCACCCACTGCAGCGCCGTCGCCGAGGCGGACAGCTCACGGCCGATGGTCGGCAGCGCGACATTGAGGATCGAGTTGTCGAGCATCTCGAACAGGAACACCGCCGACAGCCCGGCGAGCGCAACCCCCGCTTCCCGCAGGGACTTCGGTGGACCGGAGACTCCGGTCGGGTCATCGGTGCCCCCGAGGACCGGATCGCGGCGGACATCCATGGCTCACTCCTTCACTGGGAAGAAGTGGCGGCTCGTCCGAACCGCGTGTACGCGTGGGGCCCTGCCCGATCGACGGGTGTCGATGACCCGCAGTGACCGCACGTTTTTACTCCGATGCAGGGATGGTACACCCGTGCGACGGGAGTGGTGCGCGTGGCCGGCCGCCGGCCCGGACGTCGGAGGCCGCGCCCTCCCGGTCCCGCCGGGACCGGAACTCTCTTGCCCCGCAGACGAGTTCACCGTGGATGCCGTCGGGGAGGGGCGGTGATGGGGGAGGGCCTGGGAGCCCTGATCGCGGGCAGCGGGGACGACCCGGACAGCGAGCCGCCGGTGGCGGAGATCGGTGCCCCGCTGGCCGGGCCGCCGTTCACGGCCGCGACCGGACAGGTCGCCGTGACGGTGTCCGGACTCCTCGCGTACAACACCGGCCTGGAGATCGCGCTGGAGGTCCGGTTCAACGCCACCGGTACGCCGCCGACGGCCCGGTCCGAGCTCGAGAACCTGATGCGCGAGGCCCGGCACGGTGGCGCCGACCGCCTCCACCTGGCGCTGGACCTGCCGGACGGCCGGGTCTTCCGGAACAACCGTCCGCACCCCGAACCGGCCGAGCGGCCCGCGGAGTCGGCCCCCATGCTGCTGCTCCGGGCCGGCTCGCACGGCCCGTCCTGGAGGCTCGGATACTGGCTGCGGCCGCTGCCCGTCGACGGGGGCCGCCTGCGCCTGTGCCGGCCCGTCCGCGGGGTCGACGCGTCGTTCGAGGTCCCGGCCGGCGCCGTCGCCGAGGCGCGTGCCGCCGTCCGTCGGCTGTGGCCGTGACCAGGCAACCACGGGCCTGCGAGATCGCGGCCGTGGCACTACTTGATCTCGTGTGTGCAACGGCAGTTGGATCACGCGTGGTGGCGGGCGGCCAGGCCGCGAGGGGGCGGGCGGATGCGTTGACGCTCCGCGAGGGGGCGGATAAGGTCACGCCCCATCGACCCGCACCGGTGGTGTTCCTGGGACCGGCCGGTACCGCTCAGCCCGGTGCCCGCCCGTTCCCTCCGGCGCGGGATCCGCCGCTCGCTCCACCCCGCGGACAACTGCTCACCCCGTCGGCCCAGTCGCAACTCGGCCGCCGGTACCCTCCGTGCGTCGTCGGCCTCGGTCAGGTGCGGCTCGACACGCACACAGAACCCTCCGCAAGGGATGTGCCGTTGACCAGATCCACCTCGCCCGCGGCGGACGCCACGCCGCCGGGCGCCACACCGCCGGCCCTCATACCCACCGCCGGCGGGGGCACCGCC
>NZ_JAIZ01000524.1:0-8941 GCF_000710465.2 Kitasatospora sp. MBT63 | reverse complement strand
GGGGGCCCCGCCCCGGTGCCGCCCCCCCCCGCCCGCCGTACGGCGGGCCGGGCCCCGTACCTGGGCATGGCGTGCGTCATCCTGCTGTCGGGCTGCTCACTGGTCGGCGCGGACACGGAACCCACCAGGACCTTCACCATCGGACTGGACGCCCCGCTCACCGGCAACCTCGCCGACCTGGGGCTCGGCATCAAGTACTCGGCCGAACTGGCCATCGCCAAGGCCAATGCCAAGAACACCGTGCCGGGCGTGCGGTTCGTCCTGGACGCCAAGGACGACCAGGGGGACGAGAAACTGGCCCGCGCCAACGGCGAGGCGTTCGTGGCCGATCCCGAAGTGGTCGGCGTGGTCGGTCCGCTCACCTCGGGCGGCGCACTCACCATGGCCCCGGTGCTGGCCAAGGCGGACCTCGCCGAGATCTCGCCCTCCAACACCGCACCCTCCCTGACCTGGGGCGCGGACTACCGCACCAAGGGGAAGGTGCGGCCCTACCCCACGTACTTCCGCACCGTCACCACCGATGCCGTGCAGGGCCCGCTGCTCGCCCGGTACGCGCGCAGCCAGCTGAAGGCCGAGCGGGCCGTCGTGGTCAGCGACACCAAGGCCTACGGCAGCAACCTGGCCGCGGAGTTCGCGACGGCCTTCGAGGAGGACGGCGGCACGGTCCAGCTGCGGGCCACCATCGAGCCCGGCACCACCGACTTCTCCAAGCTGGTCCGGCAGATCGCCGCCGCCCGCCCGGACATCGTCTACTACGGCGGCGAGCACCCCGAGGGCGGCCCGCTGTCCGCCCAGCTGAAGGCCGCGGGCGTCAAGGCGCCGGTGGCGGGCGGCGACGGCCTGCACACCGACGGGTACCTCAAGGCCGCCGGCCCGGCCTCCGACGGCGACCTGGCCAGCAACCCCGGCATCTCGGTCGAGGGGCTCGCCTCCGCGTTCACCTTCCTCGACGAGTACCAGAAGGCCGCCCACCCCCAGGCCCCCGGCCCCTTCGGCCCGTACGCCTACGACTCCACCTGGGCCCTGATCGAGGCGGTCGGCCGCGCCCGCCAGGCACACGGGAAGTCGGGCTCCGGCACGGAGATCCGCAAAGCCGTCTCCGAAGCCGTACCGGACGTGGACTTCTTCGGCGTCACCGGCGACGTCTCCTTCGACGAGTTCGGCGACACCCGCAACCAGGTCGCATCGATCTACCAGATCCAGAAGGGCAATTGGGTCGCCATCGTCCCCATCGGCCGCCTCCGCGACCTCTGACCCGCTCCCACGGGCCCGGGTGGCGGGGCTGTCGGTGGGGGGCGGTTGACTTGCGGTGGGCGGGTTCGCGATCCGGCCTTCCCCGTCGGGCTGTTGGGCCCGCCGCCGCTGACCGTACGACTGGATGACGGAGCCCGTCGGATGACCTTCGAGACCGACCGCACCACCCCCGCCGCCTGGGAGCCGGGCCTGGCCCAGGCCTTCGGTGAACTGCTCGGCCGCCCGCTCACCTCCTTCGACCCGCCGGACGCCCCCGGGGTCTACGAGGTGCTGTTCGGCGGCAACTACCTGTACGAGAGCGAGCTGGACCGCGAGCCGGTCTGGATCGCGCGGGAGGCACTGGTGGACGGGCGGCCGGTGGTCCTGGAACACCTGGCGCTCACCCCGCCCGGCGACCTGGACCACCCGGAGCTGGTCTTCGACGCGCGCGGCTCGCTGTTCGAGGTGGACCCCGACGGCCTGCCCGCCGCCTTCGCGAGCGCGGTCGCGAAGGCGGCCGACCCGGACCGCGGGCTGCTCCGCGGCGCCGACCTCGCCCGGCTGCTGGACGCCCACGGGCTGGGTCCCACGGACCTGCCCGGGACCTCCTGGCGGCTGCGGCAGGGCAAGGTCGCCTCGGACGGCACCCTGCTGGACGCCCTGCGCGCCGCCACCGGCCTCACCCGGACCGACGCCCGCGGCCGGGCGACACGCCCGGGTTCGGCCGGCGACGAGGTGGCGCCGGAGGCGTGGGAGCGGGTCGCGGGCATCGAGCACCCCGGCCTGCGCGCCCACCTCGCCGGGTACGCCGATCCCGAATCGCACGACCTGGCGTTCTGCGGCCACGACCCGGACGGCCACGACCCGGACGGCGCCGACGGGGACGGCGCAGACCTGGTGGTCCGCTGGGAGGGCGCCGTCGACCAGTACGAGGTCGACGTGGTCCGGGTGCGGCCGCGGGAGCGGTAGCAGGGCGGTCACCCCGGCGCGGGCCGCCGTCAGGGCGTGAACGCCGCCAGCTCGGCCCGGGTCGGCGGGTCCGCGCCGAACCGGGCGCAGGTGAGGGCGGCCGCCCGGGCGGCCCGTTCCAGCGCGGTCACCAGCGCCGGGGCCGGCTGCGCCCCGAACGTCGCCCGGACCAGCTGCAACTGCCCGGCGCCCAGCAGCCCGCCCTCGAGCAGGCCGCTGACCAGCCCGGACATGAAGGCGTCGCCGGCGCCGATGGTGTCGGCGACCTCGACCGGGACCGCGTCCACGTCGAGCCGACCGTGCCGCCAGAAGGCGCGGGCCCCCCGTGCACCCCGTGTCAGCACCACCAGGGACGGCCCGTTGCGGACCCAGGACGCGGCGGCCTCGAGCGGGTCCGCCCCCGGGTACAGCCACCCTAGGTCCTCGTCGCTGACCTTGACCACGTCGCTGAGCGCCACCAGCCCCTCGACCCGCGGCCGTTCCTCCTCCGGGCTGCCCAGCAGGGCCGGCCGCAGGTTGGGATCGTAGGAGACGGTGACGTCCGGCGGGGCGCCGCGGACCATGGCCAGCACCCGCTCGGCGCCGGGGTCGAGCAGCGCCGCGACCGATCCGGCGTGCAGATGGCCGAAGTCCCGTCCGGCGGGAAGCCCGGCGCTCCGCGGACAGAGGTCCCAGTGGACGTCGAAGGTGTACGTCGCCCGGCCCTCGCGGTCGAGGACCGCCGTGGCCGAGGAGGTCCGCCAGGCGCCGACCGAGCCCGGGGCGAGCGCCACCCCGCCGGCCGCCAGGTGGTCGCGGATCACCGCGCCGTACTCGTCCTCGCCCAGGCGGGTCGCGAGGCGGACCCGGTGGCCGAGCCGGGCCAGGCCCAGGGCGGTGTTGGCGGGGCTGCCGCCCGGGTGGACGCGCCGCGAGCCCCGGGAGTCGACCACGTCCGCGAGCGCCTCGCCCACCACCAGGACCTCGGCCGGTCCGGGCAGGGTGTCCCCGGTCACGGGGTGACCAGGATCTTCCGGCCCAGGCCGGCCTGGAAGCGCCCGAGCGCGGTGGCGTACTCGGTGAGCGGGAAGCGGTCGCTGATGAAGACCCCGGGGTCCAGCACCCCGGCGGCGAAGAGCGCGGCCGCCCGCTCGAAGCTGTGCAGCACGGCCATCGAGCCGGTGATGGTGATCTCCTGGTTGTAGATCTTGTACGGTTCGATCACCGCGCGGGCCGCGTACGCGGCGACGCCGAACTGCAGGAAGGTGCCGCCGCGCCCGACCCGGCCCAGCGCGTCCTGGATCGCGTGCTCGTTGCCGGTGGCGTCGATGACCACGTCCCAGCCCCGGGGCTGGTCGAACTCCTCGGCGGCGGCGGCCGTGCGGCTGCACCCGAGCCGGTCGGCGGTGGCCAGCCGTTCGGCGTTGAGGTCGACGACGTCCACCGACGCCGCCCCGGTGCGCTTGGCCAGCTCCAGCATCATCAGGCCCATCGTGCCGGAGCCGTAGACGAGCACGCTGCTCCCGACCCGGGCACGCAGTACGTCGTAGCCGCGCACCGCGCAGGAGAGCGGCTCGATCAGCGCCGCGTCCCGGACGTCGATGTGCTCGGGCAGCCGGACGCAGTTGGCGGCGGGGGCGAGGGCGTACTCGGCCGCGGCGCCCGCGGTGGTGACGCCGATGGCGGCGTACCGCTCGCACAGGTTGTCCCGGCCGAGGCGGCAGTAGTGGCACTCGTGGCAGTACAGCGAGGGGTCGACGGCGACCCGGTCGCCGACCGCGAGAGAGGTCACCCCCGCGCCGAGGGCGGCGACCGTGCCGGCGAACTCGTGGCCCGGCACCAGCGGCAGGCTGGGCGCGAACTCGCCCTCCAGGATGTGCAGATCGGTACCGCACAGGCCGCACGCCGAGACCTCGACCACCACCTCGCCGGGGCCCGGCGTGGGGTCGTCGACGCTCTCGATGCCGAGCACGCCGGGGGAGCTGATGACGACTGCCTTCACTTGACTGCTCCGAGGGAGAGGCCCTGGACCAGCTTGTCCTGGGCGGCGAAACCGGCGACGAGCACCGGGAGGGAGACACAGACGGCGGCCGCGCAGACCTTGGCCAGGAAGAGCCCCTGGCTGGTCACGAAACCGGTGAGGAAGACGGGTGCGGTGCCGGCGACCACGCCGGTCAGCACCCGGGCGAACAGCAGCTCGTTCCAGCTGAAGATGAACGAGATGAGCGCGGTCGCGGCGAGGCCGGGCGCGGCCACCGGTGCCAGGACGCGCAGCAGGACCGTCGGGAGGCCGGCGCCGTCGATGGCCGCCGCCTCCAGGATCTCCTGCGGCACCTCGGCCAGGAACGAGCGCATCATCCAGACCGCGATCGGCAGGTTCATCGACGTGTAGAGGATGACGAGCAGCCAGATGTTGTCCAGCAGGCCGGTGTTCTGGGCGATCAGGTAGAGCGGTAGCAGGCCCGCGACCGCCGGCAGCATCTTGGTGCTGAGGAAGAAGAACAGCGTGTCGGTCCACCTGCGGACCGGCCGCACGGACAGCGCGTACGCGGCGGGCGTGGCCAGGCCCAGCACCAGCAGGGTCGACAGCACGCTCGCGGTCAGCGAGTTGACCAGGGGCGGCCACGGGCTCACCCCCGTGCCGGCGCCGAAGAACTCGCGGTACCCCTGGAGGGTCAGCGGGGCCGCCACGCTCGGCGGGTTGGTCGCGGCGTCCGCCTCGCTGTGCAGCGAGGTGAGCACCATCCAGGCGAACGGGAGCAGGAAGAGCAGGCCGACCAGCCAGGCGGCCAGGCCGAGCAGGGTGTCGGTGCGGCGCACCCGGGTGCCGGTCATCAGCGGGTCTCCGCTCGGAACAGGGACAGCACGGTGCGCAGCGCGAGCGTCGCGATGACGGTGGTCAGGGCGACCACGATCACGCCCTCCGCCGACGCCAGGCCGTAGTCGTGCCCGTCGTAGAAGGTCCGGTAGACGGTGTAGGGGAGGTTGGCGGTGCCGAGGCCGCCGGAGGTCAGGGTGAAGACGGCGTCGAAGTTCTGCACCACGTAGATGCTGCCGAGCAGGGCGGCCAGCTCCAGGTAGGGGCGCAGGTGGGGCAGGGTGAGGTGACGGAAGATCTGCCAGGAGCTCGCGCCGTCGACCCGGGCCGCCTCGACGGCCTCCGCCGGCCGGCTCTGCAGCCCGGCGAGCAGGATCAGCATCATGAACGGCGTCCACTGCCACACCAGCGAGGCCTCCACGGCCAGCAGCGGCACGGCGGAGAGCCAGTCCGGCTGCGGGGCGCCGGCGCCGCCGACAGCGGTGAGCAGGCCGTCGAACAGCCCGTACGAGGCGTTGTACAGCGCGTGCTTCCACAGCAGCGCCGAGGCCACCGGCACCACCAGGAACGGAGTGATCATCATGGTCCGCACCAGGCCGCGGCCGAGGAAGCGGCGGTCCAGCAGCAGCGCCGTGCCGAGGCCCAGCAGAAGGCTGACGGCGACGACCGTGGCGGTCAGTTCGACGGTCGTCAGGATGGACGTGCGCAGGGCGGGGTCGCCCAGCGCGTGGCCGTAGTTGGCGAGGCCGCCGAAGCCGCGGCCGGCCGGGTCGAGGGCGTTCCAGCGCATGAAGGAGATCGCCAGGGTGCCGAGGAACGGCAGCTGGGTGACCACGATCATGAAGACCAGGGCGGGGAGCAGCGGCGCGCGGCGCGCCCAGGCGCCGCGGGGGCGTCGCACGGCGGGGGCGGTACGGCCGCGGCGTAACGCGCGGGCCTCGAGGGAGTCGGGCAGGGAGGCTGTGCTCATGTGGGTTCCTGGGGTGCGGGCGGTCCTCGGCCGGCCGGCTCTGCGCCGGCCGGGACCGCCGGACGGTGGACTGGCGGCTACTGCTTGGCGTGGGCGGCGGCGGTCTTCTCGGCGAGGGCCTGTCCGGCGCTCAGCGCCTGGTCGACGGTGATCCGACCCGCGATGGCGGAGCTGATCTGCTGCGACACCTGGGTGCCCAGGTCCTCGAACTCGGGGATGCCGACGAACTGGATGCCGGGGGCGGGACGGGGCTGGACCCCGGGGTTGGCCGGGTCGGCGGACTGCAGGGCCTTCAGGGTGGGCTCGGCGAAGGCCGAGGCCGACGCCAGGTACTGCGGGGTGGCGTAGGTGGAGGTCCGCTTGCCGGCCGGTACCCGGGACCACCCCAGCTGGGAGCCGACCAGCTGCTCGTACCCCTTGCCGGAGGCCCAGGAGATGAACTTCCAGGCGTCGTCCTGGTGGTGGCTCGCCTTCTGCAGCCCCCAGGCCCAGGTGAACAGCCAGCCCGAGCCGGTGGTCCGCTCGACCGGGGCCGGTACGTAGCCGATCTTCCCGGCGACGGGTGAGCCGGAGGACTCCAGTGCGCCTGCCGCGGAGGTGGCGTCGTACCACATGGCGGTCTTGCCCTGCTCCATGTTGGTCAGGCACTCGGTGAAGCCGGCCTGGGGCGCGCCGGCCTCGCCGTGGTCGCGGACCAGGCCGACGTAGAAGGAGGTGGCCTGCTTGAAGGCGGGGCTGGTCAGCTGGGCGTGCCAGTCCTGGTCGAACCAGGTGCCGCCCATGGTGTTCACCACCGTGGTCAGCGGGGCGGTGAGCTCGCCCCAACCGGGCTGGCCCCGCAGGCAGATGCCCTTCATCCCCGGCTCCGCGCCGTCCGTCTGCGCGGCCAGCGCGGCGACCTGCTGCCAGGTCGGCCGGTCGGGCATGGCGAGCTGCTTGGCGGCGAAGACGTCCTTGCGGTACATGAGGAACGAGGACTCGCCGTAGAAGGGCTCGGCGTACATCTGGCCGTCGACCGTGAGCGAGGTGCGGATGGCGGGCAGGACGTCGTTCTGGTCGAAGGCCGGGTCGGCGTCCGCCCGCGGGGTGAGCGGGGCCAGCCAGCCGTTCTTGGCGAAGATCGGGGTCTCGTAGTTGCTGATGGTCGCCACGTCGTACTGGGCGGACTGGGCGGAGAAGTCCTGGGTGATCTTGCTGCGGACGTCGTTCTCGGGCAGCACCGTGAAGTTGACGGTGATGCCGGTGGACTTGGTGAAGTTCTCGGCCGTCAGCTTCTGCAGGTCGGCCATCTGCGGGTTGTTCACCATCAGCACGTTGATCGAGTGCGCCGTGGCGCTCCCGCCAGCCCCGCTGCAGGAGGTGAGGCCGAGGGTGGTAAGCAGGGCGGCGCCGACCGCGAGGGCGCGTTTGGGGGTCATGGGGTGCTCCTGTTCGAGTGCGTGCGGGATCGACCGGCCGGCGGCGGATGCGCGGGGCGGTGGGGGACTGCGGGAAGTGGGGGACGGGCGGGAGGGACTGTGTGGGCGGAAGGTCTCGAAGGGGTTGTCAGACCCGGATGACCTTGGGGCCGAGCAGGGCGTAGCGGTTGGCCTCGACGGCGGACAGGCCCGTGTCGGCGATGATCGCCTCGAAGTCGCCGACCTCGGCGAACCGGCAGAAGCTGCTCGCGCCGAACTTGGTGTGCACGCCCATGAACACCCTTCTGCGGGACACCTGGAGAGCCTTGGCCTTGACGTCCGCCACCACGGGATCGGGCGTGGTCAGCCCCATCTCGCGGGAGATGCCGTTCGCGCCGATGAACGCGAGGTCGATGACGAAGCCGCTCAGCATGGTGCAGGTCCACGAGCCGACCGTGGCCAGCGTGCGGGAGCGGACCCGGCCGCCGAGCAGCAACACCGTCAGATTGGCGGAGTCCGCCACCGCGGCGGCGGTGGTCAGCGAGGCCGTCACCACGGTCAGCGGCCGGTCGGTCGGCAGCAGCGACGCCAGGAGCTGAGGGGTGTAGCCCTCGTCGATGAACACCGTCTCCGCCTCGCCCAGCATGGTGGCGGCGGTGGCGGCGATCCGGCGCTTGCGGTCGACGTTGAGCGTGGTCCGGCGGGCCAGGTCGGTCTCGAACCCCGCGCTCTCGACCGGGTACGCGCCACCGTGGGTACGGTGGAGCAGGCCCCGGTCCTCCAGGACGCGCAGGTCGCGGCGGACGGTCTCCTGGGCGACACCGAGGTCCTCGGCGACGCGGGTGACCTCGATCCGGCCCTGATGGCGTGCCAGGGCGAGGATCCGGTGCTTCCGCTCTTCCCCGCGCATCTCGTACCTCCTCAATTCCTTTTCCGAAGTGGACCGTTCGGGCAGCTGACGGTCCGTTTGCGGCCTTTTCGAGATTTATACCGGCCAGGCGGTGCGTGTGGAGTGCCCGAATCTTTCGAGATCCTTACCGGTATTTGACTGCCAGGGGAACGCTGGGCCCGCTGGACGGGGCAGGGGATGCCCGATCGGGCCCGGTGGCGGCCCGGATGGTGTCCGATCGGGCCCTGCGGCGGGCCGGGCGGCGCCCGCTAACTCCCCTTCGGGGCAGGCGGATCGGGGACCGCCGGGACAGGGGACGGGAGAGCCGCCGGGGCGATCAGGGGCGCGCCGTCGTCCGGTACGGCGCCGGGGGGACCGCCCGTGAGCGGGACCGGCGCGAGGGTCAGGCTGCCCCCGGCCGACAGGATCGGCTCGCCGGCCGGCGGATCCGCCGGGCCGGTGTCCGTCGTGGTGGCCGGGGTACCGGTGTCCGCCTGCGGCCGGGCCGCGCCGGGCTGCTGCGGAGGCCGCCCGGTCTGGGGCCCGGCAGCCGGACCGGACGGGCCCGGCCTGGGGGCGGCTGAACTCGCTGTCGTGGACGGCTGGTTCGGTGTGGCCGGGGGCTGGGACGCGGGCTGGGGGGCGGGCACGGCTGCGGACTGGGGGAGTGGCTGCGACACGGGTGT
>NZ_JAIZ01000523.1 GCF_000710465.2 Kitasatospora sp. MBT63 | reverse complement strand
CTCTCCCCGGCACCGAGGATGACCGGCACCACGATGGTGGGGCGACCTTCCCGCTGCCCGGCACCATGCGCAGCGCCCGCCCGACGGCCTGGACCAGCACATACGACAGAACCTCGACCTGACCAGCCCGGCTTGTGGATAGCCCGGTGTGGGGTGAGAGGGAAGGGGCGATCTGGCCAGGCCCCGTGCAGTGAGGCGGAGCTCGTCGCCTGCCAGCGAGCGATAGCTGCAGTTCGTCATCTCTGGCGAGGTCGGAAGGGGGCTACGCCTCCGCCGTTTCCTCCCTCTGCTGCTTGAGCGCCAAGTCTTGCCACGGGGCAACCCGTGGCACGGCCGGGCTGGCCTCTCTGACGGGATGGTCCGGGTTGGTCTCCCGGACGGGGAACCGCTGGTCGGCGTTGTTGCCGACCGCAGGGATGTCGGTCGGGCGGAGCATCGCTTTGGCGGTGAGGGTGAGGATGCGCAGGTCGAGCAGGACCGAGCGGTTGGCGATGTACCAGAGGTCGAGCTCCATCCGCTCGGGCCAGGTGATGCTGTTGCGGCCGCAGACCTGGGCCCAGCCGGTGATACCGGGACGGATGTCGAGGCGGCCGCGCTGACGGGGCGAGTAGTGGACGATCTGCTCGGGCAAGGTGGGACGGGGGCCAACTACGGCCATGTCGCCCCGGGCGACGTTCCACAGCTGCGGCAGTTCGTCGAGGCCGGATCCTCGGAGCAGGGCGCCGAATCGGGTGATCCGGGACGCATCGGGTTCGAGGTCGTAACGCCTGTCCCGCATGGTGCGGAACTTGAGGATCTGGAACTCCCGGCCATGGCGCCCGGACCGGGCCTGCCGGACGAACACGGGTCCGCCCATGGTGCCGCGAACCACGATGGCGATCAGCAGGCCCAGCGGGACCGCGACGGTCCCGGCCAACAGGACAATCAGGAGGTCCTGAACACGCGAGGCGCCTTGCCGACGCCGCCGCTTGGCCCACCTCGATCGCAGCGCCCGCCATAGATCGGCCGTCGACCGCCTCCGGATCGCGGCGGGGAAGCGACCGTCCAAGCGGCTAAGGGTCTCCGGGGACAGGCTCGCGCGCGCTTGGATGAGATCGGTCTCTCCTAGACCGATCTCATCCAAGAGGCCGTCGAACGCCTCGTCGTCCATGCTCTGGGAGCTGGCGCGGTCCGCCTCGTTCGTCATTGCATGCCTCCTTCGCTGCCGGTCCCGCCGCTCGTCTGGTCCCGGCCCCGCGCGATCTGACGCCGCACGCGGGCGATCCGCTTCTCCAGGGCCTTCTCCGTCAGCCCCAGCTCGTCCGCCGCCTGACGCTGAGTAAAGCCGATCGCTCTGAGCATGAGCCCCCGTAGCGTAAGAGGATCACTGACGCCGCGCAGGACACGGCTCACCTCGTCCGCCATGACGACACTGCCGGCGGGGTCCGGGATCCCTTGGCCGACGAACACCGGACTGGCGGAGAGACCGGACCAGTCCTCCGGAAGCGGTGTTCCCTCCATCACCTGGCGCCGACGTGCCTTCCTCTCCCACGCCCGGTAGACGTTCGAAAAGGCCAGAACGCAGGCGTTGCGGAAGTAGGTCTGCAGGTCCGCTCCGCCATCGGGTCGCCACTGACCTCCCACCATTCCCTTCCGGTGGAAGACCCGCTGCCCGACAAGGACCGCGTCGACTGCCAACGTGGCAAAGTCATGATCATGGAATCGGAGTCCAGGCCTCCTAGTCACAGGCCGCCCGCAGTTTGCCGCCCGCCGAAAGATCTCTCCCGACCGGCACCACTGCTCCAGAGTCGCTGCGGCATCGGTCACCAGCCCCAGAGTGAGCCGCTCGTATCGTTCGCCGGTAAAGCCCTCTGCGCGCAACGCGGCCACCACCTTGGCCTGTTTGGCAAGGCGCGCCGCGTGGGCGACCTGATCCTGCGCCTCCGGCCCAGGAAGGGCTGGACCTGTGTGATCGATCACCTGGTCTCCCACACCACAGCGGCGGACCTCATGGCCGCGATCTCGCTCATGCCAATGGGATAGGTCATCTCAGACCGGCTCCCCCTCGCACCCTGAGTGTGACATGGATCACGCGAGGGGTGGTGTGCTGCGACGAACCTATCTCTCCATCACCAACCGTCGGCAGCAACCACATCGAGATCCTTGGAGCCCATTGATGTCCCGTCAGAAGACTCTGCTCACTCAGCGTGCAGCCCTCATCCTGCTCATCTCCGTCGTCGCTGGCATCGTGGCCGCGGTCCTCACCCGCCTCGAGAGCGGAAGCACGCCGGGCGCTCTTCTTGCCGGCGGCGCGGCATGCGGCGGCGCCGTCCTTCTCTTCCACGCCATCATCAACTAGAACGTGTCGAGAGCAGCGCTAATAGGCAAATTCGTACCGGGCGAGAGCCTGGGCCCCGCCATCGAGGTCGAGCCGGAGCTGGGCGGCATCTGCGTGTAGCTCCAGGCACCTGCCTCCGTGTGTAGGTGTCGGCGGCCGCGAGGGTACGCCACCCCGACCATCGCCTACATGGCCACCACCTACGGCTTCGACCCGGACACCATCACCGAGGCTCACCTGTCCATCCACACCGCGCCGTTGCTCAAGGAGTGGACCGGCCGGATCCGCGGCGGCTACAAGCGCGCCTACGCCGACCTCGGCCCGACCGACGGCCAGAGCCCCACCGAGACCACGGGCTCCGCGCCGCAGGCCGTCGTCCTGGCGAACAGCGGCGCCCGGTGGCGGGTGATCGCGCTCGTTGCCGCACCGGCTGACCCCGGAGGCCGTCTCGTCGCCGTCCTGCCGCGGTAACCATGCCGCTGGGGCCGGGAAGGCATCCTGCCCGCCGAGCAGCGAGGAACTGCTGGTCTCCGAGCACCCGGTCGATGCCATCACCCTCGCTACGCCTGGCCGTCGGGTGGCTGGCCGGAGAGCGCCGCGTTGAGACGACCCGTGCGCCACGGCCGGGCAGGTCTTCGGCCTGCTTCGCTCCGACATGGGCTCTACAACGCTGGGTATGGGGTGCTCCGGCGCACGCGTGGTGGCCAACAAGACCGTGCTCGCCCACCCTGCGTGGGCCGGAGATGGGCCGGTACCCGCCACCGTCCCATCTCCGGCACACGCCTACGCCCAGCGCATCCCGAGCGCGGTGAGCCGCTCGGCACGGGCGGCGGGAACGTTGGCGCGCCTGCTGCGGCTGTTGGCGATGAACAGGCCGAG
>NZ_JAIZ01000522.1 GCF_000710465.2 Kitasatospora sp. MBT63 | reverse complement strand
GGTTTAGCCTCATCCGGTTTCGCTCGCCACTACTCCCGGAATCACGGTTGTTTTCTCTTCCTGCGGGTACTGAGATGTTTCACTTCCCCGCGTTCCCTCCACATACCCTATGTGTTCAGGTATGGGTGACAGCCCATGACGACTGCCGGGTTTCCCCATTCGGAAACCCCCGGATCAAAGCCTGGTTGACGGCTCCCCGGGGACTATCGTGGCCTCCCACGTCCTTCATCGGTTCCTGGTGCCAAGGCATCCACCGTGCGCCCTTAAAAACTTGGCCACAGATGCTCGCGTCCACTGTGCAGTTCTCAAACAACGACCAGACACCCACCCTC
>NZ_JAIZ01000521.1:12843-14016 GCF_000710465.2 Kitasatospora sp. MBT63 | reverse complement strand
GCTGCAGCTCGGCAACCTGGCCCGGTTCGGGCTCGGACTGGCGACCGCCGGGCTGCTGCTGGCCGGCGCCCCGGAGTGGCTGTTCTTCGCCGCCGCCCTGCTGGTCACCGCACTCAACCGGTTCATCCTGGCCGGGCTGTCGGCCTCCCTCCCCCGGGTCGTCGGGTCCGGCGAGCTGGTCACCGCCAACGCCGTCTCCCCCACCCTCGGCACCATCGCCGCGGCGGCCGGCGGCGGCCTCGGCTTCCTGGTGCACCAACTGCTCCCGCCCGGCCGGCACGCCGACGCCGTCCTGGTGACCCTGGCCGCGGTCCTCTACCTGTGCGCGGCGCTGTCGGCCCAGCGGATCCCCCCTGACCTGCTGGGCCCGGCCCAGCACCCGGACCGCCCGTCGCTGCGCGAGGCCCTGTCCAGCGCCGGACGCGGCCTGCTGGCCGGCGTCCGGCACCTGGTGCACGACTGCCGCCCGGCGGTGCACGCGCTGGCCGCCGTCACGCTCGCCCGGTTCTGCTACGGGGTGCTCATCGTGGTGGTGCTGATGCTCTCCCGGTACACCTTCAACAGCCCCGACGACAGCGCCGGCGGACTGGCCACCCTGGGGCAGGCGGTCGGCGTCTCGGCGGTCGGGTTCTTCCTGGCGGCGGTGGTCAGTCCGTGGTGCACCCGGCGGCTCGGGCTGTCCGGCTGGATGACGGTCTGTCTGGCCTCGGCCGCCGTGTTCGTCCCGGCGCTCGGGCTGTCGTTCGCCGAGGTCCCGGCGATGGCGGCGGCGCTGCTGCTCGGAGTGGTCACCCAGGGCACCAAGATCTGCGCGGACACCGTGGTCCAGGAGTCGGTGGAGGACGAGTACCGGGGGCGGGTCTTCGCCATCTACGACGTCCTGTTCAACATCTCCTTCGTCGCCGCGGCCGGGGTCACCGCGCTGGTGCTGCCGCTCGACGGCCGCTCGACGGCGGTGGTGGCGGGCGTCGCCGCGGTCTACGCCCTCGGCGCAGCGCTCTACGCCCGCGCTGCCCGGCGCACCCCGCCGCACCACGGAGAACCGGCCACCCCCGCGACGACTCGCTAAGGTACGTCAACGCACCAGGCCGTCAACGCGCCAGGCCGTCAAGAGAGTTACTCCGGGGGAAAACCGATGAGCACACCACCGCCCCAGCCGTACGGCTCACCCCA
>NZ_JAIZ01000521.1:0-12728 GCF_000710465.2 Kitasatospora sp. MBT63 | reverse complement strand
CGGCCCCCCGCCACAGGCGGGATACCCGCAGCCGGGCCACCCGCAGGCGGGGCCGTCGCAGGCCGGGGCGTCGCAGGCCGGGTGGGGCGGACCGACCGCGTACGGGCAGCCGCCGGCCTACGGGCAGACCCCGTACGGACAGGCCGCCCAGCCGCCGACCGGGTACGGGCAGCCCGCGCCGGCGGGCGGGTATCCGGCGGGGCCGCAGCCGGCCTGGGGCGAGCCGGCCCAGCCGGCCTGGGGGCAGCCGGGCGGGCCGCCGGCGCAGCCGACCCGGCCCAAGCGGCCGGCGCGGTTCTGGTACCGGCTGGTCGTGGCGTGCCTCGGCGTAGTGATGCTGGTGGTCGGCTTCTTCGTCAGCGACAGCAGCCCGGCCAAGGCGGCGGTCGGCGACTGTGTCCACTCCACCGGCCGCAACGACCTCGACAAGGTCGCCTGCACCGATCCGAAGGCCGACTACGTGGTGCTCAGCCGGTTCAACAACACCACCGACACCACCCGCTGCACCAAGACCCCGGGCACCACCGCCCAGTACTGGGGCTCGTCCGGTCGCCGGTGGCACAAGAAGAAGTACGTCCTGTGCCTTGGCCCCAAGTCACGCCCGACGACCACCACCGCACCGAAGAAGGCCTGAGCCCGGCAGACCGTCAGAAGCAGACCGTCAGAAGGAGAAGCCCTCCAGGCTGTCGGGCACTCCCTCGTCGAGGGCGTCGAGCAGCCGTCGGCGGCGCCGGGCGGCGGTCCGCTCGTCGTCGTCCAGCACGATCCGCTCCAGCCGGTCGACCCGGTCGGCCAGCGCGTCGAGCTTGCGGCTGTTCCCGCCGACCTCGGCCACCAGGGTGTTGAGCACCGGGACGACCGCCGTCGCCACCACCGAGCGCACCACCTGCTCGGCCACCCTGGCGACGGCGGCGTCCACGCTCCCCTCGGGCGGCCCGGGCAGGTTGTCCACAGGCACCGGCCCGCGCTCCTGCGACCCGATCCGCCGCGACTCCTGCTCGGCGTCGAGCAGGTAGCACCGGACCTGACGTGCGGTTTCGCTGTCCCGCAGGAGCATCGTGACGTTCAGCACGGTCCGCCGGGTGAAGAGCGCGAGCGACCGCGCGCGGGACTGGATCCGACAGACTTCCTTCAAGGAAGTCAGTCGGGTACCGGTCGCCACCAGGTACCCGTTCGAGGTCAGCTCGGCCCGGTGGTCGTGCACCAGGGAGTAGACCGCCTGCTCCGGCACCTCGAAGTACGCCGCCACCCCCGCGGTGGTCACGTGGACGTCGTCGGGCAGCAGTTCCAGCGCCTTGACCCGGTCCAGCACCTCGACCCGGTCGGCGACCGTCGACCGCATGGTCGGGGACTCCAGCAGCACGGCATCGACAGCCATGACAGCACCTCAGCTCTCCTGGGGACGGCACCTCCGTCTCCCGGGAGTAGCGAACGCGACCGGAACCGACCGTGTCCGAACTACCCGCGAGGAACACACGATCGGGCGGAACAGCTCAAGCCTTGCCCGCCACACCGGTCACATGTGCCGCATCCTCACCACCGGCCCCAGCACCACAGTCTGATGACCACACACTCGGACGGACGTTCCGGTCGTCCGTCAGCGATAGAGTCCTGCACTTCACAGACTCCACAGCTCATCTCGGGGGAACCGCCATGTCCGCACCGCCACCGCCCCAGCTCCCGTACGGCTCCCCGGCGGCCGCACCGCCCGCCCCGCCGCTCGCGCAGCCGCCCGCACAGCCCTGGGCGCCGCCCCAGGGCCAGATCCCGGGCCAGATCCCGGGCCAGTTCCCGGGTCAGGTCCCCGGTCAGCAGCCGTGGGGCCAGCAGCCGTGGGCCCAGCCCGCCGCCCCCGCCGGGTACGGCCCGTACTGCCGCTTCTGCGGATCGATGCCGGCCACGGAAGCCACCATCCGGGGCCACCAGGGCCTCATCGTGATCATGAAGTTCCTGAAGCTCCAGGGACCGTTCTGCCGCACCTGTGGCATCGCCGCACACCGCGACATGACCGCGAAGAGCCTTTGGCAGGGATGGTGGGGCTTCGGCTCCATGCTGATCAACCCCATCACCATGCTGATCAACCTGCCGCAGCGCGCGAAGATCAACAGGCTGGCCCCGCCGGTCCCCGGCGCCCCGGGCACGCCGATGAACCCCGGCAAGCCGCTGTACCGGCGGGTAGCCGTCCTCGGTCTGCTGGTCCCGGCGCTGATCGTCGCTGCGATCGTCTTCGCCGCCCAGCGCGACGCCGACTACGCCTCGGCCGGGGACTGTCTGCAGCGGACCGGGACGGCTTCCAACCCCGATGTGGCCGTAGTGTCCTGCTCCGGGTCCGACGCCGAGTTCAAGGTGCTCGGCCGGTTCGACCACACCGGGGACGGCTCCAAGTGCGAGGCCTACCCGGAGACCACGACCACCTTCGTGCGGACGGTCGACTACTCCCCCAGCTACCTGCTCTGCCTGCGGCGCATCAGCCGCTGACCCTCCCCCGTCAGCCCGCCTCGTTGGCCGCCCACCACTCCCGGAGGGCGGCCACCGCCGCCTCGTGGTCCATCGGGCCGTGCTCGAGCCGGAGCTCCAGCATGTGCCGGTACGCCTGGCCGACCTGCGGGCCGGGCCGCAGGCCGAGCAGCTCCATGATCTGGTTGCCGTCCAGCGCCGGGCGGATGGAGTCCAGCTCCTCCTGCTCCTTGAGCGCGGAGATCCGCTCCTCCAGCGAGTCGTACGTCCGCGCCAGCGCCGCCGCCTTCTTGCGGTTGCGGGTGGTGCAGTCGGAACGGGTCAGCTTGTGCAGGCGCTCCAGCAGCGGCCCGGCGTCGGTGACGTAGCGACGGACCGCGGAGTCGGTCCACTCGCCGCCGCCGTAGCCGTGGAAGCGCAGGTGGAGCTCGACCAGCCGGGACACCTCGTCGACGAGCTCCTTGGAGTACTTGAGCTCGCGCATCCGCTTGCGGGTCATCTTGGCGCCGACCACCTCGTGGTGGTGGAAGGACACCCGGCCGTCGGACTCGAAGCGCCGGGTCCGCGGCTTGCCGATGTCGTGCAGCAGCGCGGACAGCCGGAGCACCAGGTCCGGGCCGTCCTGTTCCAGCGCGATGGCCTGCTCCAGGACGGTCAGCGAGTGCTCGTAGACGTCCTTGTGCCGGTGGTGCTCGTCCCGCTCTAGCCGCAGCGCCGGCAGTTCGGGCAGCACGTGCTCGGCGAGGCCGGTGTCCACCAGCAGGCGCAGCCCCTTGACCGGGTGTGCGGCCAGCAGCAGCTTGTTGAGCTCGGCCTGGACCCGCTCGGCGGAGACGATGGTGATCCGTTCGGCCATCGCCGTCATCGCCTCGACCACCTCGGGTGCGGGGTCGAAGTCGAGCTGGGCGGCGAAGCGGGCGGCCCGCATCATCCGCAGCGGGTCGTCGGAGAAGGACTCCTCGGGGGTGGCGGGGGTGCGCAGCACCCGGGCCTCCAGGTCGTCCAGGCCGTTGTGGGGGTCGACGAAGCCGCGGCCGGGCAGGTCGACGGCCATCGCGTTGACGGTGAAGTCGCGGCGGACCAGGTCCTGCCCGATGGTGTCGCCGTACGTCACCTCGGGCTTGCGGGAGGTCCGGTCGTACGCCTCGCTGCGGTAGGTGGTGATCTCGATCTGGAAGCTGCCGTCCGCGGTGTCCTTGCGCGCGCCGACCGTGCCGAAGGCGATGCCGACGTCCCAGACCGCGTCGGCCCAGCCCTTCACCAGCTTGAGCACCTGCTCGGGGCGGGCGTCGGTGGTGAAGTCGAGGTCGTTGCCGAGCCGGCCCAGCAGGGCGTCCCGGACCGAGCCGCCGACCAGCGCGAGCCGGAATCCGGCATCCTGGAAGCGGCCGGCGATCTCGTCGGCGACCGGGGAGACCCGGAGCAGTTCCTGCAGCCCGCGGGTCTGCGCCTCGCTCAGCCCCGGCAGGGCGGCGACGGCGTGGGAGCTGGAATGATTGGCGCTGGACGCGTTGGCAGTGGACACGGCTCACAAGGGTACGTGCCCGGGCCTCGGGGCCGCCCGCCATATCCGGCCGGGCCACCGTCGCGGTGGCCCGCCCACTCAGGGTCCGGCCCGCAACACTGCGGCGCGGGCAGCGTCGTTACCATGCCGGAGGGGACAGGCGGGACGGACCGCCGCGAACCGGTCGGTCGAGGCTGCCCGGGCACCGTCGGGTGCCGCCGCGGCGCCGTCGGGGCCGGTGTGCGGGCCGGTGGCGCGTGACCGAATTCTTTGGCGACGGACGACGGCGAGGGCGAAGCGCGTGGACCAGCGAAGCGTGGGGTCGGCCCCGGCCGGCGTCCGGCGGACGGCTCTCGCCCGCCGGGCGGTGCGGCGGCTGGGCGGCCTGCTGGCGGCCGGTACGGTCCTGCTGACCGCCACCGCGCTGCCGGCCGCGGCCTCGCCCGCAGCACCGGCGGCCCCGGCCGCCGACTACCCGGCGGCCATGACGATCAGCACGGTCACCCCGGCGGTGGCCGGCGAGAACGGCACCGTGACAGTCACCGGCAAGGTGGTGAACTCCGGCCACGGCGACATCAAGTCCGCCCACATCGGGGTCCGCGCCCCGGTGTCCGGCAAGAAGCTGGGCACCAGGAACGAGGTCATGCTGGTCGCCCAGCGGTCCACGCCGACCGGTACCGACGGGGTCGACGTCACCAACGCCGAGGTCCCGCTCGGCGACCTCACCCCCGGCCAGTCCCACGACTTCAGCATCCCGGTCGCCACCGCGGACCTGGAGCTGTCGAAGTCCGGGGTGTACGAGCTGGCGGTCGACGTCTGGGGCACCTCCGGCGGCGGCCACGAACGGGTGCTGGGCATCGCCCGGACCTTCCTGCCGTACAACGTGGAGCCCACCGACAAGCAGACCCAGCTCTCGGTGGTGTGGCCGATCACGCACGCCCCGGAGCTGGTCGCGCAGACCATGCCGGACAACGACCAGACGCCGGTGCTCCGGGACGACAGCCTGGTCGGCGAGCTGTCCCCCGGCGGCCGGCTCCACCAGCTGGTGACCACCGGCGCCACCCTGCCGAACCTGACCTGGATGGTCGACCCGGACCTGCTGGACACCGTGTTCGCGATGACCAAGCCGTACCGGGTGCAGAAGCCCAACACGGGCGGCGAGTCCGCGCGCGAGGACAACACCGTCCCCGGGACCGGCAGGGACGCCGCGGTGAGCTGGCTGGCCCTGCTGCGCACCTCGGTGGCCACCGCCGGGGACGAGGTGGTCTCGCTGCCGTACGCCGATCCGGACCTGGCGTCGATCGCGCACAACGGTGCTTCCCTGCCGGGGATGGAGACCGCGCTGCGCAAGGCTTCCACGGCCGGCCGGCTGACCGCCGCGGGGCGGCTGGCGGTGGACGTGAAGTCCGACGTTGCCTGGCCCTACCAGGGCCGGCTGGACCGCCGGACCGCGGCCACCGCCCTGACCGCCGGCGGCCAGCTGGTGCTGGTGGACGGCGCCTCGATGCCGGAGGCGGATTCGCTGGCCTACACCCCCGCGGCGGCCCGCCCGATCGGCAACG
Organism: Kitasatospora sp. MBT63; assembly: GCF_000710465.2. Classification (GTDB taxonomy): domain Bacteria; phylum Actinomycetota; class Actinomycetes; order Streptomycetales; family Streptomycetaceae; genus Kitasatospora. The sequence continues at coordinate 7,205 of NZ_JAIZ01000521.1, read as the reverse complement.
GTCAGACCGCGGTGGTGGCCGACCCCACCATCTCGGGGCTGTTCCAGCAGGAGCTGAGGACCCCCGAGGCCCGGACCGAGGCGGTGCAGCGGTTCCTGGCGGAGACCCTGCTGGTCAACCGCCAGATGCCGGAGCAGTCGCGCGGCCTGCTGGTGCTCCCGCCGCGCAACCTGGACGCCACCACGGCCGGGGTGCTGGCCGACGCGGTCCTCAAGTCCCGTCAGGGCGGCTGGACCGCCCCGGTCACGCTGCACACGCTGGCGGCCGTCAAGGCCGATCCGGACGCCACCACGGCCGTCCAGGACGGCTACCCGCAGGAGCTCGCCGCCACCGAGCTGTCCTCGTCCGCGCTCGGCAAGACCATGTCGCTGCAGAACAGCCTGGACCAGCTGATGCTGATCCTCACCCAGCCCCAGCGGGTGCGCGGTCCGTTCAGCGCGGCCATGGTCCGTTCGATGTCGACGCAGTGGCGCGACCAGAGCACGGCCGGTGTGTCCTACCGCGACGGGGTGCAGCACTACCTGGACAACCTCACCTCCGCGGTCAGGCTGCCCCCGAAGAGCGACGTCACCCTGCCGGGTGACAACGCGACGCTGCAGGTCAGCGTCAAGAACGACCTCAACCAGGCGGTCGGCAACCTGGAGCTGCGGCTCACCTCCAGCCAGCTGAACCGGCTCAACGTCGGCCCGGCGGAGTCGGTGGTGCTGGACGGCACCACCAGCAGGACCTTCCGCTTCCCGGCCGAGGCGCAGGTCAACGGATCCGTCCAGATGACCGCGCAGCTCTGGACCACCGGCCCCAACCCGCAGCGTTACGGCGCACCGGTCACCTTCATGGTCGAGGTCACCTCGGTGACCAACGGCGTGCTGTACGTCATCGGCGGCGGTGTGGTGCTGATGGTGCTTGCCGGGATCCGGTTCTCGCTCCAGCGCAAGAAGCGCGCCGCCGGCGAGGACGGCGGGGCGGACGGGCCGGCGGACGCGGACGACGCTCCCGGGGACGGCGACCCCCGGGCCGGTCCGGAACCGGCTGCCACCGGGGACGACACGGCCGGTGGTACGGCCGACAGCACGGCCGGCGCCGGGACCGACGCGGAGCCGGAGTCGGCCGCGGAAACCGCTGTTCGGGCCACCGGTGATGAGAAGGTTGGTCACTGACGGCGCACCGCACCGGGCGCCCGCCCCCAGCAGCGAATTGAGGTGGCATGACCGGGCCGCGCGAGGAGCGAGCAGAGAGCCAGGGCAGTGGCAGGCCGCGCGAGCGCGGCGCCGATTCCACCGGGTCCGCGGCCGACTGGTACGTCGCGGACACCTTCGCCCGTGACCCGTTCGCGACCGAGGGGTACGACGGCGCGGCCGGGCCGGACCCGTACGGCGTCTGGGTCGCCGAGGCCTCGGCCGCACTCCCTCCGCAGCAGAAGGGGCGGGGCGCCGGGGCGCCGGACACCGCGGTCCTGGACCTCACGGCCGAGGACGTCGAGGTGGTCGGGGACGGCGCGGTGCGGGAGGAGGCCGAGGCCGCCGGCCCCGCCGAGCTCCCGGCCGCCGCGCCGGACCTCGATCCCGAGTCCGATCCGGAGTCCGACCCCGCAGCCGAGCCGGAGCCGGAGCTGACCGCTCCCGCCAGCCGCTGGGCCGGCCTGGCCGCGGTGCCGCCGCCCGACCCGGGTCCGGTCCGCCAGCCCGCCCCCTGGGAGCTGGACGAGGGCCGCTACATCGGTGTGGACGCCCTGCTGAGCGGTGGCCCCGAGGGCGGTTCCGGCGACGACCCGGACCACCCCGACGAGCCGCACCAGTTCGTCCCCCCGATCGAGTTCGACCCGCCGCTGTCCGAGGAGGAGGCCCTCCTGCAGGCCGACGCGGCGGTCCGGGCTGCCGCCGCCGCGGCCCTGGCCGCAGAGGCCGCGGCCGACACCGTGACGCCTGGCAGCACGGAGCCCGGCAGCACGGAGTCCGGCACCTTCCCCGGCGACGGGACGCCCGGCGGGGACGGCCAGGCCGGCGACGGGGCGGGGACGCCCGGCACGGCGGGCGCACCCACCGAGGGGCGCTCCGCCGCCGAGCGGGTGAGCGGACTGCTGGGGTCCAGCGCCGTGATGGCGGCCGGCACCCTGGTCTCCCGCGGCACCGGTTTCCTGCGCACCATGGTGATCGCCGCCGCGATCGGCGTCGGCACCATGGGCGACTCGTACAACGCCGCCAACACCCTGCCGACCCTGCTGTACATCCTGATCGGCGGCGGTGCGCTGAACGCCGTCTTCGTGCCGCAGCTGGTCCGCAGCATGAAGCACGACGAGGACGGCGGCACCGCCTACGCCAACCGGCTGCTCACCCTGGTGATGGCGGGGCTGGCCGGTGTGGTCTTCGTCGCCGTGCTGGCGGCGCCGGTGCTGGTGCAGCTGATCTCGCACTCGCTGATGCGTGACCCGGCCAGTGCCGACACCACCGTGGCGCTGGCCCGGTACTGCCTGCCGACCATCTTCTTCATGGGTGTGCACGTCGTGGTGGGCCAGGTGCTCAACGCCCGCGGGCGCTTCGGCGCGATGATGTGGACCCCGGTGCTGAACAACATCGTGGTGATCTTCACCTTCGCGATGTACATCTACGTCTTCGGCACCTTCGAGAGCACCGAGGTCACCCCGGGCACCATCTCCCCCGAGGGGGTCAGGCTGCTGGGCATCGGCACCCTGCTCGGACTGGCCGTCCAGGCGCTGGCGATGATCCCCTACCTGCGGGCCTCCGGCTTCCGGTTCCGGCCCCGGTTCGACTGGCGCGGCCACGGCCTCGGCAAGGCCGCCCGGCTGGCGAAGTGGACCTTCCTGTTCGTGCTCGCCAACCAGGCGGGCTACCTGGTCGTCACCCAGCTCGCCACCTCCGCCGGCGCCGCCGCCGAGAGCCAGGGGTTCCTGGGCGTCGGCCTCGCCGCCTACTCCAACGCCCTGCTGATCTGGCAGCTCCCGATGGCCGTCATCACCGTCTCCGTGATGAGCGCGGTGCTCCCCAGGCTCTCCCGCTCGGCCGCCGACGCGGACCAGGGCGCCGTCCGTGACGACCTCTCGTACGGGCTGCGCACCTCGGCGGTGGCGATCGTGCCCGCCGCCTTCCTGTTCCTGTCGCTCGGCCCGGTGATCGGCAACGCCATCTACGGGCTCGGCAACGGCGGCGCGGTGGCGCACGGCACCACCGCGGTCGGGTTCATGCTCTCGGCCTTCGCCCTGGGCCTGATCCCGTACTCGGTGCAGTACGTGCTGCTGCGCGGCTTCTACGCCTACGAGGACACCCGCACCCCGTTCTCCAACACGGTCTGGGTCGCACTGACCCAGGCCGGTACCGCCGTGCTCTGCTACCTGGCGCTGCCCGACCGGTGGGCGGTGACCGGGATGGCGTTCGGCTACGGCATCTCGTACGCGGTCGGCGTGGCGGTCGCGGTGCCCAAGCTCATGGCGCGGATCGGCGGGCTGGACACCGCCCGGATCGGCAAGACCTACGTCCGGCTCGGCATCGCCTGCCTGCCCGCCGCGGCGGTCGGCCTGGCCGTCGAGCTGCTGCTCGACGGCGCGCTCGGCGGCTGGCTGGGCAGCGTGCTGACGCTGCTGGTGGCGGCCTCGCTGCAGCTCGGCGTGTTCCTGCTGCTGGCCCGTCGGATGCGGATCGAGGAGCTCAACGCGATGCTCGGAATGGTCCGCGGCCGGCTCGGACGTTGACCCGGCGTCAACCGGACCACCCCGGATCTCCTGCTCCCTCAGGTGGCCTACTCCGGGCCGGTTTCGGCGATCTTCACCGAATCCGGCCCGGTCCCGGCGGAATCCCCCCTGGCTGTCCACGAATACGCAACCAGTCGGGCCCCTCAGCGGTCGTAGCAGGGGGCTGGGAGTGGGCACAATTGTCCTGGCACCCCCCGCCCCCACCACGGGCGGGCCGGAGCCAGACTTCTCGGTACCGGGGCGATACAAGGGGAGGCAGGACCACGGTGGCTGATGGCACCAAGGCGGTTGTCGACACGTCCGTGACGGACGCGGCGGCGCTGGCCATGGCACTCGGGGAGGTTCCCGAGGAGCCCGCGGCGCGGTCGACCGACGGGCCGGCCTCCGAGCCCGCCACCGGCGCCGCCGACCCGGCCCCGAAGGGCGGGCGGAAGACCGCCAAGCCCTCGGCCCCGGCGAAGCCGGCGCGGGCCGCCCGGGCCGCGAAGCCCGCGGACGCCGCCGATGCCGCGAAGCCCGCCGATGCCTCGGACTCCACGGCGAGCACGGAGACCACGGACGCCGGACCCTCGAAGAGCACGCGCGCCTCGAAGAGCGCAGGGTCCACGAAGAGCGCAGGGTCCACGAAGAGCGCAGGGTCCTCGAAGGCCGCGCCGGCCAAGCCCGCCACAGGTGCCACGGCGGCCGGTGCGGTGCCCGAGCCCGGCGAGGAGCCGGCCGAGTCCGAGGAGCCCTCGGAGAGCACCGCCCCGCTCTCGGCCGCCGAGATCGCCGCGGAGCTCGCCGAGGGGGCCGCCCGCCGCGCCAAGGCCGCCAAGTCGTCCCGGGCCGCCGCTCCCGCGTCCCGGCCCGCCGCCAAGCCCAAGCCCAAGCCCGCCACCAGCACGGAGACCCTGGACGCCGACACCGCCACCCTCCCCGCCACGCTCGCGGCCCCGCTGCGGCACAGCGGCGACCGGATCGCCGACCGGTACCGGCTGGAGGAGTGCATCACCCACACCGAGGTCTTCAGCAGCTGGCGGGCGGTCGACGAGAAGCTCCGCCGCGCCGTCGGCGTCCACCTGCTCGCGGCCGGCCACCGGCGTGCAAAGGCGGTGCTGACCGCCGCCCGGTCCGCGGCTCTGCTCGGCGACCCGCGGTTCGTCCAGGTCCTCGACGCCGTGCAGGAGGGCGACCTGGTCTACGTGATCCGGGAGTGGCTCCCGGACGCCTCCGACCTGGCCCGGCTGCTGGCCGGCGGCCCGATGGAGCCGTACGAGGCCTACCAGATGGTCCGCCAGGTCACCGATGCGGTCGCCGCCGCCCACCGTCGCGGGCAGGCCCACCTGCGGCTCACTCCGACCTGCGTGCTGCGCACCGAGACCGGCCAGTACCGGATCAACGGCATCGCCGTGGACGCCGCCATCCGCGGCCTGTCCACCGACGACGCCGAGCGGACCGACACCAAGGCGATCGGCGCGCTGCTCTACGCCGCGCTGACCCACCGCTGGCCGTACCCGGAGGACCGGTACGACCTCCAGGGCATGCCCAAGGGGCTCGGATGCGTCCCGCCGGACCAGGTGAAGGCGGGGGTCCACAAGGGGCTGTCGGAGCTGGCCGCGCGGGCGCTCGGCGAGCACCCGCCGCACCACCAGGACCCCATCACCAGCCCCGAGCAGCTGGCCAAGGCGATCGCCCTGCTACCGAAGATCCGCCAGCCGGAACCGGCCGCCCCGCCCGCGTTCACGCCGCCGCGCTACCCGTCCTCCCGGAGCGCCGCCACCACCGGGGCACCGTCCCGTCCGCTGCCCGGCAGTGAGCCGAACCGCCGGCCGGAGGCCCCGCGCCCGGTCGCGCCGCCGCCCGTGCGCCCGCGCCGACGACTGCTGACCGCGGCCAAGTGGACCGCCTCACTGGTCGCCCTGGCCGCCATCGGCCTCGGTTCCTGGCAGCTGGTGGACCGGATGAACCACCACCCGTCGCACAGCACCGGCCAGCCGGCTCCGACGCCGAACGTCCCGGACACCTCCACCGCCCCGACCGGGGCCCGGCTCCCGATCGCCGCGCTGACCACGTTCAACGCCTTCGGCCAGGAGAAGGACGAGCACAGCTCCGAACTGCCGAACGCCCACGACGACAACCCCGCCACCGCCTGGACCACCCAGGGGTACAACGACCAGTTCGCCGAGTCCGGCTACAAGAAGGGCACCGGCATCCTGCTCGACCTGGGCAGCGCCAAGCAGGTCAGCTCGGTCGACCTGACCTTCCTCGGCGACCACAAGGTGGAACTGAAGGCGGCACCGGCCGGTGCGACCTCCGCTCCCACCGCGGACGAGGCCGGCTACCGCTCCTTCGGCGCGGCCGTCGCCTCCGGCTCCGGCAGCCAGGTCCAGCTGAAGCCCGAGAAGGCGATCACCACCCGCTACCTCTTGATCTGGCTGACCGGCATCCCCAACGATGGGGACAGGTTCCGCGGCAAGGTGGCCGAGATCAAGGTGAACGGCTGAGCGGTACCGGAGAGGGGGCGGGAATGGCGGAGCAGGAGCCCGACGACGCCGAACTGCTCGCCCGTCACGCCGCCGGCGACCCGGCGGCCTTCGGCATCCTGGTGCACCGCCACCGGGACCGGCTCTGGGCGGTCGCCCTGCGCACCCTCGGCGACCGCGAGGAGGCCGCCGACGCCCTCCAGGACGCGCTGGTGTCGGCCTTCCGAGCCGCCCATACCTTCCAGGGCCGCTCGGCCGTCACGACCTGGCTGCACCGGATCGTGGTGAACGCCTGCCTCGACCGGGCCCGCCGCACCGCCACCCGCCGCACCACACCGCTGGACGGAGATCCGGAGCGCCTGGACACCGCGCTCGGCAGCACCGAGGGTGCGGACACGGCCGCCGTCCGTTCGGAGCTGCGCCGCGAGCTGACCGACGCGCTCGCCACCCTCCCGGCCGACCAGCGGGCCGCCCTGGTCCTGGTCGACATGGAGGGCTACTCGGTGGCCGAGGCGGCCGAGGTACTGGAGGTCCCGGTGGGCACCGTGAAGAGCCGCTGCGCCCGCGGCCGGGCCAAGCTGCTCCCGCTGGTCCGTCATCTGCGGGCGGGCGGTGTTTCACGTGAAACCGAGCCACCCGGGCCACCCGGCCCGCCATCCACCACTGCTTCCGCTCCGGCGCGGTCCGTTTCACGTGAAACACCGCCTTCCCGCGAAGCACCGTCTTCCCGGGAGCCACGGCCCGGGAACCCATCCGGCCGCGCGGCCGTCACATCACCGGGTCCGGTGCGACCGGCCTCCGCCCTGGAAGGAGACGTGACCAAGCGATGACGCCGCTCACCCCTTCCCCGTCGTCCGGCTCCCCGGACCCGGCCGGCCACCCCGACATCGAGCTGCTCGCCGACCTCGCCGAGGGCCTGGCCGACCCGGCCACCGCCGAGGAGCTGCACCGGCATCTCGCCGGCTGCCCGGAGTGCGCCGACACCTGGGCGGCCCTGGCGGAGGTCTCCCGGCTGCTCGGCGACGACGAGCCGCCCG
>NZ_JAIZ01000520.1 GCF_000710465.2 Kitasatospora sp. MBT63 | reverse complement strand
CGGCGGCCGGCCCACCGACGGCCTCCTGCGGCTGCGGCCCGGCCGCCGGCGCGAGGACGTGCAGCCCCGGCTCCACGGTCCGCAGTTCGCCGAGCGCGGCGGCCGCCACCAGGGCCGCCTCGGTGGCGGCCTCCGCCGCGGCCGCCCGTCGGCGGCGTTCGAGCGCCGCCAGTACGCCGGCGGTCACCGCACCGGCCTTGGCCAGTCCCTTCCACGCCTTCGAGTCCCGCGCCATCCCCGCTACCTGCTCCCCGGTAGGTCACCGTGCCGTGGGCCCGCCACGATCGTCCGGGACGACGCTACCTGCCCGCCCGCCGCCCGGTCTGCCGGGCCCGCCAGCAGGAACCGGCCACTCCCGGGGGCGAAAAGGGTCGAACAGGTACGAACCATCTGGTTTCACCCCGCGAGGAGCGGGGAGGAGACCGGTACCACCGGACCAACTGCCGGCGGACCGGCCGGGGCCGGAGACACCAGGACCCTCTCCGGCTCCCCGCGTCCGCACAGGACCGCACCGCCCGTGAGCGCACTGGTCAGCGCCGCCCGGGCGATGCGGCCCGCCCGCAGCCGGTCCGGCACCCACAGCGGGCCCGCCGCCTCGCGGCACGACGAGAGCCCCCCGCCACTCGGGCGGGGGGCTCTCGGTACGACACGACCGGTGGTGTCCCGGACCAGTGGTGACCGGTCCCGGGGACGTCCACGGACCAGTGGTGTCTAGTACCAGTGGTGCGACTGCCAGAACGACCAGGCGCCGCAGGGGCTGCCGTAGCGGCTGTTCATGTAGTTCAGGCCCCACTTGATCTGGGTCGCGGGGTTGGTCCGCCAGTCGGCGCCGGCCGAGGCCATCTTCGAGCCGGGCAGCGCCTGGACCAGGCCGTAGGCACCGGAGGAGGCATTGGTGGCGGTGTAGTTCCAGCCGCTCTCGCGCTTCACGATCTGGCTGAAGCACTGGAACTGCGAGTCGTCGCCGATGATCTGGAGCGCCATCTCCTGGACGGAGCCGGGGCTGACGGCGGCCAGCGTGGTGCGAGCCTTGTCGCGGTTGGCGGCCTCCTCGTCTGCCTTGCGCTTGTCGTCGGCAGCCTTGGCGGCAGCCTTCTCGGCGTCGGCCTTGGCCTGCGCGTCGGCGGCGGCCTTCTGGCGCGCGGCCTCCTCGGCGGCCTTCTTGGCAGCCGCGTCGGCCGACACCTGCTGGGCGTTGGCCTGCTCGCTGAAGTTGTCGCTGACGGTCTGCGCCTGGGCACCCGAGGGAACGTCGGCGAGCAGCGTGGCGCTCGCGACATCGACCGTCGTGACGGCCTTGCCCTCGCTGCCCGAGGCCGCACCAACGACGGCACCGACAGCGGTGACCGCGGTGGCTGAGGCCACAGCGACTCCCCGGACCGAGATCCGAGTCACATGGTTTCCTTCCAGCGTCGCCCACGCGTGACCGTGCGGGCGCAATCTGCCCCTTGGCGCTGGCCTCCGCCCCTGCTCTGGTCACGGGAGGCACTGGCCCGGCACCGGCCCGAGAGACTCGGAACGGCGAACGGATCGGGCGGCGTACGACTCATCGGTGTTCAGTTCTGTGCCCGCCAACCGGAGTTGCCGAGCCGTGGGTTCTGCCGTACGCGGGGCCTGACAGAACCCTCACCATGCCGCACCGGGCCATGTCTACGCAATTCCCGGTTGCGTGGCGCATCTCACAATCTTCGCGGGCGCCGAGTTCTGCCGATCCATGGACAAGGCGCCGTCAGTTGTGATGGCAGGCAAGGGGCCTGTCGCTCGGCGACAGGCCCCTTCATGGTGGATTGTCTGATTTTGTCCTGGGCGTTTTCGTACCGTTCGTACCCGCCGTTCAGACGGTCGGCGCACCCGGTGGGGTCAGGGGCCGACGTCCTCCAGCATCTCGGTCACCAGTGCGGCGATCGGCGAACGC